>CAZEPO010000070.1:1566-9768 GCA_964514125.1 uncultured Lachnospiraceae bacterium
ACGTTTCAACGATTTCGTATGCGCTGCAGACCAGTCTGGAGCGAGAAGCCGATAATCTGAAATATTTTTCCTACAACAGCGATTTCAGGGAAAAACTGAAATCGGGAAGAATCAATCCGTCTGCATTGGCGCAGGAGCTGAATCGTTCGGTAGAACCTGTTTTTTGGTATTTTATCACAAGCGATCAGAATATGAAGGGGATTGAAATTTATTCGCCTTATATCAGTCAGAATATCGGAAGCTTTTTGAAAACGGCAGAAGAGTATGAGAACGAACCGTGGTATGTACATCATCAAGAAGAGTTCAAGACGCTTTGGACTTGTGAAAATGGCAGGATTTTTGCAACGCGGACACTTTTAGATGCGGAGACCTCTTCGGAACCGATCGGAGTGATGAAACTGGAAGTTTTCCCGGAACGGTTTGTAGATGCGCTGTATCAGTCTGAATTTTTGAAAAATGGTGTGCTGCTGATGGACACAGATGGTGAGGTGATTGCAGGACGTCCGATTGAAAATGAAAAGCTGGATCAGCAGATTTGGGATAAGATCTGCGGTTTGTCTGAAACCGGAATCTGCGAAACCGACACTTATATTCTGGCAGCAGGAGAAAAGCTGACGACAGGCTGGCAGGTGTTTTATTATATCGATAAGCAGGAGATTGCCGGAGATATGAATCGGATTCTGGCCAAAACGATCCTGCTGATCGGCAGCTGCCTTGTAGTGATCACTTTTTTGATCAGCTTTATTTCACGTTTTTTGAGCAGACGTATTCTGAATCTGAAGCGCTGCGCAGAAAAAGTGGGCTGTGGAGAGTTTGATGTGGAGGTTGAACAGGGATACACCGATGAAATCGGTATTGTGGCGCACAGTTTTTCGGTGATGAGCAACAAGATCAATGAGATGATCGCTGAGGTTTACAAGATGGGTCTGGAAAAAAGGGCAACCGAGCTCAAGGCACTTCAGGCGATGATCAACCCGCATTTTTTGTATAATTGTCTTTCTAGTATCAAATGGAAAGCAATCCGGTCCGATCAGGACGAAATTGCAGAGATCACAGGGCATCTGGCAAAATTTTACCGTACCTCTTTGAATGAAGGAAAGCAGATCACGAAGGTTGAGAACGAACTGGAAAATATCCGTTCTTATTTGGAACTGCAGAGCAGAATGCATGACGGCAGCTTTGATATTGAGTATGAAATTCCAGAGGCTGGACTGGATTATGAGATGCCGAATTTTCTGCTTCAACCGATCGTAGAAAATGCGATCCATCACGGTGTGGATTGTTGCGAAGAACAGCAGAGGGGACTGATCCGTGTTGTGTATGCGCCGGAAAAAACGGATTTGTATTTTCAGGTCTATAACAATGGTCCGCATCTGGAGAAACAGCAGCTGGAAAAGATTCTTGGGGAACCGGGAAAAGGTTATGGACTTTATAATATTCAGGAACGGATCCGCATGTATTATGATGAAGGCTGCGGTGTATCAGCTGGTGTGACAGAAGATGGAATGATCTGTTTCACAGTCAAGATCAGAAAGCAGATCACGGATCGGTTTTATGAAGCCAAATAAGAAACGGTCATTTTCTTAAGAAAGTATCAATTTCTAAAAAATGTATTATTTTTTTCATGGAAATTACTTTATATAATGAATACATCAAAAGGAATGCAGGGCAAGACCGGACAGCGGTCTGGCTGCATAAGAACCGGAACATGTAAAGGGAGGAAATGACATGAAAAGAAAACTGATGAGCGCACTTCTCTGCACAACAATGGTTGCAGGAATGTTCGCAGGAACTGCTTCAGCAGACGAAAAAACTACAATCCGTATGACATACTGGAACAGTGAGGATACGGTTCAGGCAATGCTTGACTATCTGGCAGAGGCAGTGCCGGAGGTAGAGGTTGAATTCCAGTTTATTGACAATTCAAACTATGATACGATCGTAGATACACAGCTTTCCGCAGAGGAAGGTCCGGACATCATCTGTGAGTCTCCGGGATCTGCACTGAAGCATGCAAGACTTGGTTATCTGGAGCCGCTCAATGATCTTGGCGCAAAATATTCTGACGCCGGAACAAGCGTATATTCCTACAACGGAGATGTATATGCACTTCCGGGTATCAGCTGGTTTGAGGGAATCTACTTCAACAAAGCAATGTTTGAAGAAAACGGAATCGAGCTTCCGAAGACATTTGAAGAATACATCGATGTCTGCAAAAAATTCCAGGAGCTTGGAATCACTCCGCTGGCAGCAGGTCTGAAATCCTGGGAGCCGATGCTGAAGAACTCTATGGCATATGTAGCTGCTGAATACCTTTCAACAGAAGAAGGAAGCAGCTTTGGCGAAAACTACCGCAATGGTGAGGCTACATTAGACGGTACCTGGAATACTTATCTGGAAACATGGTCAGCTATGATCACAGAAGGCGTTTATACAACTGATATGACAGGAATCGATCATGATCAGGCTCTGGAACAGTTCGCAACAGGTCAGGCTGCAATGTTCTGCTCCGGTCCGTGGGATCTGGAAACAATTCAGAGCAAGAACCCGGATCTTCAGCTGGATATGATGCCGTTCTATGGCAGCAGCGAGAGCGAAGGCTGGCTGATCGGTGGCCCGGGCTGCGGATTTGCTGTAAATGCAAACTCTGAAAACAAAGAAGCTGCTATGAAGATCGTAGAAGCAATTTCTACTGTAGAAGGACAGACAGCTCTCTGGGAGAACAATCAGGGCGGTTCTTCTTACCTTGACGGTGCAAGCTTTGAACTTCCGGAAGTTTACACAAGTGCTTCAAGCGCATTAGATGCAGGTAATGTTTACTGCCCATGGAATGAGTGGGGCGCAGCTGCACCGGCTCATGAGACATACGGAACAGAGTTCCAGTCCTATCTGCTTGGAGAACAGGATCTTTCCACTACACTGCAGAATGTAGATGCAGCAGTAGCAGAGCTTTTGGAAAAATAAGAAAAGTTGATTTTTGTGCCTCATGTGTCTGAAATGGCACATGGGGTATTTTTTGCCCAATTTTACAAGAAAATCCTTTGATTGGACAAAAAGAAACGCAAGAGGAGGAGGAAAATAGTGAAAAAGAGTAAATATGATCCGCAGTCACTTGGAAAATATTTTGCGATCTTTATTGTACCGGCATTAGTTGTTTATCTGGTTTTTTGTATACTTCCATTTTTATACACGATTTATTACAGCTTTACAGATTACACCGACATGAATCCGGTGAATCTGAGCTTTGTAGGACTGAAAAATTATCTGAAGGTTTTTGACACACCGATGATGCTCACCGCGATCAAAAACTCAGTAATCTATGCGATATTGCTGACTGGATTTCAGACGCTTCTGGGCTTGCCGCTGGCAGTGGTGCTCAATAAAAAGCTCAAAACAAAAAATCTGCTGAGAGCAGTCTTTTTCTTTCCGGCCGTATTCAGTTCTCTGATCATCGGCTATCTTTGGAACTTTATCATGTCATCATCTGATTTTGGCCTGATCAACAATCTGCTGCACAAATTTGGGATTGAGACCATCAATTTCTTTACCGCGAATCGTGCACTTTATTCTGTGATCCTTACGCAGGTATGGCAGTGGGTTGGCTGGGCAATGGTTATCTTCCTGGCAAATCTGCAGAGTATTTCACCGGAGCTGTATGAAGCTGCTTCGATTGACGGTGCATCTGGCATGAACCGCTTCTTCTCTGTGACACTTCCGCTGATGTGTCCATCTGTCAAAATCGTAGTGGTAACTGGTCTGATCGGTGGCATGAAGGTGTTTGATATCATTTATTCTATGACATCAGGCGGTCCGGGCAATGCAACACAGACCGTTATGACTGTAATGATGAAAAAAGGTATCTCAGACGGATTCTACAGTACGGGTGCTGCATTTGGTGTTATTTTCTTTGTGATCGTGCTTTGCATCAGTGCTGTTACGACAAAATTCATGGGTAAGTGGAGTGAGGCGATAGAATAATGAAAAAAGAAAAGAGAAATCTTGTTATTACAGAGATTATTATGATTGTACTGGCGGTCATCTGGTTTATTCCGATTTATTATCTGATCGTTACGACTTTGAAAAATCCGCAGGAGGCGACTTTGAATCCGCTGGGTCTTCCGAGCAAACTGCAGCTGCAGAATTATGTGGAAGCCTGGAAGAACATGCAGTTTCCGCGTGCGTTTGCAAATACACTGATCATTACAGTATCTGCGGTATGTCTGATCGTTGTGCTTGGTTCTATGGCAGCTTATGCATTGGCAAGAACCAGATCTAGAGCAAGCAACTGGCTTTTTCTGCTGTTTTTGTCAGGTCTGATCGTACCGTTCCAGATGAATATTGTCAGTCTGTATAAGATTGTCAAGAATCTTCATCTGATGAATTCCCTGCTGGCAGTCATTTTGGTAGATGCGGCGATCAATACACCGCAGGCGATCTTTTTGTTCAAGGAATTTATTGAAACGACCGTACCAAAGGAACTCGAGGAAGCGGCTGCGATTGACGGCTGCAGTGTATTCCGTAAGTTCTTCATGATCGTACTTCCGCTTTTGAAGCCGGTTATTTCGACGGTCGTGATCGTTGTTACACTGAATGTGTGGAATGAATTTATGACACCGCTCCTGTTTTTGCAGAGCAGAGAAAAGGACGTCATTCTTCAGGAAGTGACCAGAAATATCGGTCAGTTTTCAACGGACTGGACGGCACTGTTCCCGATGCTTATGCTGGGTGTTGCGCCGCTGATGATCTTCTATATTTTTATGCAGAAATACATTATTGCAGGTGTATCAGCAGGTGCAGTAAAAGGCTGATTTTATACAATGTTTGAAAAAGAAGGATAGAGAATATGAACGAGCATTTTTTGATAATCGTGCCGCATCAGGACGATGAGATTCTGATGACGGCCGGTGTAATCCGAAACGCAGTCAAAAAGCAGATTCCGCTTGATGTCGTGATGGCGACAAACGGAGACTATGGCTGCAGCGATCAGTCGAAGGGACAGATGCGGCTGCGGGAATCCATGAGAGGTCTGGAGATACTTGGGCTGGACACGGATCAGCATTATCATATTTTGGGTTATGCGGATACCGGTATGCCAGAAACAGACAGCTTTTTGAGTCATTTGTATGAGAGTGAAGACGACAGAATCTATACTTCTGCATGCGGAACACAGACGTATGGGCTTCCAGAAAAAGAAGAGTATCATATGCAGCGGCATGGCGCACATGCAGAGTACTGCCGTGCAGGCTTTAAAAGCGATCTGAAAGAAATCATTTGGCAGAAACAGCCAACTCGTATTTATACGACATCGGAATATGATCTGCACGGAGATCACAGTGCACTCTACAAATTTGTATGCGAAGTACTTGCGGAACTGCAGGCGGAGCATGGTTATGAACCGGAACTGTATATCAGTGTGATCCACTCCTGCGCAGGTGATGAGAGCTGGCCAAAACGCGATACGGAAGTGTTTGATTGTCCGGAAGGACTGGAAGCGACGAGTAGCCTGAAATGGAACGAGAGAATCCGGATTGAGCTTCCGCAGGAAATGCAGGTATCAGCCGGGGAGGAAAATCTTAAGCGGAAAGCGCTGCTGCAGCATGAAACCGCACTTGAGCCAAATGCAGTAGAGTATTTGATGTCCTTTCTCAAAAATGAAGAAATTTTCTGGCGCGTGGAACTACAAGATTAGGAAGATGAGGCAAAGAGATGCAGACAGACAAAAAAGCAATCTATCCGGTGGAACCGTGGAACATCACGGAACCATCTTTTGAGATCAGCAATAATTATAGAAATGAAACAACGTTCGCGCTGTCGAATGGCTACATCGGCACGCGCGGTACATTTGAGGAAGCGTATCCGTTCGATATCGATACCGGACTGGAAGGTAACTTTATCAATGGATTTTATGAGCGGGAGCAGATCCGCTACGGAGAGGCCAACTTCGGTTCGCCGCTGCTGAGCCAGTCACTTCTGAACCTGCCGAACCTGAAGGAAACACAGCTGTTTCTGGACGGGGAACGGTTCGATATGCAGACAGGACAGATCGAGGATTATGCCAGAACCCTTTACATGAAAGATGGTGTGCTGGAACGAAGCCTGATCTGGACTTCACCTTCCGGCAAAAAAGCAAAGATCCGGATCAGACGTCTGGTTTCGTTTGCAATGAAAAATATCATGGCGATCCGTTATGAGGTGATACCGCTGAACTTTGACGGAACGATCTGTTTTGTGTCAAAGCTGCAGGCAGATGTAGAGAATCATACAAGAAAGACAAATCCGATCGTAGACTATGGCCCGTTTGGACGGAAGCTGGAACCGGTGAAGCTGCGTGCAGAGGAAACAAGGCTGTACTATGAGGGAATCACACAGACCAGCAAGCTGACGGTGGGCTGCGGAAGTGCACATGGCCTTTGGAAACTGGAAGGAACCAGAGTGCAGGAAGAACAGGAAAGCATACAGCACAGCGAAAATACGGACTCAGGTAAAGAAGCGAAGAAATGTGATGCCGATGTAACGAAGGAAGCACAGACTGGTACATTTGATGCACAGCTTTCCTTTACGGTTGATGGCAAAAAAGATACGGCACTTGTTCTGGAGAAGATGATCTGCTATACCTCAGATCTGGACCTGCCGGCAGAGGAACTGGACGGATTTGTACAGCAGACACTCGATGCGGCACAGACACTTGGCTACGAGGAACTGGAGCGTCAGCAGAAGGAATATATGCACCGTTTCTGGGAAACCGCGGATGTGGAGATCCATGAGAAAGCGGACGGAACTGACGTGGCGCTGCAGCAGGGGATCCGTTTCAATCTGTTCCATGTATTCCAGTCAGCCGGACGTGACGGCAGGACCGGTATGGGAGCGAAGGGACTTTCCGGAGAGGGCTATGAAGGACATTATTTCTGGGATACCGAGATGTATGTGATGCCGGTGCTGGTCTATACCCAGCCGGAGGTAGTGCGCAGCCTTCTGGAATACCGTTATCATACGCTGCCGCAGGCGCGGGAGCGGGCGAAAGTGCTCGGACATGACAAAGGAGCGCTGTTCCCGTGGCGTACGATCAACGGGGAAGAAGCATCGACGTATTATCCGCTCGGTACAGCGCAGTATCATATCATTGCAGACATTGAATACGCACTTTCCCTGTATCTTCAGGTGACAAAGGACAAGGTATTTTTCCTTGAGATGGGAGCAGAGCTTTTGATCGATACCGCACGGATCTGGGCAGATGTGGGCAGCTTTGCATCATGTAAGGGCGGCCGCTACTGTATCTGTGATGTGACCGGACCGGACGAGTACAACGTACTGGTAGACAATAACTTCTATACGAACTTTATGGCGCGGGAGCATCTGCGTGATGCAGTAAAAGCAGTGGAGTATCTGCAGGAGAAGGAACCTGAGGTTCTGGAAAAACTGTGTGCAAAACTTGGCTTCGCTGTGGAAGAAACGCTTCTCTGGAAAAAGATCGTGGATAACATGTACTTCCCATATGATGAGGAACGCCAGGTTTATCCGATGGACGATGGCTTCATGATGCGCAGGCCGTGGGACGAGAACCGGATCCCGCCGGAAAAACGCGCATGGCTTTATGAGAACTATCACCCGCTGTTCATCATGCGTCACCGGATGTCGAAGCAGGCAGACGCGATCATCGCGATGTATCTGCACAGTGACCAGTTCGAGGACGAAGAACTGCGCAGGAACTATGATTTTTATCAGGAAGTCACCCTGCATCATTCTTCTTTGTCGACCTGTATCTTTGGGATCGTGGCATGCGACATCGGCGCAAGGCTGCAGAGGAAGGGAACAGACGCCGAAGCGTATCTGGAGGAAGCATACCGATATTTTGCACAGTCTGCCCGCATGGATCTGGACGACTATCACAACAACTTCTATGCCGGTATCCATGCCGCCAACATGGCAGGAACGTGGCAGGCGATCGTCAATGGATTTGCTGGACTCCGCTGTTTTGACGGAAAACTGCATTTTCAGCCGACCCTGCCAAAAGAGTGGGAGAGCTATCGTTTCCATCTGCGCTATGGTGACTGTGTACTGTGCGTTGAGGTATCAGAAGAAGCTGCACGCTTTACACTGAAAGAAGGAACGGAACTTACATTTATAGTGAATGAGACGGAGGCCGTTCTCACAGCAGCAGAAAACCGGTGTGAGATATCATTGGGAATAAAAGGACTTATTTAG
>CAZEPO010000071.1:0-9616 GCA_964514125.1 uncultured Lachnospiraceae bacterium
AATAAAAAAGTGCCGTATGGTATGCAGCTAAAACATACCATACGGCGTTTTTCTTATTTATTAACGACTCTTCCATATACCTGATTGAGCATTCTGATCTTTCCTGCCAGCTCCCTCGACATATCTTCTGCCGACATTCTCCAGCGCCAGTTTTTCCCCATACTGGATGGAAAATTAATGCGTGCACTGTTATCCAATACCAAATAGTCCTGAAGCGGAATAATACACAAGTCAGCGACAGATGCCACTGCTGTACGAACCAGTTCATGCGCCAGCTCTGTATCTGATGCACCCTGTCTGTTCAAATAGGTGCATACCATGTCTCTTTCAATTTTCTGAATACTTGAAAGCCATCCATAAATCGTTTCATTGTCATGTGTTCCGGTGTAGCAGACACAGTTCTTCGGATAATTGTACGGAAGATAATCTTCTGCACCACTGGAATCTCTGGAATCAAATGCAAACTGCAGAACCTTCATATTCGGATATCCGGTCTCTTTCACTAACTCCCTTACACTGTCGGTAATATAGCCAAGATCTTCTGCAATAATTTCCTTCTTTCCCAGTCTTTCCGTAATTACTTTGAACAGCTCAATTCCCGGTCCTTTTTCCCAGTGTCCGTTCTTTGCATTCGAATCACTTGCAGGAATGGAGAAGTATTCATCAAACCCTCTAAAATGGTCAATGCGCACAACATCATATAATTCAAAACAGTATGCCATACGGCTTACCCACCAATCATAGTTGGTCTGTTTGTGAAGTTCCCAGTTATAAAGCGGATTCCCCCAAAACTGACCATCCGCGGTAAAACCATCCGGTGGACAGCCAGCCACTGCTTTCGGATTTCTTTTTTCATCCAGCTGAAACAGGCAGGGATTTGCCCACACATCGGCACTGTCAAATGCAACATAAATTGGTATATCTCCGATTATTTTGATGCCTTTTTCATTGGCATATACTTTCAGGCTTCTCCACTGTTTTGCAAATAAATACTGCAGCCACTGATAAAAATTGATTTCATCCGAATAAGTGCTCTGATAGTATTCCATTGCGGAATGGTGTCTGTATCGGATATCCTCACTCCACTCATTCCATGCTGCGCCTCCAAAAGCGTCCTTTACTGCCATGAATAAGGCATAATCGTCCAGCCACCATGCATTTTCGTTCTTAAAGACTTCAAAATCAGGATCATTTCTTTTTTTACTCTCGGCATATGCTTTTCTCAAAAAAAGCATCCGATCTGTATAAATTTTTCCATAATCAATATCATTCGGATTTGCTGCGTTATCAACTTCTTCCAGCTGTTCTCTTGTCAGATACTGTTCCTGAATCAGTTTATCCAGATCTATAAAATAAGGATTGCCTGCGTAGGTAGAAAAAGACTGATATGGTGAATCACCATAGCTGGTTGGACCAAGCGGCAAGATCTGCCAATACTCCATTCCTGCCTCGGTCAAAAAATCAATCCACTGATATGCTTCTTTTGAAAAACAGCCGATCCCATACGGTGACGGAAGGCTGAATACCGGCAGAAGAATTCCGCTGGCTCTGTTCATCTCATCATCCTCCATTCAAATTTCATATCGTGCTTCAAATACTCTGCTTAACATTCAATCAGATAAGCCTGATGCGGTTCTACCTGGATCCAAATACCTTTGTCATCTGCAGTTTCAAATGCAAGTTTTTTTCCAAAGAAATCGTGGTCTGTCTTCAGGCTCTCTACACCTAATGCTTTGATCGGCAGACGCACGCGCTGTGCACTGTCACTTGTAGACATAATTCCAATATAAACCTCATTTTCATAAAAACGTGCGAGTGCAAGAATCTGATCCTTTGCATACAAAAATTTCATGCCGCCTTCCTGCAAGGCTGCTTTTTCTTTCTTCAAATGTGCAAGCTTTTGGTAAAATTCATAGGTTGTCTGATTTCTTCCCGGAATCTGAGACCACGGCATGGTATGGCGGAATCCTTCATCTCCGAAAATATCTCCATCAATTCCAATCTCATCTCCATAATAGATCGATGGTGTACCGGTCAGCATAAACTGCATGATCACGGCGCCTCTATGTTCTTCCGGATTGACTGTTTTGAAATTATGAATACGCGGAACATCATGGCTGTCCATAAGGTTAAACTGATTCTGCCAGATTACATAGGGCAGTTTTGCAAAATGCTCCATGATCCGTGCCTTCGCATCCTCCGCTGTCATTTTGTAGGAAACCTGCTTCAGTATCGGATTGCGTTCCAAGAACAAGTCCGGAAGTCCGAGGAACTGACGGAATACACGTCCACAGCCAAAATAGTTCATTGGAGCATCCCATTCATCTCCCTGCATATACTGCGCACAATCGCCCCAGTCCTCCGCAAGAATATAGGCATCCTCATTCTCTTCACGTATACATTTGCGAATCTCCGGCCAAAGCTCATGATCCAGCCGGATCTCATTATTCTTTGCAAAAACATCTGCAACATCGAATCTCCAGCCGTCGATATTATATGGAGGCTTCAGCCATTTCCGCAAAACAGAATCCTGATCTTTGTAAATCGCTTTGCGTAGCTCTTCCGATGTATAATTCAGTGTCGGAAGGGTCTGATGTCCAGCCCAGCCCTGATATTCCTGACTGTCCGGTTCAAAAAAGTAATAACTTCGTTCCTTGCTGTCAGGATTATTGTATGCGCCCTCGGAACGGTCAAAAAATTCGCAGGATTTATTAAACCAAACGTGTTCCGATCCGGTATGGTTGATCGAAATATCAAGCATCAGCTTCATTCCATTTTCATGAAGTGCGTCAGACAGTTCTGCGAGCGCCTCATCACCGCCAAAGTGTTCATCTACATGACGATAATCAATGCAGTCATATTTATGTAAGGACGGGGAACAGAAAATCGGATTCAGGTATATGGCTGTTATCCCGAGTTCTTTGAGATACGGGATTTTTTCTTTCACACCCTGAAGGTCTCCGCCAAAAAAGTCCATGGAAAAACATTCGTCGGCAATCAATGGTTTTTCTTCCCAGTTTTTGTGCTGAATAGAGGCATGTCCCTGATACGTATACTCTCCGTCTGTCACATCATTTTCCGGATTTCCGTTGCAGAAACGTTCCGGAAATATCTGATAAAATACGGAACTCTTTACCCAGGATGGCTGCCGATAATCCGTCAGCAGTTTGAAATCATAGGTATGATCTGGTATATACGTTGTAATTTCTTTCTGATTGTAATAATAAATAATATCGTCGCAGACCAGATAAAAATGATAATGCATTCTTTTTTCTGTCAGCTGCAATTCTGCTTCATAATATGCAAGCCCATTTTCAACCTTAATCTTCACAGCCTCAATCAGGTTCTCTGCACCATTGCGGATTGTGCGGAGAAATACATGCCTTACCGGTGCATCATCATACATTCTGATCCTGATTTTGACCGTTTCCATAAATTCCGGCTGCGGATTACTTACAAAACATTCTGTGCCATCACTGTATACACTCTCCAACCATTCTCTCATATCGTCCTCCAGCTTTGTGTTTTAGTTAAAAATAATATTCTCTGTAGTTTCTGTATTTATTTCAAATTTACCCTGTGCTCCGCTCTCGATTTTTTCACCGAGAATTGTAAGTCCTGAAATCGTAACATTGCTTACCTTGTGTTCCGCATCATATCCATTGATACGAGATGGACAGAATTTGCCCGCGATCACATTCACCTGGTCAATTGTCACATTTTCAATCGTGCCTCTTTCTTCTGTGCTTGACCAGCTGCCGCTCTGCGCAATATTCAGATCAATGAGATACGGCATCACATCTCCATCACCGCTTCCCATCTGTGCATCCTCTACCGTAATGTTACGGAATGTGATATCAGAAACAACTGCATCGTCTCCATTGTGAATCGAAATTACCGGCTTATGATAATTGTGCAGAACGCAGATGTCTTCAAACACAATATCTGTGATGGATGAATCCTCCATCCTTCCTTTGTTCGTTTCGTATCCCACTTCCATGGACTGTGCAAAATCAGTCCACAGCTGCATATTCGTAAATGAGATATTACTTGAATTCCGGTAATAATTCTTTACAACAAGTGAATCATCCCAGCTTCTTACGAAGCTGTTTTTGACTTCCGCATTCCTGCAGGACTGCAGCGATATACCATCCCCGTTCGGCCGGCAGGAAATAATTTTCAGACCATCGATTACCAGATTCTCTGTCTCATAGCCCTGACATACCCAGCAATTGGGATTCAATACGATGATATCTTTCACATTCACATTGCTGCATGCATTGATTTCCAATGATACAAACGGTGCCTGTGCTTTCCAGCCTGGGAATTTGGAACCGTCAATGATTCCCCGTCCCATGATCGTAATATCATTCGCCCCTTCTGCCAGAACTCTTCCATATACGACTGCACCACCTGCAATGTACAGAGTCTGCCCTTCTTCCAGAGCGATGGTGCCCATGTTCCATTCTCCTGGACCTATGTAAACGACATTTTCATCTTCCGGATCCGGCGCTCCTTCTTCCAGCGGATTTGCAAAAATATGAACAGCGCGTTCCGGTGAATTGTTAAACAAAACGGTATAGGTATCCGGCTCTGTCACAGTAAAGGTCACGGTGTGATGCTCCGCATCAATCTCCGGTTCGATCCCATAACTGAGCGGACTGACCGTCACCTGTTCCAATTCCGTCTTCGGCACCGTCACTTCAATTTCAACTTCGCCTTCAAAGTCAAAATACGTAATCGGTGTCCGTGACAGTTCCGGCTGATAATCCGGATTCCAGGAACGGCTCAGATTCACATTCGTATCATAGACATAGCATTCCTGTCCGTTTACTTTGACCGTCGTATCCGTACAATGTTTCAGCTTGATATCCCTGTTTGCCTCCGATGCTGGAGCTATGTCTGCTTCTGTCGCATCTGCAAGTGTAGACGGTCCGTCATACAGTACCACTACCGGATCTTTCGCTGTTTCCTCTGCCTGGCTGATATTACCTGTGTATGCAGCAAGCAGCAAAGCTCCAATCATTGTTTTCATCACTTTTCTCTTCATAAAATCACGCATCCTTCTCTTTTGAATCTTATAGATAAACAACAGGCAGCCACAAAAGCATCTGTGAATGGACTGCCTCTGGTTTACTTATAAAACCCATTTAATCAATGTGGATGGCCCCAAAAGGAGTCATCCACATCATCTGGATTATTTATTTGCCATGTAAGTATTGTATGCATCTGTATGCATCTGCATAAAGTTGTCTAATCCCATCATCTGCAGTGTTCCGATATAATCATCCCACTGATCCATAACGCCGCCTTCTGTTACCCATGATGCCTGCATTGCTGCTACATAGGACAGAATGTCGGAAGAAATGATTGCCAGCTGACTGTGCTGATCTACTGTGTAACTTACGTTCGGATATGCTTCTGTTGCATACTGCTTCATTTCCTCATCGAGTGCAAGCTTAGATGCATCACCGTTCGGACCTGCATATTCCACTTTATCGTTGAATCCTTCTGCTACATATTTCGGACCAAAATCACGCAGAGAATTGATCCATGCAAATGTATCTGCAGAGTTGCCGTCATTCGGCTCAAGAACAGTATAGGTACCTGTTTCTTCATCTTTTTCTACACCAAGACCGAAGGAACCGTAGAAGTTCTGAATAGAAGCATCTTCTGTATAGAATTTATCAATCCAGGAAAGAAGTTTTTCCGGATTTTCACAGGAAGATGTAACAAGGAATTCGTATCTTGAATAGTTCCAGTGCTCTGGGTCAGATGAAATATACTGATTTCCATCCGGTCCAACAAGTGCCGGAAGTGCTACATACTGATCTGCATTTGCACCGAATGTAGAGTCTGCTGTCCAGCCCGGTGCTACACCGATGATCGGAGTCTCAGCCATAAGTTTTGCATCTCTCATGGAATCATCCTGTGTAAAGATTTCTTTATCGATGAGGCCTTCTTCGAAGCACTGATGCATCCATTCAATACCTTCTTTGTATTCTTCTGATGTCGGGATGAATACTACCTCGCCATCTCTTACAGTCAGAGAAGATGTATTATCAGCACCAAGTGTTGTTCCAAACGGTAAGCAGAAGAACATTACTACGTCTGCATATCCTCTTCCGTACGGAATTTCATCTGTTGTATCGCCGTTTCCATTAGCATCCTGCTCTTTGAATGCTCTCAGAACATCTACAAACTCTTCATAAGTTGTCGGCATTTCCAGTCCAAGGTTGTCCAGCCAGGTCTTGTTAATAAACATCTGGTTTGCAACAGTCGGTCTGCACGGTTTTTTGGACGGAAGACCATAGATATGTCCGTCTGCTGCAGTAGCCAGTGCCTTCATTGTGGAATCTGATTCCAGAATTGCCTTGAAGTTCGGCATGTATTCATCAATATAGTCATCCAGTGCGATAAATGTTCCTACGTTTTTCAGAACGTCTGCCTCTCCGAAGCAGATTGATCCCATAAATGCATCCGGAAGATCTCCGCCTGCCAGAAGGACAGCCTTGCGATCACCCCAGTCAGCGTTCAAGATAGAATTCCATTCGATTTCAATTCCTGTCTCTGCAGCTGCCTGATCCGGGAATCCTGTGTGGTAAGCATCGCCCCAATCTGACCAACGAACAGTTGCTACTTCATAAGTAGAATTTTCTTCTGCCATAACAGTTGCTCCGCCAAAGGAACCAAGTGCCATGACTGCTGCCAACAGCATACATACTCTCTTTTTCATGTTTTTTACCTCTTTCTTTTTCTTTTTTATTCTTTTACCGCTCCAATCATTACGCCCTGGTTAAAATACTTCTGCAGGAACGGGTAGAGACACATAATAGGAAGTGTAGAAACAACGATTGATGCGTATTTCATCATATCAGAAAGCTGTCTGAGCTCCTGTGCCATTGTACCGGTCGCAGCACCCAGCAGCGACTGGTTGGAAATCAGGATTCTTCTCAGCAGAAGCTGAAGCGGAACCAGATCTTCATTCTGAATATAAATCAATGCATTGAACCATGAGTTCCAGATTCCAACTGCAGTCCAAAGACCAACTACTGCGAGAATCGCCTTGGACAGCGGTACTGCAAACTGAATAAAGTAGCGGAACGTTCCGCAGCCATCCAGCTGTGCTGCCTCCCAGAGGGTTTCCGGCAATGATTCCTTAAAGAAGGTCCGAACAACAATAATATTATAGGTAGATACGGAAAATGGAAGTACCATTACCCAGAATGTATCCAGAAGACCGAATGCTTTCACTACGAAATAGGTAGGAATCAGTCCTCCACTGACAAACATCGGAATCAGATAAAAAAGGTTGATCCATTTTCTTCCTTTCAGATCACGTCTTGACATTGCATAGCCGGCCGGAACATTTACAGCAAGTGCGATCAATGTTCCCACAACCGTATAAACGATCGTATTCCAATAACTTTTCCAAATCTGTGCCTGTTTAAACAATTCCTTATAGCCGGACAGATCCCATTTCTTCGGCCACAGCCATACTTCACCGTTTGCTACATCGGCAGGATTACTGAAAGAAGCTATCACAACAAACCACAGCGGATAAATTACGATTATGATCATAAGAATCGCAATGACATAAAACAGAACATTTACGATTTTATCCTGTGATATTTTTTTATTTGTCTTCATCTTGTAACTCCTCCTTAAAACAGGCTATTGTCTGTTGTCTTCTTTGCAAAGTAATTGATCAGCAGCAGAACAACAACATTAACAACTGTATTAAACAGACCGATCGCAGTCGATAAACTGTACTGACTGTTCTGAAGACCCATTTTGTAAACGTAGGTAGAAATAATTTCACTGGACATGATGTTCTGTGTATTCTGCAGCAAATATACCTTTTCAAATCCGATTCCAAGAATGCTTCCTGCTCTCATAACAAGAAGAACGGTTGCGGTCGGAATCAGCATTGGGATATCGATATATCTGATCTTCTGCAGTGTAGTTGCTCCATCTACTGTAGCTGCCTCATAATAAGTCGGGTCAACGCTTGAAAGTGCTGCAAGATAAATAATACTGTCCCATCCAAGATGCTGCCAGATGTCACTCCAAACATATACATGCTTAAAAGCAGAACCATTCGCCATAAGATTCGGCATTTCAAATCCCAGCAATCCGGCGATGTTCGCGATCAAACCATTTGACGGTGACAGAATGATAAGAATCAAACCACACATAACCATCGTAGAGATAAAGTGCGGAAGATAAGTAACTACCTGGAACACCTTCTTGAAGACCTTTGTCTTCATCTGATTACACATCAATGCCAGAAGGATCGGCAGCGGAAATCCAATCAGAATACTGTAAAGACTCAGTACCAGGGTGTTTTTCATTGTGATCGGGAACTGATAAGAACGGAAGAACTGAAGGAAATGTTTAAATCCTACAAATGGACTTCCTGTAATTCCCAGCGCAGGAGAATAGTCCTGAAATGCTATCACCAGTCCGCCAAGCGGAAGATAAGAAAAACAGAACAGTAAAATTGCTGAGGGTAAAAGCAATACATACAACGGCATGCTTTTTCTCCATGCGCTCTTTTTTGATTTGTTCATAAAATTCTCTCCTTTCTCTCCAAGAATATCGTTGTTCTTATCATATCTTCCAGGCCTTCCTTTTTGATAGCACTTTTAAGTGAATTCAATAGCACAAATCCGACTTATCGGCAAAATCGCTGGAACTGCCTGCATGTTTACTTTATAATAACATTATAAATTAACGAATAATAATGAAGGAGTTTACTATGCCGCACCGGTCATCTCGTTCTCAAAAATCATCCTATTCCATGATCAATACATTCAAAAAACTGATCCTATATATTGCCATACCACTGATCATTATCAATATCAGCATTACGTCTATGTCTATTTACAATATTCGAAACGAAAATGAAAATATGATCCTGAATTCGGTGGAGATCTACCAGAATAATCTCTCCGTCAGGCTCAAAGCGATCCAGCAGTTTATACAATGGACGGTTGTACAGGAACCTCTGATCCGGACACTGGAAGAAACAGACTCGGAATACACTCGTTTTTTGAATATTACAGCATTTCGAACACGCGTAAACGACCATCAGGTTGCCACCGGTACTGATTATCAGTATTTTCTTTATTTATCGGATCAGGATACCTATTACAATGCCTGTACTCTGAATCTGTCTTGGGAAACCTATTCCGAAATCCAAAAGTACATCATTGATTTTATTCATGAAAATGACGCGAGCAAATACAATTTCACCTGGAATACACTCAACGCAAATGGCTCAACGTATCTGTATTATATGATCAATTACTATAACCGGACGTTTTTGACGGTGATCAAACTGGAAGACATGATTGCTCCATTATTTGATGTTTCTCTGGGCAAAAACGGCTTTCTTGCAATTTCCGATTTGGATGGAGAAACCATCTATACTTCCAAACAAGATGCTGATCTGAAGATGCCGCATACCAATTCGCTCCTCTACCGTTCCTATGAATTTTCAGGAAGCGAATATCATCTCCCGATCAATATTCATTTGTATACCGATAATTTCAGCAATTACGGACGTCTGCTTTTGTTCCAGATGTTTATCATTCTTACGGCCCTCAGTGTC
>CAZEPO010000072.1:0-9294 GCA_964514125.1 uncultured Lachnospiraceae bacterium
TCCGTCAGATCCAGTTCATCCATATCGAGTTCAATCTCAATATGCTGTCGATTTTAAAGTTTGGACAATAAACACACCGTCTCCACATGCACCGTCTGACAGAACTGGTCCACGCAGCAGACGCGTTCTACCCGGTATCCATTCTCCAAAAACTGCTCCAGATCTCTCGCAAGGCTGGTTGGCTTGCAGGAGATGTAAACCATCTTGTCGACGCCATAATTCAGAATCTTCGGCAATGCCTTCGGGTGAATGCCGTCGCGCGGTGGGTCGAGAACGATGAAATCCGGTTTTTCCTGAATCTCGTCCAGCACCTTCAGGACATCGCCGGCGATGAAGCGGCAGTTGGAAATCTGATTATGCCGGGCATTTTTTTCGGCTGCTGCCACTGCTTCCTCCACGATTTCTACTCCGATCACCTCTTTGGCTACTGCGGAGAGGATCTGTGAGATTGTTCCGGTTCCGCTGTAAAGGTCAAAGACTGTCATATCCTTTGTATCGCCGATGTACTGGCGTGCGGTCTCGTAGAGAACCTCTGCGCCGTAGGAATTCGGCTGGAAGAAGGAAAATGGCGTGATCTTGAATTCCAGTCCCATGATCTTCTCATAGAAATAATCCTGTCCGTAGAGGATTGTTGTTTCATCACTTCTGACTACATCAGAAAGGGCATCGTTTTTCATGTGAAGGAAGCCGACGATCGTTCCTTCCAGATCCAGTGCCAGCAGACGCTCTTTCAGCGGTGTCCAGTCATGCTCCATCTGACCGGAGGTTACCAGATTGACCAGAATCTCTCCGGTCGTATTGCCGCGGCGCAGAAGCAGATGACGCAGATAGCCTATATGTGTCATTTTGTGATAATAGGTAAATCCCTGCTCGCTGCAGTATTCCAGCACACAGGTCAGGATCTTGGTCATATCTTCGTGTACCAGCTTGCAGTCGTGAACGGTCAGCACATCATAGGTACTGCCTTTTTTGTGCAGTCCCAGTGAGAGCGGTCCGTCTTTGTACTCATCACCAAATGAAAATTCCATCTTGTTGCGGTAGCAGAATTCATTCGGGCTTCCCTTGATTCCCTCGAACTGATAATCCGGAGTGCCGTCTTCAGCCGTCTGACCACCGCTGATCAGCGCCTCATCGATCAGCGCCTTTACCTGTGCTGCTTTCATTGCAAGCTGTTCTTCGTACGCCATCGTCTGATACATACAGCCCCCGCATGCCGGGAACGAAGTACAAACTGGCTCTCTGGTCTCAAGCGGTGACTTTTCAAGCACCTCCAGAAGACGGCCTTCTGCCTTGTTTTTACGTTTTTTATTGATCATAAACCGAACCTTCTGGCCCGGAATTCCATTTTTTACGATTACATTGCCTTCTTCTGTCGGTACGATTCCTTTATTCGGAAAATCGACCCGTGCAATGGTTCCTTCGAGAATTTCTCCTTTTTTCACACTCTTATCCTCCTGTTGATTCGTCTGTCAAATCATAGCATATTTTGCAGCTGTTATCTACTGTCAGAAAAAAGGAGCACCGCTCCAGCTGATCCAACAGTCCTATGCGGCACTCCCTGTATGATTTCTATTCTTCTGTTTCTTCAGCCTCTTCCTGAGCTGCTTCTTCTTTTTCTTCCTTTACCGGTTCTTCCTTTTTCTCCGGGAAATCGTCATCTTCGAAGAAGTCTTCAAAATCATCTTCGAAATCGTCCTCAAAATCCTCCAGATAATCCGGTGAGAAATAGCGGTATACTGCATATGCGATACCTGCGATCGCTGCTACAGCACCGATCACTGCCAGGATGCAGAGTACTGTATTTTTGCGCTTCTCATTTTCGCTTTTCTTCAATGCTTCCAAAAGCTCATCAATTTTTGTCATAGTTTACACGTCCTTTCCCTTAATGATGTCCGGTAAATCCAAACATTACATGCAGACACCTGCTGAATTACACTTAGTATACCACAGTACGATTCTTTTTACTATAAAAAAATTTCTCAGTTCAGCTTTTTCAGCTTCGCAAAGGATGCGAACATCTTTTTGACGCCGACGCGGTCAAACTCTACGGTCACTTCATAATCACGGCCGCCTTCTACGATATTCTGCACCGTTCCTTCTCCGAATTTGATATGGCGCACACGGTCACCTGTCGTATAATCCAGACCATCTGCTTTTTTGACTTCAAACTGCTGCGGTGTAAAGACCTTGGCGCGGAAGTTTTCACGTGCCTGCTGATAAGCAGTCTGCTTTTTCTCCCGATATTCTTTCTTGATATCTGCCATGTTTTTCTTTTCTTCCAGAGCAAGCAGCTCATCCGGAATATCCGTAACAAATCGGGAAACCTTGTTATAATGTGTCTCTCCGCGCACCATACGCTGTCTGGCCGCTGTCATCGTCAGCTCCCGCATCGCTCTTGTGATGCCCACATAGCAGAGGCGGCGTTCCTCCTCCAGATCCAGCGGATCTTCGGAAGAAATGCTCATATAGCTTGGGAACATACCATCTTCCATACCCACTAGGAAAACAACCGGAAATTCCAGACCCTTGGCACTGTGCAGTGTCATCATCATAACATGGTCGCTGTCCTCTTCCAGACTGTCTATGTCGGCAACCAGCGCTACTTCCTCCAGGAAGCCATCCAGCGTCGGATGCTCCTGACTCTCCTCATAGGCGGCTGCCTTGCTCAGAAGTTCATCGATATTCTCCAGACGATCCTCCGCTTCCTCGGTACCCTCCAGCTCCAGTTCTGCACGATATCCTGTCACTTCCAGAATATCCTCAATCAGCTCCTTGACCGAATAAAACTCGGCCTTGCTGCGGAAGGTCTGAATCATCTCGACAAAGCTCATCAGCTTAGCAGAACCCTTGCCGATCGCCGGAATCATATCGCAGGTACGCAGTGCCTGATAAAAGCTGATGCCGTGTGCGATCGCATATTCCTGTACACGGGAGATCGTCGTCGCTCCGATTCCGCGCTTCGGTACATTGATGATACGGCGTACCGCCAGATCATCTGCTCCGTTTGCGATCGTTTTCAGATAAGCAAGCACGTCTTTGATCTCTTTACGAGAGTAGAAATTGATGCCGCCCACGATCTTATATGGAATATTTGAAAACAAAAACTTCTCTTCAAACATACGTGACTGAGCATTGGTACGGTACAGGATCGCACAATCCCCGTATTTCCATTTGCCCTGACTTACCTTGCCGTTGATCATGCCTGCTACATACTCTGCTTCCTCAAATGCGTTCATAAACTGACGGAATTTTACCTTGTCGCCTTCTCCGTTGGCTGTCCAGAGCTTTTTCTCCTTACGTCCCCGGTTGTGGCTGATCACTTCGTTGGCCGCATTGAGGATATTCTGTGTGGAACGGTAATTCTGCTCCAGCCGGATCACCTTCGCCTCCGGGAAAAAGTGTTCAAAGTTCAGGATATTTCCGATATTCGCTCCGCGGAATTTGTAGATTGACTGGTCGTCATCACCTACTACGCAGAGATTCTGATACTTGGACGCCAGCAGACTCACCAGCTTGAACTGTGCCGTATTCGTATCCTGATACTCATCCACCATAATAAAGCGGAAACGCTCCTGATAGTAGTCAAGAACCTCCGGACAGCTCTGAAACAGCTCTACTGTTTTGCAGATCAGGTCATCAAAATCCAGTGCATTGTTGCTCTTTAATTCTCTCTGGTACTCGGTATACACATCGGAATATACCTTCAGCTTGAAGTCTGACTGCGCGCGCAGTGCAAATTCTTCCGGGCTGACCAGCTCATCTTTTGCAGATGAGATTGCCCCTAATAAGGTACGCTCTTTGTACAGTTTGGTGTTTACATTGAGGCGTTTGCAGATATCTTTTATGATGGATTTCTGGTCATCGCCGTCATAGATCGTAAAATTGCTGTCATAACCGATCATTTCTATGTGTCTTCTCAGGATTCTCACACAGGTACTGTGGAAGGTCGCTACCCATACGCCTGATGAGCCTTCCTCCAGCATACGCTCCACACGCTCCCGCATCTCGCCTGCAGCCTTATTTGTAAATGTGATCGCCATGATATTCCATGGCTGAACATTTTTTTCCTCCATCAGCCATGCGATCCGGTGCGTCAGTACACGCGTCTTGCCGGAACCGGCGCCTGCCAGGATCAGCAGCGGTCCTTCATAATGCTGCACTGCCTCCAGCTGCTGTGGATTCAAAGAATCATATATACTCATTTAAATGCCTCTTTTCTCTATGTAAAATTATCGATTCAACGGACACTCAGAATCGGCTTCCGTTGTTATCTATGGAGTTCTGTTTTATCTGCTTCTCAGCTTGATCAGCAGTCAAACTCTGCAAATACGGTATAGCCGCTCTCGTCCTCTCTCACCTGCGTCACGACTCCCTCAAAAACCGTCAGCCGCTCGCGGTTGCCGAAATTCGCTGACATGGCAACGGCCGGCTCGATCGTATAATACCAGCTTGAAGGAAGCACACCTTCGCTGACTGTTATCTGATCGCCCGGTTTGACCAGACCTTCCCGTTCCATTTTAAATTCCATACTGCGCATTTGCCGCTCCAATCTGCTGCCCCTCTCGACAGCGCAAATCTATCTTGTTTTTTGGTGCTTTCTTATTCTACCCGATACCCCCAAGACATGCAAGCAGAAATCACGAACAGACGTTTTTAAATTTTTCTTGTTTTCCGGTTCCAAAAACTATATAATAAGGTACAGAGAAAGAGGTGATTTTATGTCTCCGGAATATACTCAGCTGTTGGGCAAGATTCTGACTCAGATTGCTACAACCGATCAGATCCGCCCTTCCAAAGTACCGGATATCGATCTTTATATGGATCAGGTCACACATTTCATGGATGAGCATCTCAAAGAATCCAAACGCTATGATGATGACAAGATCCTGACCAAGACCATGATCAACAATTATGCCAAGAATAAGCTTCTGCCGCCGCCGGACAAAAAACGCTATTCCAGAGAGCATATGTATGTACTGCTCTTTATTTATTATTTCAAAGGATTCCTTTCCCTGACAGATATCCAGGCGCTGCTCGGTCCGATCACAGAGCGCTTCTTCAACGGCAAGGATGACTTCAATATCAAAAATATCTATGAGGAAATCTATTCCCTGAGCGAAGAACAGGTTGCAAAGTCTGCCCGTGAAATCATGAACAGCTTCCACACAGCTGCACATTCCTTTGCAGATGCACCTGAGGAAGATCAGGATTTCCTGCAGCTGTTCAGCTTTATCTGCCTGCTCGGCTTTGATATTTATCTCAAAAAAGAAGTGATCGAGAAGATGATCGATTCCTTCTCATCCAAAACACCATCAAAAAAATAACAACTTTAAAAAAACGCCGTTCCTCACAAAGGAACGACGTTTTATTTTGCTGGCCGGATCTAATTGTTATGCTTCGTTCTGCTGCTCCTTCAAGCGTGCAAAAACCATCTCATAACCATCATTTCCATAATTCAATGACCGATTCACGCGGCTGATCGTTGCAGTGGAAGCCCCCGTTTTCTCTGCAATCTCCAGATACGTCTTCTTCTCTTTCAGCATATAGGCTACTTCAAATCTCTGAGAAAGTGAAAGCAGCTCATTGACTGTACACACATCCTCAAAAAAGAGATAGCATTCCTCTTTATCCTTCAGGCACATGATCGCCTCGAATAGCTGATCCACCGCCTCGGTCCGAATTTTTTTGCTCATAGTTCTACCCTCTCTTGTTTTTGTTACTTCGCCTTATTATACCACATCGCTTTACTACTGTAAAGTGAATTATGCTTTTTTAAATCTGTTTATATATTTTTTATATTCGCTGACCGAACGGTTCACGATCAGCTCTTCCGGAAATGCCGTTTCTCTGACAAGTTCCTCGGAATACAGATGATTGCCGATATCAAAAGCGGTATGCGCATCGCTGTTCAGAATGATCGGCACCTCATACTGCTTGCAGAGTGCAAGCATCTCCAGATCTGTTCCTCTGGCATCTGGTCTGGAACCAAGCGGATGCAGAGAGCTGTTGTTCAGTTCAAGAAGCACCTGATGCTCCTTCGCCCCTTTCACAAGTGTTTCCATATGAATCGGATATCTTGCGTCATCCGGGTGGCCAATGATATTGACATATGGATTCTCCATCACCTTCAGATACGCTCTTGTATTTTCATCTGCAGTGCCCGGCTTGATACACGGTGTATGCAGGCTTGCGATCACGACATCCATATGAGCGAGAAGTTCGTTACGCATATCCAGTTTTCCATCAAAATCCATGATGTTAGCCTCGGTACCAAACATCACCTCAATTCCGAAAATCTCTCTCGGCATCATTCTCGCATTCATAAAATAAAACTCATGGCAGGTACCTGGCATGGCCATCGCATGTTCTGTGATGCCAAGCAGCTCCATCCCCTTTTCTTTGGCCATCTGTGCCATCTCAAACACCGTATTATACGCATGGCCGCTGGCAATCGTATGGGTATGTGAATCTAAAACATATTTCATAATCTGCTCCTCCTTACTGCCTGTTCTGCATCTTTTCTGCCCAGCTCATACACTTTTTGAAGCTGGACAGGATCCTTCTCCATGCGGCTGATCTCAATCGGCTCAGATGGCCGGATCAAAGTTACCCTGCCCTCTGCTTCCAGCTGCTTCAGTTGCTGAACACTCTGATTATAATTGTCATGCCGGTGCATCAGCTGCTCTTTCAATTCAGGATATTTATGATAAAACAGCTGGATCAAACGCTTCGACATCGGCGTCTTCACATAATTTAAATCTCTTGTCAGTACAACGATCAGCCGTTCATATCCCATATCCAAAAATTTCTGATACGGAATACTGTCTGAAATGCCACCGTCCAGATATTTTTGTCCGTTCAGAACAACTGGACGCGAGACAAAAGGCATCGACGCAGAAGCTCGCAAAATCTCCATATCTTCAAATACGCTTTTCACCTGCAGATATTCCGGCTGTCCGGTTTCCATATTTGTCACGACTGCATAATACGGAATCTGCGCTTTCATAAATGTCTCATCATCAAAAAGATCCAGCTTCTTCGGAACCGTATAATACGCAAATTCTTTATTTACGATATCGCCGGTAGTCAATAGAGAGCGCATCCCCATATTTCGTGGATCTGCAGCGTATTTTTTGCTGTAGCGTATCACACGTCCCGGCTGATTGGAGGGATAGTTCACTCCAAACAATGCACCTGCAGAGACACCGATGATTCCATCCACCTGCACACCCTGCTCCATAAAAATATCAAGAACACCCGCGGTAAACATTCCGCGCATGGCTCCGCCTTCTAATACAAGTCCTGTTTTCTGCTGCATTACGCCGCCTCCCAAATTCCGAATTTTATATTCTTTCTATTTTTCCATCTACTTCTTATTTTCCGATATGCCTTATTATAAGAGTATCGCTTCAGAAAAGCAACTTTCTTTACCTTTTTTACGCTCTGTGATACAATGCAGAAAAAAGAAAGAGGTATTCTTATGAAGATAAAACAATTCCACACACTGCTCGCTGCTTCCATTTTGGCAGCTTCCTTTTGTATCGTTCCATCTGCAGCTGCCATCTCAGAAGAGACGGAATTAACCGCGGATGAGATAACTACAGTCGGAGAGTTTGCAACAGAGGACGTCTTTGGCAATTCCTATACGCAGGAGGTGTTCGAAGATTATGATCTGACCCTGGTCAACGCTTTTACGACCTGGTGTTCCCCCTGTGTAAATGAAATGCCGGAGCTGGAAAAGCTTCGTCAGTACTATGAAGAAAAAGACATCAAGTTTGGCATCGTCGCTTTCGTTCTCGATGCCAGAACTGCAGACGGAATCGATGACACAGCCGTACAGCAGGCTATGCTCTTATCAGCCCGCAGCGGTGCTCAGTTCCCATTTCTGATTCCGGATGAAGAATATCTAAATGGCCGCCTGGATGGAATTGAAAGCGTGCCGGAAAGCTTTTTTGTCGATTCCGAAGGCAATATTGTCAGTGAGCCTTACATCGGTGCGAACACAGAGAATCGCTGGATCGCTGTCGTCAATCAGGAATTAGAAGCACTGGCAGAGAATAAAGAATGAATCACAGAGAATTCCCGCGCTGGATCGGTCTTTGTGCAGCCGTCTGCGGCCTGGCACTAATGCTGCTCGGAATCTGCCGCGGTGAAATGTCAGTCGTACTGCAAAAAGCAGTCAATATTTGTCTGGAGTGTATCGGAATTGGCTAGAAAAATCATGAAAAAAGAAAAGAAAACATCACAGCTGCGCCGTCACAGCATACAGGCACTCTGGGCACTTCTGACCAACAGCTACCTGGCAGGATTCACACAGGGCAAAATTTACAAAGGCTCTCTGAAAAATCTTTGTGTGCCTGGGATGAACTGTTATTCCTGCCCCGGTGCACGCGGTTCCTGTCCGATTGGTGCGCTACAGGCCGTGATTGGCAGCTGGAATTTCAAATTTGCCTTCTATCTCGCCGGTTTTTTCTTATTTGTCGGCGGATTGATTGGCAGACTGGTCTGTGGCTGGCTCTGCCCATTCGGATTGATACAGGATCTGCTGCATAAGATTCCTTTTCCGAAAAAGCTCCGCACCTTCCGCGGCGATCGACTTCTTCGCAAGCTGAAATACCTGATTCTGCTCGTTTTTGTAATCCTGATGCCGATGTTTCTTGTCGATCTGCTCGGTCAGGGTGCACCTTATTTCTGTAAACTGATCTGTCCGGTCGGAACACTGGAGGGCGGAATCCCTCTGGTTTTGCTGAACAAGGCGATGCGCGGCACGATTGGCTGGCTATATACCTGGAAGGTCGTGATCCTGATTCTCACACTGCTGCTGTCAGTTGTGATCTACCGCCCTTTTTGCAAATATCTCTGTCCGCTCGGCGGTATTTATTCTATCTTTAACCCGCTGTCTGTTTTTCGCTATCGCATCGATCGCCCAAAATGTGTCGGCTGCGGCATCTGCGCAACGGTCTGTGATATGGGCTGTGATCCCGTCCAAAATGCAAATGACCCGGAATGTATCCGCTGCGGAAAATGCAAAAACAGCTGTCCGAACTCAGCTATCCGCTCCGGCTTTTGTGAACCGAAAGAGAAATCCGCCAAACTCACTTCGTGAGTCTGACGGATTTTTTATCTTTTCTGCCCTATTACCGAAGCAATTCTTCTACCTGCTGTATCTCCTCATCAGAAGCACCTGTATATTTTTTGATCAGTTCACTGCTCTGATGATCCAGAAGCATTGCTCGTATAGTGGATGCTCTGCCTTCTGCTCTACCCTCTGCTATTCCAGCTGCTTTGCCTGCT
>CAZEPO010000073.1:0-9238 GCA_964514125.1 uncultured Lachnospiraceae bacterium
CGGTACCACTCCGTATAGACACGATTCAGCGTAAAGGACTGGATTGCCAGTATATTGGCGATCAGTGTTTCATAGGGCCAGGTCGCATAGATTTCACTGCTGGCCACATTTTTGATGTAATCCTTGTATCTTACATAATAATCGCCGGCCGAGGTGTCCCGCGGAGTACCGTCATGTACGATAATATATTCCGGCACGACTACCTCGTCCAGCACAATCTCACCGCTGACATTGACTGGCTTGATCTCATCCTCTGCGATCTTCGGCGGATAATTCCCATATAATGTATGTTCCGGAATACTGACTACATCCGGTGCTTCTCCCGGAAGCAGGGAACGCATCTGGATCTGCTGCAGAGACAGCTGTCTGCTCAGTATCTCGGATCCAGTCACCGTCAGCGTCTCATAGCCCTCTGCAGAAACACGCAGTGTATATTCTGCATAGGGCTGTACTTCTGACGGTGTCAGACTATACTCTACCGGCGGCGCCTGGAGCTCTACAACCTCGGTCTGACCGCTTGGATCTGTCCGCACTTCTTCTAATATCGTATCCGGATCTCCTGTATAAAAGATTGCCACAGTCGCATTCTCAATCGGTATATTCTGCTGTGACAGCGCTGTAACCTGCAGACTGCCGCGCTCTGTCAATTCATTCTGCGCTGCTTTCAAAAATGATGATTTCATAGGATTTACCCCAATCCATGCTTCCTCATTTTTATGCTATGCAGATTCATTGCCGCCTGCGACTTCTTCTCGTTGCTTTTTTCTTAGAATCAGCTAGAAAATTAAGGATTTTCCCACTATGCAGCTCTTTTATTTTCATGTATAATAAGCGGCGTATTCGACAATTTTTTTAAGGAGAACATTATGACACATTATCTTATTGTATTTTTTGTTTCCATGGTGCCGCTCATTGAGCTGCGCGGTGCAATTCCTTATGCCGTTGCATTCGGTCTTCCGCTGGCACCTTCCTATCTCATCGCCATTCTCGGAAATATGCTTCCGGTGCCGATCATCTATCTGTTTGCCCGCAAGGTACTGATCTGGGGCAAAGACAAGCCTGTCATCGGTAAATTCTTCACCTTTTGTCTGGAAAAAGGGGAAAAGGGCGGCAAAAAGCTGCAGGCCAAAGCCGGACGCGGTCTGTTTCTGGCTCTGCTCCTGTTCGTAGGTATCCCGCTTCCGGGTACCGGAGCATGGACCGGCACACTGGCAGCCAGCCTGCTTGATATGGATTTCAAATCCAGTGTACTCGCCGTGATGCTCGGTGTGATCCTTGCCGGCATCATCATGGGTCTGGCAAGTTCCGGACTGTTCGGTGCACTTGGCGCACTTCTTTAAACGCTTAGGAGGTATCGTTCATTATGAAAAAAAATGTGACACTCATCGGTATGCCCGGTGCAGGAAAAAGTACGATTGGAGTAGTTCTTGCCAAGATTCTTGGCTATGACTTTGTAGACTCGGATCTTTTGATCCAAAAAGAAGAAGGAAGACGGCTCTGGGAAATCATGCGTGACGAAGGAACGGACGGATTCAACCGGATTGAAGAACGGGTCAACAGCCAGATCAATGTTTCCGAATCGGTCATCGCCACCGGCGGAAGTGTCATCTACGGACCCAAAGCAATGGAGCATCTGCGTGAGATCAGCACCGTCGTCTATCTCCAAGTCACCTGCCCTGTCCTAAAGCACAGGCTTGGTGATCTGACACAGCGCGGTGTCGTGCTCAAACCGGGACAGACACTCGACTCACTCTATGATGAACGAATTCCTCTCTATGAAAAATATGCGCATGTGACCGTCAATGTCAGCCGCAAGACTGTTCAGCAGGCTGTCAATGCGATCGCACAGGCAATAGAAAATATTTCCTAACGATACCAAAATGGGTACTGATCAGCGTCAGTACCCATTTTTTCGTTTGCACAATTGTCTTACTCAAAAAACATTGCATCCATATACAATTCATTGAAGTCTCTGTCCGCAGACAGATTCACTTCCTCTGAAGCTGCGACCAGGCTCCGCAGCACTTCCTCTGCATTTGTTTCGCGCAAGTATTTTGCGGCACCTGCCAGAGAACTGTTGCCGACTGCGATAGTTCTCGCTTCAAATTCCTTCGGTATCATACCGATTGCGGCCGCTTTGCTGATATTCAGCTTGTAGCCGAAGCCTCCTGCGATATAGACGTGCTTCACTGCATCTTTATTAACTCCGTAACGCAGAAGCAGTGTCTCCATGCCTGCCCGCACCGCTGCCTTAGCCAGCTGGATCTCACGGATATCCTTCTGTGTAAACACAATTTTCTGACCATCCGTTGTCTCTGCAAGCGGAAATCCGTCTTCAAAATAATCTTCGTCCAGCATACCGGAATCTTCCACAATCTCTTCCCGCACCAGCTCTGCTGTCGTTTCCACAACACCAGTTCCACAGATTCCCTGCGGCGGCTGATCATTGATCGTCTGAATTTTGGCATTTTCTCCATCAAGCTCAACGGAACAGATCGCACCCGGGATACTTCCGGTTCCCCAGGTGATGTTGCCGCCCTCAAATGCAGGACCGGCTGCCGTCGAGGTCACCAGAATCCGATCTTTGTTTCCGATTGCCATCTCACCATTCGTTCCGAGATCGACTAGAAGACTGATCTCCTCTGATTCTGCAAACCCACAGGCGTACATTCCCGCTGTGATGTCGCCGCCGACATAAGTTGAAATTCCCGGCAGAAGTACAACTTCCTGTACGTCCCGGCATTCCTGCAGTTCTTCTCCAAGAATTGCCTGCACCGTTCCCTTTATAAAATCGATGTTGACCGGCGTAAACGGATAAACGCCGAGCGTATCACAGGGATATCCCATCAGCAAATGTCCCATCGTCGTATTGCCGCTGAGCACGATGCGATTGATCTTATACGGCTGCCTGCAGTTTGCAAGCAGTTTTTTGATTCCGGTTATCAGATCCCGTCTGATACAGTTTTGCAGTTCTTCTTTTTTCCCATCGATAGATGCCTGTATTCTGGAAATGACGTCTGCTCCATACACACGCTGTCCATTGACTGCACTGACTGTATGCAAAACCGTTCCCGATGCACCATCGAGCAGCTGCAATGCAAGTGTAGTCGTACCGATATCCACTGCAATGTCATATTCCTGCACACATTTCTGCTTATCCTGCGCTTCTGCCTCTGATGCAGATTTATGCTCCTCCGCATGGATCGGGCGATCCGCTTCCGTACTATCGTTTCCAGCCGCTCCGGACGGCAGCGCAAACTCTGCCAGCACTTCAAATTCGGATTCATCTTTTATGTCAAATGCGATCCGAAGCTCCTCCTGCGGATAGATCCGGCAGGACAAACGCCAGCCAAAAGACAGCTCTTCATGCGTAAATACTGCTCTGTCCTCTTCTGTGACAATCGTCTCTCCGGACAGCACCCGAACCTTACATTTGCCGCATCTGCCCTTTCCGCCGCAGACAGCGCTGACATAGTAGTTTTCCCGGATCAGTGCATCCAGCAGAGATTCCTGTTCTTTCACAAAGATTGTTCGAACCTCTTTTCCTCGCTGTACTGTCACCTTTGTATCTGGTATATGACGCAGTCTGCAGTTCAGATTCGGGCATTTTCTGCAGTCATGCTCTGCAGCAAACACAGACGGATCCTCTGTCAGGATCAAAAGCTGACAGGACGTTTTCACCGGATCAAACATATAGCCGGAGCTGATCTGAATCCCGAACCGCTTCTCGAGCTCCAGATACTGCCAGGCTTCCTTCTGCACCTCCATCGAGATGTGATGCGGCGCTTCCAGTCTTGCCCGAATCCCAAACTGATGCTCGGCACAGATTTCCTTGAGTTTCTTCATCAGCTGATCTTCCATTGAAAACAGCGCATCATCTGCCATGGCATCGCAGAGCATTCCCTTGACATAATCGCCTTCCTGAAATGCTTTTGTACTCTGCTGTTTCAATCCGTCTCCCACACTCGTCACCATATACATGACCGGTGTGCCTGCCGGATATGTTTCTGTCGCGATCGAAGCCGGCATTGTTCCGATCCCGATCACACCGACCGGCTCTGCCAGCCCGCACATTTCATCATAGATTTCCTCATAGGTATCCAGAAAATCTTCATACGCCGGACTGTCTTCGGTACAATTCAGGCTTTTAAACACAGAATCCCTGTTAATCTGAACAGTCAACTGATCCAATTCATATATTTTCTGTCTCATTCTCTTCTCCTGTACGCAACCTGCCGCTGTATTTCTTCGGCATAAATGAGTAAAAGGGACACTGCCAAGGGCTTCCCCTTTCACACTGTCCCTTTTTGAACACTTTACTTATGCGCCTTTTTTCTTCATTACTGCTGCTTTTGCATACTCTGCTGCTGACGGAGCGTCTGCTGTATAGTAGTCAGCGCCGATCTGCTGTGCAAATGCATCATTTACCGGAGCACCACCGATCATAACGATATATTTATCTCTGAGGCCTCTCTCTTTGAGTGCATCGATTACTTCCTGCATATTCGGCATTGTTGTTGTCAGAAGTGCTGACATACCGATCACATCTGCGCCTACTTCCTCTGCTTTGCTGATAAAGGTATCCGGCTCTACATCAGTACCAAGGTCATAGATTTCAAATCCGGCACCCTTGAGCATCATCACTACCAGGTTCTTGCCGATATCATGAAGGTCACCTTTTACAGTTCCGATTACTGCTTTGCCGATCGGCTCATTGCCTACTTCGATCAGCTTCGGCTCAAGGATTGTAATACCTGCTGACATTGCTCTTGCTGCTACAAGAACTTCCGGAACAAATACTTCATTCTTTTTGAATTTTACACCAACTGCCATCATACCTTCGAGCAGACCTTCATTCAGGATCGCTTTCGGATCTTCACCCTGTACGAGTGCTTCCTCTACCAGTTTCTTTACATTTTTTGCACGGCCTTTCTCTACAAAGCCTGCGATTTCTTTGATCATTTCTGTTGCCATATTTACCTCCTGTTTTGCCTGATTCTCAAGTGCTCTCCGCAGTCATTTTTCCGCATATATGACTATTCTGAATAAATCACATCGCCTGAAGCTTTTGTAATTCATTGCTCTTATCGAATCAGCTCCGCTTGTTTTCTTTTATTATACAATTTTTTACATTTTATTTTTTGCATTTTTTTCAGAAAATCTATATAACTTTTTAGTTTTTCGCGATATAATACTGAGAAGAAAAAAGATTTTTGTACTTTTTATAGATTTAAGGGGAGAATTTTATGCAGCCTATCCTATATTCCATTATCGAAAAAAGAAAGCTCCGCGAACTTCTGGAAACCTTTTATCAGTGTATCGAGCTTCCGATCCAGGTACTTGATGAAAATGGTGAAATACTTGATGCCTTTGGCGAAGCACACAATTACTGCCGCATTTTCAAACGGCACTTGCCTGCCGGAGAATCCTGCACCAAGCTGCATGCCAACGCCAGCAAGCTGGCGATCAGCCTCGGCGAGACGTATATCTTTTCGTGCCATTCCAACCTGAACCATATCGTCTTTCCGCTGACCAACAACAATGTCCTGCTCGGCGCGATCCTGGCCGGCCCGTTTCTCATGGCCGAACCGGATTCCCTGCTGCTCTCTGATATTGGAGAGAAATACTCCATACCTACCGCACATCTGCTGGAGATGTACGAGGAAGCAGGCACACTTCCAGTCTTTGAGCCTGCCAAGGTGACATATATCAGCCGCCTGCTCTACTACATGTGTTCCGGTCTGGTCACCGACCGCAAAGAACAGTTTTCACTGAACCAGAATAAGCTGCATCAGCAGTCTATGATCAACGAATCCATTCAGACCTACAAGGCTACTGCGCAGGTCAACAGTCGTGCTTATCCTTATGAAAAAGAAAAAGCCCTGATCACCAAACTGAAAACCGGTGATACCGAAGAAGCCAAAGCCCTGCTCAACGATCTGCTGGGCTACGTTTTCTTTGCAGAAGGCAGCAATCTGGAAGTTGTCAAATCCCGCGCACTCGAGCTTTCTTCTCTGCTCTCCCGCGCAGCGATCGAAGGCGGAGCCACAAGTGACAGTGTCCTCAAGATCAACAATCAGTTCGTCATGTCACTGCAGTCGATCACGGATCTCGACGATCTGTGCTACAGCCTGCAGGAAACCATCGATGTCTTCAATGACTGTATGTTCAACTATATCCCGACCAAGGGAAATGAGATCACCAAAAAAGCGATCCGCTACATTTCCCAGAATTTTGCCAAAAATCTGACACTGAGCATGGTAGCGGATCACGTTCATCTGAATCCTGCCTATTTTTCCTCTTTATTCAAGCAATCCACCGGATCGTCCTTCAAAGAATATCTGAACATGGTCCGTGTCGAGGAAAGCAAGCGTCTGCTGAGCAATACCGATTATTCGATCATCGACATCTCGCTCGCCACTGGATTTGAAGATCAGAGTTATTTCTCAAAAGTATTCAAAAAATACACGGGTCTGACACCGAAGCAGTATCGATAAGATGCTGCTTCCTTTATTTGCTGTAGAACTCCTGCACTGCATCAAAGAATGCCTGCAGATTTTCCATCGATGTCATCGGCGGAATGTCACAGCCGCTGGCGATCACAAAGTTCGGATACTTGCAGCAGCGTTCCATCAGCTCAAGTGTCTCTTTGCGGATCTGTTCCGGTGTACCGTTGCGCAGTGTTCCAGCCGGATCAATGTTTCCGATGATAACACGGTCTGCAGGAAGCGCTTTCAGTGTGGTCTCAATGTCGATCGCATTGCCGAAGCTGTACGCGATCGCATCAATCTCGTTCACCTGATCGATCAGCGGTTCGATATTGCCGCAGTTGTGATACAGCACGATGAAGTTCTCATCTTCTACTGCCTCACGGATCTGTTTTACGTATTTATTGGAAAATTCACGGATCAGGTTCGGTGAGAGCAGTCCTGCTGCCGGCTCTGCCATCGCTACACCGTTTGCGCCTGCCTCTTTGAACGCTTTCGCATATTTGATCAGGAACTCTGTCGCTTTTTCCAGAACCGTCTCAACCATCTCCGGCTCCTCATAGCAAAGAATCATGATCTCTGTCATATCGAGCAGTCTGCCTGCCAGTGAGTACGGTCCGATGATGCCAGCCAGTACAGGTCGATCTGTGATCAATTCACAAGCCTTGGCAATACCCTTGACACATTCGCCGGTTCTGCCTGCACCTACCTCCGGTACCTGCAGTGCATCTGCCTCATCCTCATCATGGATCAGCGCCTCATGAACCGTCGGAATATCGTCTTCGCTGTAGTGAATCTCGCTGCCAAATGCTTCTGCTTCCACAGAAAGATCCATCAAACTGAATGCCACACCTGTATCAAAGCGGTCAGCGATCGCTTTCATACACTCCGCCTGAAGGTCACCGCTCTTGACCATTTCTTCCACAGTATGTCCGATCAGCTGCACACCCGGGAAAGAAAGAATCGGTGTCGCCTTCTTCACCGGACTGCTGATATAATCTGCCAGCCACTGCTTCATATTTCGTTTCATATCAATTTCCTCCTGATTCTGTTTCTCTGTCTGTTCGTTCAAAGCATTTACTGTTTTGTAAATCCTTTGTATTTTCGCTTGTTTTTTCTTATGACTCTATTATATTTTTTATTTTCTTTTCGTCAATAGATTTTGAGCATGTGACAAATCCAGTCAGAAAAATCAATAAAAATCCCAAAAAATCTGTGTGGTATTCCTTCTGCCAGGAATTTACCACACAGATTTTCAGTGTTTTGTAATTTCTTTAGTTTCGCTAGTAAATTTATTAGATAAACCTACATCTGCACACCCATCTCGATCAGCTCTGCTTTGACTTCGTCATACATCTGCTGCCATGCCGGGAGCGGTGTGATCGTTTCCATGTCATATGCTTCGTCAAACGGCACACCCATGTTGCCGCCTTCTTTCTGGAATACATACTCATATTTGTCAAGAAGCTTCAGAACGATCTCGTTCGCCTGCTCTCTTGTCATATGCTGCTTCACAACTGCCTTGCTGATCTCAGCCATAAGACGGATCTCCAGTCCGGTTCCGTGCGGTGCATTGCCGTTTGCAGAACCGATACCCTCCAGATGACCTCCGCAGACGGTTACTACGATCGTATTGGCAGCTACCTCATAGAGAAGCTCCTTGGTCATCGCACCGCTTGCCGGCCACAGGTCACATACAATGATCGCCGGTGCCTGTGTCGCAAAAGTCTGGCAGAGAACAGCCTGCAGCCACAGACAGCCTCGTGCAGTTGTCGCTACATCTGAGATATGGATCGGGTGGCACAGGTGATAGTCTGCATTGCAGATCAGGTTGGCTGCCAGGATTGATGCGATCATAACCATCGTTGCACCCGGTGCATCTCCGCCGAGACCGCCTACCATAGAACATGCCAGTGAAGCATTTTTCATACCGTAATCAAAAGAGCTTGCTGCACGGAGCAGGTTGCCGTTGTCGATCATCAGCTCGTTGAAGGTTGCTACCAGATGTGAGTCACACGGACGAAGTGCACGCTCATAAGTAGCAGCCAGATCACCAATCTCTGTCACGGCACTCTCTGCTGCTAGAAGACCCATACCTTCGCGTCCTACTTCCTTCAATGCCTGATGCAGATACTGAAGTTCTCGTCTTACCGCAAAAATCTCTGTCACATCTGCATTTCGCACCGGATAACCGTCCACATCAACCAGAGAACCACAGGTCAGAAGGTCGATCAGCGGCTCTTTGGCAACACTCTGCACGATCGGGTAGAACAGTCTCTCCGGTGTCGGACAGCCCGGATTGCCTGCCCAGATGATCGGCTCTCTCTCATCCTCAATGCCTCTGGCTACGAGTGTCACAGCGTCTTTGCCCTCGCCCATGACCAGAGAGGTTTTCATATTTTTGATGCCTTCCTCGATTTCTTCCTCGCTGAAAGAGATCACGCGCTGCGTAGAGAGGTTGTACATACCAATCTGCTGAATCAGTTTTTTGGAAGCCTCGAACATATCCCGAAACAGCTGCTCGTCCTGCGGAATGATGACCTGCTTGTCCCATTCAAACTCATACTCGTCGTTCAGCTCCATAACCGTATCGATCACATAGTCGAGATCCCAGTCATTTTTTTCTACTTTTTCTCCTGTCTGTCCTCTCTGACAGATCTCCAGAAATTTTTTATAATCCATTTTTATTTTCCACCTTTAACGTTTTCTACAAAGAAGTCCTGTGCAAGAATCTCTTCATCAGACATTAC
>CAZEPO010000074.1:0-2347 GCA_964514125.1 uncultured Lachnospiraceae bacterium
TTATGAATAAGGATTTGACGGTCGGAAGACCGGAGAGCGTATTGTGGCAGTATTGTATGCCGCTGTTTGGCAGTATTATCTTTCAGCAGCTTTATAATATTGCAGACAGTTTTGTAGCCGGCAAATTTGTCGGTGAAAAAGCGCTTGCCGCAGTCGGCAACAGCTATGAGATCACGCTGATCTTTATCGCCTTCGCCTTTGGCTGCAACATTGGCTGTTCCGTGATCACAGCACAGCTTTTTGGAGCGAAGCGATATAGGGATATGAAAACGGCAGTTTATACGACACTGATCGCCAGCGGCGTGATATGCGGTCTGCTGGTCGCGCTTGGCATTGGTTTTTGTACGGATTTGCTGCATCTGATCCATACACCGGAAGAGATCATGGCAGATTCCAAACTGTATCTCGACATCTATATTCTGGGCCTTCCGTTTGTTTTCTATTATAATGTGGCGACTGGAATTTTTTCTGCACTGGGCGATTCCAAAACACCGTTTTATTTTCTGGCAGCGTCCTCGCTGTCGAATATCGGAATGGATATTCTGTTTGTGACGGCATTTGATATGGGCGTAGCCGGAGTAGCGTGGGCTACATTCCTGTGTCAGGGTGTCAGCTGTATCTTGGCGGTTGCCGTTGTCTTTCGGAGATTTGCAAGGATCAAGACCGAAGAAAAAGCACCGATCTTTTCTTTTCACCTGCTGAAAAAGATTGCAGCTGTAGCAGTGCCGAGTATTTTGCAGCAGAGTTTTATTTCTGTAGGAAACATCATCATTCAGGGCGTGATCAACACCTTTGGATCCGGCGTGATCGCAGGCTATGCGGCTTCGGTGAAGCTGAACAATCTGGTCATTACCTCGTTTACGACACTTGGAAACGGAATATCAAATTATACTGCACAGAACATCGGAGCAGGCAAGCTGCCGCGTGTCAGAGAGGGATTTAAGGCTGGATTGAAAATCGTATGGATGCTCAGTATTCCGCTGATGCTGCTGTATTTCTTCGGTGCAAAATATCTGCTTTATATCTTCTTGGATACACCGACCCAGGATGCGATGCAGACAGGAATCCAGTTCCTGCGTATCCTGTCCCCGTTCTATCTGGTCGTTTCCGCTAAGCTGGTGGCAGATGGAATTCTGCGTGGCGCGGGCAGAATGAATCAGTTTATGATCGGTACGTTCACCGATCTGATCCTGCGTGTGGTGCTGGCTAAAGTATTATCGGCAAGCATGCTTGGTGCGACCGGCATCTGGTGTGCATGGCCGATCGGCTGGTGCGTGGCAACGGTGATCTCCATTTGCTTTTACCGCAGAGGTGTGTGGAACAGAGAAGGTCAGTAAGGCAGAAGAAAGTTTGTGTTACATGGAAAGCGCAAGTTTGTCAGCGGAGAATCTCTGAGAAAGAATTTGACAGAAAAATCGCTCTATGCTAAGGTAAATCAGAGAAGGAGAAAATGCATTATGAATGTTATGCCGATACCGGAACTGATTGAAAGAGTTACGCAGATTTGCCGATTGAATGGTGTCAGACGATTGGATCTGTTTGGTTCTTTTGCAACAGGTACTGCATTGCCGACCAGCGATATTGATTTTGTTGTCTATGGCTGCCCGGATCTGCTGAAGCTAGAGCATGATTTGGAACAGATCGATACGCTGCGCAAAATTGATATTTTTGACTATGACAGTATTCGGAATGAGTATTTGCTGGAGGACATAAAAAAATATGGAAGACAAATTTATTAATCGTTATAATACATTCTGCAAGAGCCTGCAAAATCTGGAAAAGAGCAGACATGCAGATCCGGCATCTGACTTTGTTTTGGAAGGAACGGTGCTGAATTTCAGCCTGACATTTGACATTGCATGGAAGGTTATGAAGGATATTCTGGTTAAGAAGCTGGAAATCCTTGATTTTGCAATGGGTTCTCCACGGGAGACCTTGCGTCAGGCATTTGCGAACGGTCTGATCGACGATGACACGTGGATAGAGATGCTCAGAAGCAGAAATCAGCTGGCACATGATTATGATGGCACATTTGCAGCAGAACAATTTCAAAATATCATAGATGTATATTATCCACTGTTTGAGAAATTTAAAGAAACTGCATTGCGATATTATCAATAAGAAATATTCCCCGATGGTTGCTGACTGTCGGGGATTTTTGCAAAAAGCTGTCATGCGGCACGAAGCGAATTAGGAGGAACTGGTTTATGAATGAATATTCCATGATCATATTGGCAGGCGGCAAAAGCAGCCGGATGGGAACAGACAAGGCTGATCTTTTGCTGCAGGGAAAAACATTTTTGGAGACACAGATTGCGAAGGGGCGGGAACTCGGTATCACCGATAT
>CAZEPO010000074.1:2447-7818 GCA_964514125.1 uncultured Lachnospiraceae bacterium
AGATAGCGGATATCTGCCTGCGAATACAAGCCTGAGGTAATATAAAATTACATATAGATAAAAGGAGGTAAGCACATGCTTGAGCAGTCTTATTATGACAAGGCGGACGAGATCATCCAGTACTATGGTCGCAAACCGGCTTCGCTGATTCCGATTATGCAGGATATTCAGGAAGAATTCCGATACCTGCCGGGTGAATTACTCACCTATGTTGCATCTCAGATCGGTGTGACCAAAGCGAAAGCATACAGCGTGGCAACATTCTATGAAAACTTTTCCTTCGACGCAAAAGGAAAATATGTGATTAAGGTTTGCGACGGAACAGCCTGTCACGTAAGAAAGTCAATGCCGGTACTGGAAGCATTGTACAAGAAACTTGGACTTAGCCCGAAGAAAAAAACAACAGATGACATGATGTTTACAGTAGAGACTGTTTCCTGTCTGGGAGCATGCGGACTGGCACCGACCATGATGGTCAATGAGGAAGTTCATCCGCGTATGACACCGGAAGCAGCAGAAGCTCTGATTGATGAACTGAGAGGAGGCGCAGCAGAATGATTCAGAATATCGAAGCATTAAATCAGGTAAGAGAAGATGCCAAAAAGATGCTGGATGCATGTGACTGCCGTATCCTCGTCTGTTCAGGTACCGGCTGTATCGCGACCGGTTCCGAGAAAATTTATGAAAAATTCGTAGAGATCACCAAGGATGCTCCGGGTGTGGTACTTGAGTTTGCACCGCACGATGCAGGCGAGCACGTTGGCGTGAAAAAAACAGGCTGCCAGGGTATCTGTGAACTTGGACCGCTCGTTCGTATTCAGAAGGGTGACAAGGTTGTGCAGTATACCAAAGTACAGATCGCAGACTGTGAAGAGATCTTCAAGGCAAGCGTACTGGGAGACGAGATCGTAGAGCGTCTTCTTTACAAACAGAATGGTACTGCTTATGTACAGCCGGACGAGATTCCGTTTATTGCAAAACAGACAAGAATCGTTCTGGAGAACTGCGGCAAATTCGATGCAGAATCTCTGGATGAGTATCTGGCAAGCGGCGGCTTCAAGGCACTTGAAAAAGCAATGCAGGAGATGACACCGGAGGAGATCGTAGAAGAGATCGACAAATCCGGACTGCGTGGCCGTGGAGGCGGCGGTTTCCCGGCAGGCAAAAAATGGAAACAGGTAGCAGGTCAGAAAGAAAAGATCCGCTATGTTGTATGTAATGGTGATGAGGGTGACCCGGGTGCATTCATGGACGGCTCCGTTATGGAAGGTGACCCGTACCGTCTGATCGAGGGTATGATGATCGCTGCATATGCTGTAAAGGCATGTGATGGTTATATTTATGTTCGTGCAGAGTATCCGAACTCTGTAAAACGTCTGCGCGGTGCGATCGCAGAGCTGGAGAAGAGAGGTCTTCTCGGTGACAACATTCTTGGCACAGACTTCAGTTTCCGCATGCACATCAACCGTGGTGCCGGTGCATTCGTCTGTGGTGAAGGTTCTGCACTGACTGCATCAATCGAAGGCAAGAGAGGTATGCCGCGTGTCAAACCGCCTCGTACCGTAGAAAAAGGACTTTGGGAGAAACCGACTGTCCTGAACAACGTAGAAACTTATGCAAACGTTCCGAAGATCGTTCTTCAGGGCGCTGACTGGTACCGCAGCATCGGTACAGAAGGCACACCTGGTACAAAGACTTTCTCTCTGACCGGTTCAATTCAGAATACAGGTCTGATCGAGGTTCCGATGGGAACAACACTGAGAGAGATCATCTTCGATATCGGCGGCGGCCTGAAAGGCGATGCAGCATTCAAGGCAGTTCAGATCGGCGGTCCGTCCGGCGGCTGTCTGACCGAAGAACACCTCGATGTTCCGCTTGATTTCGACTCCGTAAAGAAATACGGTGCGATCGTAGGTTCCGGCGGACTCGTAGTTATGGATGAAAATACCTGTATGGTAGAGGTAGCACGTTTCTTCATGGGCTTTACACAGAGAGAGTCCTGCGGAAAATGTGGTCCGTGCCGTATCGGTACCAAACGTATGCTTGAGATCCTTGAACGCATCACAGCCGGCGAAGGCAAGATGGAAGATCTCGAGATCCTCGAAGAAACTGCAAAATTTGTAAAAGAGCGTTCACTTTGCGGTCTTGGCAAGAGTGCACCGCTTCCGGTACTCAGTACCCTCAAGAATTTCCGTGAGGAGTATGTAGAGCATATCCAGGAGCACAAGTGCAGAGCTCATGTATGTACTGCAATGCAGAGCTATGTGATCGATCCGGAGAAATGTAAGGGCTGTACAAAATGTGCCCGCAACTGTCCGGTTGAAGCAATCACAGGCAACAAGAAAGAAGCTCATACCATCGACACCTCCAAGTGTATCAAGTGCGGTACCTGTCTGGAGAACTGTCCGTTTGGTGCGATTGAAGTACAGTAGAGGAGGGAAAAGAGAATGCTTCATTTAAAGATAGATGGAATCCCTGTTGAAGTGGAAAAAGGGACGACTATACTTGCAGCAGCAGAGAAGATTGGCGTGAAGATCCCGACACTCTGCTATCTGAAGGGTCTTCTTCCGGACGGCTCCTGCCGTATCTGTGTCGTAGAGATCGCAAACAACGGAAGAACCAAAATTGATACTGCCTGTACCGCAATCTGTTCAGAGGGCGATGAAGTAAGCACAATGTCAGAGAAGGTTATCGAATCCAGAAGAAAAACACTGGATCTGCTGCTTTCCGAGCACAACGTACACTGCTTCTCCTGCGAAGCGAACGGAGACTGCAAGCTTCAGGATCTCTGCTATGAATATGGCGTAGAGAAGACAAGCTATGAGTGCGAACAGGAACTGAAACCGATCGATGACACCAACAAATTCTTTACCTATGACCCGAACCTGTGTATTCTCTGCCACAGATGTGTCAACACCTGTAATGAGATCGTAGGCCGTGGTGCGATCGATACTATGAACCGTGGATTTACTTCCGTGATCGGTGCTCCGTTTGATGATACATGGCGTACCAGTACCTGTGAATCCTGTGGTAACTGTGTGGCAGCATGTCCGACAGGTGCGCTGTCCATGAAGAGACGCAAAAAATACCGCAAATATCAGATCGACAAAAAAGTTCTTACAACCTGTCCGCACTGTGCAACAGGCTGTCAGTATTATCTGCTCGTAAAAGACGGCAAAATTGTGGATACCGAAGCATATGACGGACCGTCCAACAAGGGTCTGCTCTGTGTTAAAGGCCGTAGCGGAAGCTTTGACTTTGTTCATTCACCGGAGCGTATCAAATACCCGTTGATCAAGAACAAAGAGACTGGTGAATTTGAGCGCGCATCCTGGGATGAGGCACTGGATCTGGTTGCTTCCAAGTTCATGGAGATCAAGAAAAAATACGGTTCTGATTCTCTGGCAGGTTTTGCATGTTCCCGTTCCCCGAACGAGGATATTTACATGGTTCAGAAGATGGTTCGTACCTGCTTCGGAACCAACAACGTAGATAACTGTGCACGTGTTTGTCACTCTGCATCTGTTTCCGGTCTGTATATGACACTTGGTTCCGGTGCGATGACCAACCCGATCGAAGATATTACCAAGAATCCAGATGTGATCATGCTGGTAGGTTCCAACCCGGAAGAAGCACATCCGGTAGTTGGTATGCAGATCCGTCAGGCTGTAAAACGCGGCTGCAAGCTGATCGTTGTAGACCCGCGTGATATCGACCTTGCGAAAAAGGCAGATATCCATCTGAAACTGAAACCAGGTACAAACGTAGCATTCGCAAATGGTATCATGCATATCATTATCGAAGAAGGTCTGCAGGATGAGAAATTCATCGCAGAGCGTACCGAAGGTTATGAGAAGATCAGAGAAATCGTAAAAGATTACACACCGGAGCGTGTTGCTGAGATCTGTCACATCAGTGCAGATGACCTTCGTGCTGCAGCTCTGATGTATGCCAAAGCAGAAAAAGCACCGATCATCTACTGTCTCGGTGTAACAGAGCATTCTACTGGTACAGAGGGCGTTATGTCCATGTCCAATATGGCACTTCTTGTTGGTAAGCTTGGCCGTGAAGGCTGTGGTGTGAACCCGCTTCGTGGACAGAACAACGTACAGGGTGCATGTGATATGGGTGCACAGCCGACTGACTTCCCGGGCTACCAGAAAGTAGAGGCTCCAGGTGTAGTAGAGAAATTCGAAAAAGCATGGGGTGTACCGCTTGACCATAAGGTTGGTGTACATGCAACTGATGTATTCCCGAAAGCAATTGCAGGCGAGATCAAGGGTCTGTACATCTACGGCGAAGACCCGGTTGTTACCGATGCAGATACCACACATATTATCAAAGCACTTAAGAGTCTTGATTTCTTCGTAATTCAGGAGCTGTTTATGACAGAGACTGCTCAGCTGGCAGATGTTATCCTTCCGGGTGTAAGCTACGCTGAGAAAGAAGGTACCTTCAGCAATACTGAAAGACGTGTACAGCGTGTTCGTAAGGCAGTAGAGGCACCGGGCGAAGCAAGACTGGATACAGATATCATCATCGACCTGATGAACCGTATGGGATATCCGCAGAAACACATGACCTCTGCAGAGATCATGGATGAGATCGCTTCTCTGACACCGAGCTTCGGCGGTATCAGCCATGCTCGTCTGGACAGCGAAGAAGTAGGCGGCAAAGGTCTTCAGTGGCCGTGTCCGACCAAGGATCATCCGGGTACTCCGATCATGCACGTTGGCAAGTTCAGCCGTGGTCTGGCATGGTTCTATCCGGCAGAGTACATTCCGTCAGCAGAGCTTCCGGATGAAGAATATCCGATCATCCTGATGACAGGACGTATTCTCTACCACTACACAACAAGAGCGATGACAGGAAAGACTCCGGAACTGATGGAGATCGAAGGAAAATCCTTCATCGAGATGAATATCGTCGATGCTGAGAAACTCGGCATCAAGAACGGCGACAAGGTACGCGTATCTTCACGCAGAGGTTCCATCGAATCAACTGCACGTGTAGGCACAAAGACTTCTCCGGGCGAGTCCTGGATGCCGTTCCACTTCCCGGATGGAAATGCAAACTGGCTGACCAATGCAGCACTTGACAAGTATGCAAGAATTCCGGAATACAAGGTATGTGCGATCAAGATTGAGAAAGCATAACATCACAGAAAAAGATACTTTCTTATAATCCGAACGCCGAAAAGGAAAATAAAATAATTGCAGACTGACAGATTCCGAAGTGCAAGAAAGTCTAAAGCTTCGGCGCATATCTGCTAAAACCAAAAAATCCAGAACATAACTTACGTCCAAGGACGCTCAGACAATGTTCTGGATTTTTTAACGCATATATACGTCGAAGCAAGACTTTTAGCACA
>CAZEPO010000074.1:7918-9159 GCA_964514125.1 uncultured Lachnospiraceae bacterium
ATCTATCAGCAATCTTCTCTGCGGAGATAGTCACCATGTACACCGCCTGTCTTGGAAATCAGGCGAATATCGGTGATGACCATATCTTTTTGTACAGCCTTGCACATGTCGTAGACGGTGAGTGCGGCAGTGGAGACTGCGGTCAGTGCTTCCATCTCGACGCCGGTGCGGCCGTCGCAGGTGACGGTGGCCCGGATTTCTACGGAATGACGGGACTCGTCAAGCGAGAGTTCCAGATTGATGCCGTCCATCAGGATGGGGTGACACATAGGAATCAGGTCAGGTGTGCGCTTGGCACCCATGACTCCGGCAATTTGGGCGACGGTCAGAACGTCACCTTTTTTCATGCCGCCGCTCTGGATCAGGGCGAATGTTGTTTCGTTGACTAAGACGCGTGCGGCTGCGACAGCAGTGCGCTGTGAAACGGGTTTGGTGCCGACATCGACCATTTTGGCACGGCCCTGTTCATTGAAATGAGTAAAATCAGACATTGCTTAACCTCCAATTTGATTCATGTTTCTGCCGGCATCGCTGCGGTGGAAGGCAGAAAGTTCGCCGTGCTGTTCTGGCTTGGCAAGGATCGCAAGTGAGAACTGCTGCAGCATCTGCTCTTTGTCCAGACCTTTGATCGAATACTCGGCTGAAGAATGCAGACATGGCTTGAGTTTGCCGTCTGAGGTCAGTCTGATGCGGTTGCAGCTTCCGCAGAAGTGGTCACTCAGTGGGCTGATCAGACCGATATTGCCCTGTGCACCCGGAAGACGATAAAGCCTGGCGACACCGCCGTCCTTTGGCTGTGGGACTGCTTCAGGCAGTTCCTTCAAAACAGAAGAGCAAGGAATAAAAGCAGCCTCGCCGAATTCATCGTGATCCTGAATTGGCATTAGTTCGATAAAACGCACATCCAAAGGATATTTCAATGTCAATTCAGACAGGGAACGGATCTCGTCATCGTTGAATCCGCCGATCAGAACGGCATTGATTTTGATCTTTTGAAAACCAGCAGCAAAAGCAGCCTCCAGACCGTTCAGTGCATCCTGCAGATTGCCGCGGCGCGTGATGTGCGCATAGCGGTCAGGGCAAAGTGTATCCAGACTGAAATTGATGCGGCTTACACCGGCGTCACGCAGTGCAGGAGCAAGCTGGGGAAGTAAGGTTCCATTGGTCGTGATACAGACTTCCTTGATACCGGGAACGTTGGCTGCTCTTTCACAGATAGAAAGGATGTTGGGTTTGACCAG
>CAZEPO010000075.1:0-1028 GCA_964514125.1 uncultured Lachnospiraceae bacterium
TTTCCGCGGCTTTGAAGCATACTGGTCTGTACCGGCAGACGAAGAGACTGCGATCAACGGCAAATGGGTGAAAGCACCAGGGGAGGAGCTGTTCCGCACCGTTCAGAAAGAACTCGGCAAGGATCTGCCGATCTTCGCAGAGGATCTTGGTGTGATCACCGATGAAGTGGAAGCACTCAGAGACAAATTTGGTTTCCCGGGTATGAAAGTACTGCAGTTTGGTTTTGGTGATATGGACGATACCAAATATGTGCCGTTCTATTACACAACAACCAACTGTATCTGTTATACAGGAACACATGACAACGATACGACGATGGGCTGGTATGCCCAGCAGACCGAGGAGATTAGAGACCGTGTACGACGCTTCGGCAATACAGACGGCAATATGATCGGCTATGATTTTATCCGTTTCTGCATGGGCAGCATTGCCAAATATGCGATTTTCCCGATTCAGGATCTGTTCCTGCTGGGAAGTGAGGCGCGTATGAATACACCGGGTGTCGCAGCTGACAACTGGGCATTCCGTTATGTGAGTGAGGATCTGCGCGAAGATCGCAAAGAATGGCTGTGCAGAACCACAGAACTGTTTGGAAGGGCACTGAAACAGGAGGAAGTATGATCCGTTTTATCTTAACTGTCATATGGGTAGTTGTTTTTTTAATCCTGTCGATTCCGATGTTTTTTGTGGAGTGGCTGATCGGCAAATGGAATCCGCATTTGCGTGATATCAGTTCTCTTCGGATCGTGCAGGCTGCTTTCAAAGGAGTCGCGTTTATTTCCGGAGTGAAGCTGACTGTGATCGGTGAAGAAAATATCCCGAAAGATCAGGCAGTCCTGTATGTGGGTAATCACCGCAGTCAGTTTGACATCGTACTTAATTATATGAGATGTCCGGGACTGACAGGATTTGTAGCCAAAAAGGAGCTGGAAAAGATTCCGCTGCTGGTGAACTGGATGCGGTATCTGTACTGTCTGTTTTTGGACAGAGAGAACATAAAAGAAGGCTTAAAAACGATTCTGACGGC
>CAZEPO010000075.1:1038-6220 GCA_964514125.1 uncultured Lachnospiraceae bacterium
GGAATCTCGATCATGATCTTTCCGGAAGGAACACGAAACAAAAACGAGAATGAGTTGGAGCTGCTTCCGTTCCACGAAGGTTCCTTTAAGATAGCGACCAAGAGCGGCTGTCCGATCATTCCGGTCGCGATCAGCAATTCTGCGGCATTGTTTGAAGAACATTTTCCGAAAATCAAACCGGCGGCTGTCATTATCGAATACGGTAAACCAATCGACCCTAAGACATTATCCAGAGAAGAACAAAAGTTTCTAGGCAAACAGGTTCAGGAACAGATCCGGCAGATGCTGGAGAAAAATCAAAAATTGACGCATTAAAAATCAGAGTGCTGGCTTGTAAGAGAAGTCAGCACTCTTTTTCTGTTTGTTTGGAAAAAGGTATATTTTTCGGAAGTCTGCAATAGAAATAGAATAAAACGCAGAGGCAGGCAGAACAATGCACAGAAAAGAAAGACGGAGGAAGCGCCATCAGCTTATTTGCGGCATACTGTTTCTCGTTCTATTGGGAGGCTGCAAAAAAATGGAGTCACGCTCCGACAAGGACCGGCAGGCAGTGGATTTTACAGTGGTCGAAAATCGGGAAATTCCGGAAACGCTGCTGGAGGTGATCGAAAAAAATAAGGCAGAGGAAATCCGCCTTTCTTATACGGAGGGAGAAAATCTGTATCTGGTGCGGGGCTATGGAGAACAGAAGACGGGAGGCTACAGTATTTCGGTGACAGACTGCAGTGAAGATGAGCAGACGCTCTGGCTGGATACACGGCTGCTCGGTCCATCGAATCAGGAAAAACAGACAAAAGAGCCTTCCTATCCGTATCTGGTGGTAAAACTGGATCTGCGGGAAAAAGAGGTCATGATCACCTAGCAGAATAGGATAAGAAAGTGGCGTATGCAATCCGATAGGAAGATCAGAAAGGTGGTAGCGATGGAACTTTTAATGAAAAATATCCATATGTGCAGACAGGCAAAGCATGCCGGAACACAGATTACGCTGGATGAGGATCTGAATGTGCCGGATGTCCGTCCTGATGTGGAGATGATCGTACAGAGCCGCGAGAAGGTCACAATGGATCAGATACGGGCAGAGAGCGGACGTCTGCTTGTGGAAGGGACGATGGAAGTGGCAGTTCTGTACATGGACGACACCAGAGAACGGCAGCTGCAGCGCATTGATGCGAAGCTGCCGTTTCAGGAAATAATCAGTATGGAAGGACTGGAGCCGGGAGACAATGTGAAAGTACATTATGAGATCGAAGATCTGACGGTCACGCTGATCAATTCGAGAAAACTTGCGATCCGCGGGCTGCTCAGCTTTGATGCCTCGGTAGAGGAGATTTATGATCTGTCGGCAGCGGTGGAAGTGCAGAGCAGTCTGGAAATCTGTGAGCGCAGAAAAAAACTGGAGCTGATGCAGCTGGAAGTGCAGAAAAAGGATATCTTTCGTCTAAAAGAAGAAATTCAGCTTCCGTCCAACAAGCCGGATATCGGGGAGATCTTGTGGGAAAATGTACAGCTGCGCGGCTGCAGGGTTCAGCCGGAAAAAGAGACTTTGGCAATACAGGGCAGCCTGTTTGTGTTTCTTCTCTATCGTCCGGCACAGGAGCAGCAAAGTCCCCAGTCTATCGAACAGATTCTGCCGTTTGAGGGAACGGTCAGCTGCAGCGGCTGCAGCAGTACACTGATCCCTGTGATCGAGACTTCCCTTGCACAGGCAGAGCTTACTGCAAAGGAGGATACGGACGGTGAGATGCGGCTGCTTCATCTGGAAGGTCTGTTAGACCTTGGAATCAGCCTGTATGGGAATGAGGAAGCAGAGATACTGGAGGATGTCTATTCACCGCAGAAAGCACTGCAGCTGACAGTCAGCCAGGAAGAATATGAGCGTCTGGTCATGAAAAATGAATCCAAGTGCAGAGCAGGCGGAAGAATCCGGATTCAGGGAGCCAAACCGCGGATTCTGCAGATCTGCAACACGAACGGAAGCATACGCGTCGATAAGGTGGAAATCGTATCTGATCCGATGAACGAAAATGGTGGCTCAGGACAGCGGGGCGTACGGATTGAAGGTGCTGTTCCGGTGTCAATTCTGTATATTTCTTCTGATGATTCGATGCCGTTTGCAGTGCTGGAAGGTGTCATTCCGTTTTCACACCTGGCAGAAGTGCCTGAGGCTGAGGAAGGCTGCCGTATTTCGCTGACCAGCAGTCTGGATCAGCTGACTGCGACAATGGCAGACAGCGAGGAGATTGAGGTCAAAGCAGTGATCGGACTGAATCTTTTTGTGGTACACCGGGAAACACAGTGCTGTATCCACAGGATTGAAGAGGAAGAGTATGACCTGCAGGAACTGGAAAATCTTCCGGGAATCACGGGCTATATCGTGCAGGAGGGTGACTCACTCTGGCAGATTGCAAAGGAGTATTATATGACGCCGGAGCAGATCATGGAGATGAACGGACTGGAGCAGGAAACCGTACAGAAAGGGGATTGTTTAATTTTGATGAAAACGGTAAATCCGATTCGTCAAATTTCATAAAAATCAAGTTTTGCCACATCTTCCATTGACATTATAAATAGGGGAAGTTAAAATTGTATACAAAGTGCAAGCAGAAATACAAATGAAAAAACAAGAATAAGACAGGTGGTGAAAACGTGAAAGAACTAAAGCTGAAAGCAATGGCAAAGATCAATCTTGGGCTTGATGTACTGCGCAAAAGAGAGGACGGATATCACGATCTCAGAATGATCATGCAGAGCATTTATCTGTACGACCAGATTACGATGCGGAAAACGCAGCAGCAGGGGATTCGGGTGGAAGTGAATCTTGGATATCTCCCGGTGAATGAAGATAATCTGGTATACCGCGCTGCCAAGATCCTGATCGATGAATTTGAACTCAAAGAAGGTGTGCATATTCGGCTTCAGAAGTATATTCCGGTTGCTGCCGGACTGGCAGGCGGCAGTTCCGATGCTGCGGCGGTGCTGGTGGGTATGAATCAGATGTTTGGACTGGGACTGACGCAGGAGGAGCTGATGAAGCGCGGTGTCCGGATCGGTGCAGACGTGCCGTACTGCATTATGCGGGGAACCGCACTGGCAGAAGGAATCGGAGAACAGCTGACGAGATTGCCGGGAGCGCCAGGAACTTATGTACTCCTTGCAAAACCGGCTGTTCATGTTTCAACCCAGTTTGTCTATGGTAATCTCAGGGCCAACGAGCTGACCAGTCATCCAGACATCGACGGACAGATTCAGGCAATCCGTGACGGTGATCTTTACGCGATGGCTGAGAAGATGGGCAATGTGCTGGAGACGGTCACGATACCGGCACATCCGGTTATACAGGAGATTAAGGACTGTATGATTCAGAATGGGGCGATCGGTGCCATGATGAGCGGAAGCGGTCCGACCGTATTTGGTTTATATGATGACGAACGAAAAGCCAGAGAGGCATATACGAAAATGCAGGAGAGCAAACTTGCAAAGAATGTCTTTCTGACCAGATTTTTCCACGTCAAGGATATGGGCAGTCATTGAAGAGACAGCGACGGAGAAAAAGGCAACAGCAGAAAACGGAGGAGAATATGGTAGAATCGTTTCAGTTACAGATGAATGAATATCTGCCGCTTCGGGACGTTGTATTCCAAACCCTGCGGCAGGCAATATTAAGAGGAGAATTGAAACCAGGAGAGCGTCTGATGGAGATCCATCTGGCACAGAAGCTGGGAGTCAGCAGGACACCGGTGCGTGAGGCTATCCGTAAGCTTGAGCTGGAAGGGCTCGTATTTATGATCCCGCGCAAGGGGGCTGTAGTCGCAGAAATTACGATTTCGGATCTGGAGGATGTGCTGGAGGTTCGCATGGCACTGGAGGAGCTCGCAGTGAAACATGCCTGCCGCAGGATCACACAGGATCAGCTGGAGGAGCTGGAGAAATTAGCTGAGCGGTTTCATCAGAGTCTTCTGGGCGACGATGTCGGCGCTTGTGCAGAGGCAGATATGCTGTTTCATGATGCCATTTATGAAGCAACCGGCAACAACCGTCTGATTCAGATCCTGAACAATCTGCGTGAGCAGATGTACCGCTACCGGATGGAATATCTGAAAGACAAACATGCGCATGCACAGCTTCTGCGTGAGCATGATGAAATTGTGGCGGCACTCAAGAATCGTGATGAGCAGGCGGCACTGGAGTGTATCAACTGCCATGTAGAACGGCAGAAAGAGCATATCATTTCGGTGATCACACATAAAAGCGAATAGATGAAAATCTTAGAAATACAAGGAATGGTGGAGAAAAATGAAAAAGATTTTAGATTTGATCAGTCAGGAAGTTATGGATGCGTTTGAAGCATGCGGCTATGATGCAGCATACGGAAGAACCGGTATTTCCAACCGTCCTGACCTTTGTGAGTATCAGTGTAATGGTGCAATGGCAGGAGCCAAAAAGTACAAAAAAGCACCGATCATGATTGCGAATGATGTTGTGGCGAAGCTGCAGGATAATCCGATGTTTGAGTCGATCGAAGCAGTGAATCCGGGCTTTATTAATATGAAGATTTCCGGCAGCTATCTGGCAGACTATGTGCTGCAGATGCAGGCTGACAAGGATCTGTCCGTCGAAAAAGCCAAAGAGCCGAAGACGATCATGGTAGATTACGGCGGAGCCAATGTTGCAAAACCGCTTCATGTTGGTCATCTGCGTTCTGCAGTCATCGGTGAGAGTGTAAAGCGGATCGGCCGCTTTGTAGGACATAAGGTGATCGGCGATGTGCATCTGGGTGACTGGGGACTTCAGATGGGCCTGATCATCACAGAGGTGAAAAAGCGTCAGCCGGAGCTGGTTTACTTCGATGACAGCTATGAAGGAGAATATCCGCAGGAAGCTCCGTTCACCATTTCTGAGCTGGAAGAGATTTATCCGACCGCGAGCGGCAAATCCAAAGAAGATCCGGCATACAAAGAAGAAGCATTGGAAGCGACTGCAAAACTGCAGGACGGTGTACGCGGCTATCGTGCACTGTGGAATCATATTTTGAATGTTTCAATCGCCGATCTGAAGAAAAACTATGGCAACCTGAATGTCGAATTTGATCTCTGGAAGAAAGAATCCGATGCACAGCCGTATATCCCGGATATGGCAGAATACATGAAAAAAGAAGGCTATGCGTATATGGATCAGGGCG
>CAZEPO010000075.1:6320-8999 GCA_964514125.1 uncultured Lachnospiraceae bacterium
CCGGATATGGCAGAATACATGAAAAAAGAAGGCTATGCGTATATGGATCAGGGCGCGCTGATCGTTGATGTCAAAGAGGAATCCGACTCAAAAGAAGTGCCGCCGTGTATCATTCTGAAATCTGACGGTGCAGCACTGTATACGACAACCGACCTTGCAACGATCATCGACCGTATGAAAAACTACGAGCCGGATGAGATCATTTACCTGACTGACAAACGTCAGGAGATGCACTTTACACAGGTGTTCCGCTGTGCACGCAAGACCAAGCTGGTGAAGGAAGACACTGTTCTGAAGCACATCGGCTTCGGTACGATGAACGGCAAGGACGGCAAGCCGTTCAAGACAAGAAGCGGCGGTGTTATGCGTCTGGAATGGCTGATCGAGGACATCAATGCTGATATGTTCAAGAAAATTACAGAGAACCACAGTGTAGATGAGGCAGAGGCCAAAGAGACAGCCAAGTTGGTTGGCCTTTCTGCGATCAAATATGGAGACCTTTCCAACCAGGCATCCAAGGATTACATCTTTGATGTGGACAAGTTCACTTCCTTCGAAGGAAATACAGGTCCATACATCCTGTACACGATTGTTCGTATCAAATCCATCCTGAACAAGTACCGCGCAAATGGCGGAGCTGTTGAGCAGGGACATATCCTTGCACCGGCTAATGCCAGCGAGAAGAACCTGATGATGGAACTGGTCAAATTCAACAGTGTGATCGAGCAGGCCTATGAAGAGACTGCACCGCACAAGATCTGTGCTTTCATCTATGATCTCTCCAATGCATTCAACCGTTTCTACCATGAGACCAAGATCCTTTCTCATGAGGATGCGGTACAGCAGCAGAGCTGGATCGAGCTTCTGAACCTGACAAGAGAAGTGCTGGAGACCAGTATTGATCTGCTTGGATTCTCTGCACCGGAGCGTATGTAAATGTTCCGATGACAGGAGTGAAGGTTCCGCTGTATTTGGTAGTGTGTACAGGTGGCAAAAGGTTTCAGTAAGACCTAGAAATAGAGGTGCTTAGGCTTTATTAAGTACTCATATGGGTACAGGTAAGTAGAAAACGCTGAGATACCCGTGTTTTAATATAAGATGCGGGTATCTCAGCGAAAATCACTTGTCTGTACCCATTTTTGATGTTAAAAATGTATTCCATAAAGTGAACGTATGACACGGCTGTATAGGATTTTTATTGAATCGTTATCGATAGATAGGAGGTGAAGTTTGTGAAATATATCAGACAATTCGTCATCATTCTTATGATTTCATTCCTGGGAGAAGTGCTGAAATATCTGCTTCCGCTGCCAATCCCAGCGAGTATCTACGGACTGGTGCTGATGCTTACGGCTCTTTGTACAGGTATCATCAAGCTGGCAGATGTGAAGGAGACGGCAAAATTTCTGGTCGAGATCATGCCGCTGATGTTTATTCCGGCGGCGGTCGGTCTGACGCAGTCCTGGGATATGATCCGTCCGTCCCTGCTGCCGCTGATCGTGATCACACTAGTCTCAACCGTAGCGGTGATGGCGGTATCCGGAAAGGTGACGCAGCAGGTACTCAGGAATAGACGCAGCTCTGGATTGTAAGAAAAGATGTAACAGTTCAGAGCCAACCTCCAAAATGCTTTGCATTTCGTCGGTGTGGCGTATCCGCCAAATAAAATTTCAAAAACAACCTTAAAAATACAAGCATTTTGCGTTTGTTTTATGAAATTTTGCTTGGCTCTGAACAGATACCAAAATATATAGAAGCGAGTGAGGAATTGTGAAAGAATTGCTTGGAAATTCTGTGTTCTTTGGCGTGATGATCAGCATCTTAGCCTATGAATTCGGAGTGTTTTTAAAGAAGAAAACGAAGCTTGCCATCTGCAATCCGCTGCTGGTCGCGGTCGCAGCGGTCATGGTGCTGCTGGCAGCTTTGAAGGTAGATTATGAAACTTACAAAGAAGGTGCAGATCTGCTCAGTTATCTGCTGACGCCGGCGACAGTCTGCCTGGCAGTTCCGCTTTATGAACAGATGGCACTGCTCAAAAGTAATGTAAAAGCGATCATGGCAGGCATTTTGTCTGGTGTGCTGACAAGCCTGCTCTCGATTTTGCTTATGGGAATGTTGTTTGGAATCGACCATGAGCTGTATGTGACACTGCTTCCGAAGTCAATCACGACAGCGATCGGCATGGGTGTCTCAGAGGAACTGGGCGGTATTGTGACAATCACGGTGGCAGTGATCATTATTACCGGAATCATAGGAAATGTGATCGGTGAGCAGGTATGCAGTCTGTTTCGGATTCAGGAGCCGATTGCAAAAGGAATTGCGATTGGTACTTCGGCACATGCGATCGGCACAGCGCGGGCGATGGAGATGGGTGAAGTGGAAGGTGCCATGAGCAGTCTGTCCATCGCAGTCGCAGGGCTGTTGACCGTTGTGGGTGCGTCTGTGTTTGCACAGTTTCTGTGAAACTGCCTGCTTATACAATGTATGAATCGAGTTTGTAGCGAAAAATCATGTAACAGTTTAGAGCAGCCCCCGAAATACTTCGTATTTTATGTCTGTTTTATGCAAATTTGCTAGGTTATATGTTACATTATGATTGAATGTATTTATTGCTTACTGCGTAGGCTGTGGGTTTTGAATAATTACATGATACATTGTGTGCTTAAGATAAGAGGAGAA
>CAZEPO010000076.1:0-1806 GCA_964514125.1 uncultured Lachnospiraceae bacterium
TTCAGGGCAAAAAACGGAAAAACAAAGACCGTTACGGACATCAGAATTAGAATCTGCATATAGAAGAAGTGAAGAGATGCCAAGACGCAGGATCGGAAGTCTGGTTCAGAGCGAAGAACTTGGAAGTGAAGAAAAGGGTCAGCAGCGCAAATACCAGGAAAACGCTGCAGTGCAGAGGCGGACAGAAGCTGGGCAGAGGAAGGCCGCAGGAGTGCCGCGCCGACGAGCATCAGCAGAACATGCAGCGGGCTGGCGCGAACGGCTGCAGGAGCGGAAGAGAAAACGTCTTCGCCGCATTTTTATCGGATTGGGAAGCGTGATCGGTGTGATCTATATTGCGGTTGCTGTTTACTTTGGTTTTCATTTTTATGAGAATACCGTGATCTATGGCGTGGACTGCAGTCAGAAAAAGGTCGATCAGGTCAAATCAGAAGTCGCTGAGCGGCTTGGTGATTACAAGCTGACGATTCAGTGCAGAGAAGGCAAGACAGAGACACTGTCGGCGGATCAGATCGGATTGGAGTTTTTGGACAACAACAGCATCGATCAGATTCTGCGTGCACAGCATTGCTATATCTGGCCGATTATGATGCTTCTGGATCATACGCCGGAGGTATCAGTTGCTTTTTCTTATGATGAGAAAAAGACAGAGCAGGAAATCTATTCTTTGACCTGCATGAATGACCTGACAGCGACTGCGCCGCAGGACGCCTATATCGGCACGACTGATACCGGAATCGAAGTGATTCCGGAGGTGATGGGTACGACACTGGATCACAGCAAAACGTTGGAAGCAATTCAAGAAGCGTTAGATGCAGGAGCAGAGATTGTTTCGCTGGAAGATGTCGGCTGCTATGTGGATCCGCAGATCTACAGCGATGATAAAGAGTTGAATGAGGATGCTGCAGCGATGAATGAGCTGGCATCTGCTTATATCACTTTGGATTTCGGCAGTTCACAGGAAATCGTCAATGCGCCGGTGATCCGGGAATGGATCGCGGAGCTTTCAGACGGTTCTTATGTGATCGACGATATGAAGGTAACCGACTATGTGGAGCAGCTGGCAGCCAAATATGATACGTTTGGACTTCCGGTCGAATTTTATACTTCACTTGGTACGACGGAAACACTTTCCGGTGGTGATTATGGCTGGTGCATTGACCAGAGTCAGACGGTGATCGCTCTTTTGAATGCCTTGGAAGAAGGGTATCAGGGAAGTATGGAACCGGTTTATCTGTTTTCTGCCATGAGCCATGAAAACAATGGAATCGGCTATACTTATGTGGAAATCTGTATTTCACAGCAGCGTATGTGGTGCTATGAAAACGGGAATCTGGTTGTCGATACACCGGTCGTAACCGGAAATCCGAACAAAGACTGTGCAACACCGTCCGGCGGTGTGTGGGCGATCGATGCTAAGAAGCGCGATGCAATCCTGGAAGGAGAAGGCTATGAAGCACCGGTAGATTACTGGATGCCATTCAATGGAGATATTGGAATCCATGATCTGAAGGAACGCTATCATTTCGGCAGTACGATTTATCTGACGAACGGTTCTCATGGTTGTGTCAACACACCGTATGAGGCAGTGCAGAAGATTTTTGAGACAGTCTCGATCGGAACACCGGTCATTGTATATGAATAAAGACTAGTCATTCTTGGTAATTTAACACTTTACTAGGACAGATTAACGTGCTATAATCAACAGAAATTTTCGGGGAGGATAAAATGGGTCAAATTCGTTATTGCAGACGCTGTGGGAAGGCGTTGGCAGAATCAAGCCGTTTTTGTGATAACTGCGGAGCG
>CAZEPO010000076.1:1906-8944 GCA_964514125.1 uncultured Lachnospiraceae bacterium
ATTCAGAATTATTTTGAGAGTCAGTCCTGGTATCAGGGTACAGTTGATGCGGAGCATTTCAGTGACAGTGTGTTCAGCAGCACAGAGGCTCAGAATATTCAATTTCTGCTGAACAAAATGGGAGCACAGTAGACAAACTGTAGTTTTTTATACAGTTGAACGCTTTAATAGATGAGGAGGACATTATGGTAAGAAATGACGAGGATCGTAAGATCAGAGACATAAGGCTGGCAGAATTGGTAAAATACTGTATGATTTCCGGTCGTCTGGATCTGAATCTGTATGAGGAATATGACGTAAAACGCGGACTTCGTGAATCAGACGGAAAAGGTGTACTCACCGGTCTGACCGAAATTTCAGATGTCATCGCATTTAAGACAGAAAATGGCAAGAAAGTCCCGCAGGAAGGACAGCTTTTCTACCAGGGCTATAATATCATGGATCTTCAGAAAGGCTTTGTGAATCGTAGATTCAACTTTGAGGAGATCATTTATCTGCTCCTGTTCGGAGCCCTTCCGAACAAACAGCAGCTTCATTCATTTATTGATATTCTGGCTCAGTACAGAGAACTTCCGAACAAATTTGTTCGTGATGTTATCATGAAAGCACCAAGTATGGATGTGATGAACGCACTGCAGAGAAGTGTGTTGACACTGTACTCCTACGATGAGAATCCGGACGATGTTTCGATTCAGAATGTTTTGAAGCAGTCCCTTTCACTGATTGCGACGTTTCCGCTGATCTCAGTTTATGCGTACCATGCATATCAGCACTATCATAATGACAAGAGCCTTGTAATCCGTTATCCGGATCCGGAACTCTCCACGGCTGAAAATATTCTCCGTATTTTGAGAGCGGACGGCAAGTATACCGAACTGGAGGCGCGCGTATTAGATATCGCACTGATCATTCATGCGGATCATGGCGGTGGTAACAACTCCACTTTCACAACGCACGTTGTATCATCGACCGGAACAGATACCTATTCTGCAGTGGCAGCCTCACTTGGTTCGCTGAAAGGTCCGAAACACGGCGGTGCGAACCTGAAGGTCGAAAATATGTTTGACGAGATCAAAGCCAATGTCCGCAACTGGGGCAATGAAGACGCGATCCGGGATTATCTTCTGAAGATCATGAACAAGGAAGCGTTCGACAAAACCGGTTTGATCTACGGTATGGGTCATGCAGTCTACACCTTATCCGATCCGCGAGCAGTCATTCTGAAAGAGTATGCCCGTTCACTGGCACAGGAAAAAGGGCGTATGGACGAGTTTGAACTGTATGAAAAAGTAGAGCGGATCGCATCGGATCTTCTGACCAATCGGAAGAATCTCCACAAGCCGATTTGCTGCAACGTGGACTTTTACAGTGGATTCGTATACTCTATGCTGGATATTCCGAAGCAGATGTTTACCCCGATCTTTGCGATTTCCAGAATCGCAGGCTGGAGTGCACACCGGATCGAGGAGTTGGTTAATGAAGGCAAGATCATTCGTCCGGCTTACAAGTATGTCGGACACCATAGAGAATATGTGGATCTGGATGACAGATAATCAATTGATAAAAAAGAAGCAGGCTGTCCTGAGACTGAAAATCAGTTTCGGGGCAGCTTTTTTGAACACCGAACGTCAATTATGAAAAAAATATAAAGCTGTTGCGGGATAAGAATTTCAACAGTAAAATATTTTAAATGAGACAAGGGACAAATGGGCACGAATCTGTGGTTGCTTACTTTTGTCGGTCAACTCATTTATATATAGCATAGCAGCAGAAAAGAGGAAAAGAAATGCAGAAAGCGTTTGTAAAGCTGGAAGGCGTCACGAAGTTATACCGCATGGGTGAAGTGGAAATCCATGCGGTCGATGGGATTGATTTTGAAATAGAAAAAGGAGAATTTGTCGTAATCGTAGGTCCGAGCGGTGCTGGCAAGACAACGGTGCTGAACATTCTGGGCGGCATGGATTCGGCAAGTACAGGCAAGGTTCTGGTAGACGGACAGGATATCGCTCGCTACAGTCAGAAAAAACTGACGGCATACCGCAGAGACGATATTGGATTTGTGTTCCAGTTCTACAATCTGGTTCCGAACCTGACGGCACTGGAAAACGTAGAGCTTGCGATGCAGATCTGCAAAAATCCGCTGAGTGCGGAACATGTTTTAAAAGAAGTCGGACTTGGTGCGCGCATGGGCAATTTTCCGGCGCAGCTTTCCGGCGGAGAGCAGCAGCGTGTGTCGATCGCGCGGGCGCTGGCGAAGAATCCCAAGCTGCTTCTCTGCGATGAGCCGACCGGAGCGCTTGATTATCTGACCGGCAAAGCAATCCTGAAACTTTTGCAGGATATGTGCCATGAAAAAGGGATGACTGTGATTGTGATCACGCATAATACGGCGATCACACCGATGGCAGACCGTGTCATCAAGATCAAAAACGGACGCGTGGATCAGATGTATCAGAACGAGCATCCGGTTCCCGTTGAGACGATAGAATGGTAGGGCGGCAGCGATGAGAAAGAAAGCATTGAAAAAAGAGTTTCGGGTCGAGATCCGCAGGAGCCTGAACCGTTTTCTCTCGATCCTTTTTATTGTGGCACTTGGTGTCATGATATTTGCAGGTGTGCATGCATCGGCTCCGGATATGCGGGCAAGCGGAGATTTTTATTTTGATCAGGGCAATCTGATGGATCTGCGCGTGATCGGTACACTTGGCATCACAGAGGAAGATTTGCAGGCCATGGAAGCAGTCGAAGAGATTGAGGCAGTCTATGGCACTTACATGGAAGATGTCTACTGCCAGGAGACAGATTCACAGGAAGTACTTCATATAGAAGCAATGCGTGAGGGTGTCAATGAGCTGACACCTGCTGTCGGCAGACTGCCGGAAAAAGCAGACGAATGTTTTCTCGATTCGGAATATGCATTGAAATATGGCTATGAGGTCGGCGATACACTGGAGATTCAGGTGGAATCAGAGGAAGACAGCACACTGCTTTGCAGAAGTTATACGATCAGCGGCTATGGATACAGTCCGTGTTATATTTCATTTTCCAGAGGAAGCACAACGCTTGGCACCGGTACACTTTCCGGTTTTGTCTATGTGCTTCCGGAAGCGTTTGACAGCGAAGTTTACAGTGTGGCGTATCTGCATGTGAATGGAGCCAAAGAGCAGATGGAATTTACCGATGGCTACGAGGAACGGATCGAGAAAGCATTGGACCAGGTCGAGTCGATCGCAGATGTCCGCTGTGAGATTCGCTACAGCGAGATCATGGACGAGGCACAGTCGGAGCTGGACGAGGCGAAACAGGAAGTGGAAGACGGCAAACAGGAACTGGAAGATGCCAGAGCAGAGTTGGAAGAAGGCAAAGCGGAGGCACAGTCAGAACTGGACGAGGCACAGTCGGAACTGGCAGACGGACAGCAGCAGCTGGAGGACGGCAAACAGGATCTGGCAGACGCCAGAGCAGAGCTTGCAAGTGGACAGCAGGAGATTGAAGACGGCGAGCAGGAGCTTGCACAGAATGCACAGTCATTGGAGGACGCACAGGCACAGCTTGCTGCGGCTCGCAGTGAACTGCAGAGCGGTGAATCAGAATATCAATCCGGCTTAAAGCAATTTCAGGATTCCAAGTCTGATGCGGAAGCGAAACTATCAGCAGCGCAGCAGCAGGTTACGGCGGGCACAGAGCAGCTGACAGCAGGCTGGGCAGATTATCAGACCAATCTGACTGCGATTGAAAGCGGTGAGACGCAGCTTGTTGCCGCAGAGACACAGCTGAAGGCGGCACAGAGCAGCATAGATGGTCAAAAGTCGCAGATGGCAGCCTTGAAGACAGCGCAGGAAGCAAATGCAGCCCAGCTTGCGCAGAAAAAATCAGAACTGGAAGCAGATGAGGTCCAGCTTGCACAGCAGAAAACACAATACGAACAGGAGCGGGCAGCACTTGATGCGGCCTGGACTTCTTACAAAATAGAGAAGCAGAAGACAGAGGAAGGACTTGCACAGGCAGCTGCCGCAGAACAGAATGTCCAGAACTTGCAGCTTGCATATCAGGCGGCAGCGGCAGATGTGACTGCCAAGGAAGCAACAGTACAGAGTTGTGAGCAAAAGATAGCGGAGCTTAACGAAGCGCTTGCAGCACTGGCGCAGGAAAAAGCAGCGTTGGAGCAGCAGAAGGCTGAAGCTGAAACGAATGGAAATTTGGAAGAGTCTGCACGGCTTGATGGAAAACTTGCACAGAAGAAGCAAGAAATTTCAGAGAAAGAGCAGTTGTCAGGAGCGGTACAGAATGAACTGACGCAGAGTCGGAGTAATCTGGAAGCAGCCCAAACGGACTGTGCACAAAAGAAAACGGCTTACGAGAGTGAAGCGCAAAAACTTTCTGATCAAAAAGCGCAGCTGCAGGCTCAGACAGCCCAGCTGACGGAGCAGGAAAAGCAGCTGAGCGCGCAGGAGAGCAGCCTGAGTGTGAAAAAACAGCAGCAGGATAGCGACGCGGCAGGTCTGGCAGCGAGAAGAACGGAGCTGGAATCAGAAGAAACACAGCTAGCTGCAGAAACAAAGGAGCGGGAAGCCGGAGAAATCCAGCTGGCCGCAGCAGAGCAGGAATTGACGGATAACTGGACCGCTTGGAATACACAGAAGCAGGAGCTTCAGGCCGGAAGAACGGCACTGGAGCAGGCCAAAATCCAGTTGGAAGCCTCTCAGTCTGAACTTGATGCGGCACAGGCAGAGGTAGATGCCGGATACAGCGAACTGGAGAAGTCCCAGAAACAGCTGGAAGCTGCACGAAAGGAACTAGATCTTGGCTGGGCTCAGCTGAACGCTTCTCAGAAGCAGCTCTCTGATGGACAGAAGCAGTTGAATGCCGGACGCACTCAGCTCTCAGAGGCCAGAGCGGGTCTGCAGGACGGACTTGCGCAGATTCAGGAGGCAGAACAGGAGCTTGCCGAAAATGAAGCCAAATTAAAAGACGGATGGGAAGAGTACGAAGACGGTAAAAAAGAATCCGAAGAAAAGATTATTGAAGGGGAACAGAAAATTAAAGATGCGGAGGAAGATCTGCTTGATGCAGAGCAAAAGATACAGGAAGCAGAAGAAGATCTGGCAGAGATCAAATTCCCGAAATGGTATGTCAATGACAGAAGCGTACTCCAGGAGCATACAGGCTTTGGCGAAAATGCAGATCGTCTGACGAATATCGCGCAGGTTTTTCCACTTCTGTTTTTCCTGGTAGCGGCACTGATCAGCCTGACGACGATGACCCGTATGGTGGAAGAAGAACGTACACAGATCGGCACGCTGAAAGCACTCGGCTACAGCAAAAAAGATATCGCGGGCAAATATCTCAAATACGCGTTTTGGGCTACGGTGGGCGGCAGTCTGCTGGGAATCCTGATCGGAGAAAAATTCCTTCCGTGGGTCATTATTGAAGCCTATGGAATCATGTATGTATATCTTCCGAAGATTGTTATGCCGTATCACTGGGATTTCGGTCTGTCAGCGACAGCAATCGCACTGATCTGTACGATCGGAGCGACTTTGTCCTCCTGTTATCGGGCGCTGCAGACGGTTCCAGCACAGCTGATGCGTCCGCCGGCACCGAAGGTGGGCAAAAAGATTCTGCTGGAGCATCTGCCATTTTTATGGAAGCATCTTTCATTTTCCTGGAAATCGGCAGTCCGCAATCTTATGCGTTACAAAAAACGCTGCCTGATGACGATGATCGGAATCGGCGGCTGTATGGGACTGCTGCTGGTTGGTTACGGTCTGCGGGATTCCATTATGGACATTGCGGCTCTGCAGTTTGCGGATCTTCAGACGTATGATGTGATGGTTGTGCTGGATCCGGATGAAGAGGATGCACAGGCGGAATTTCTGAAGATGACACAGCTGGATACGAGGATTTCTGCGCAGAAGCGTTTTTATATGCAGAGTCAGACGATCCAGCAGAAAGAGCAGAACTCCGGAAAAGAATGGTCCGTTTATCTGTATGTGCCGGAAAATACCGCTGCACTTTCTGAGTTTTTGACCTTCCGTGACCGTGAGAGCAAGGAAGTGTATGAATTAACTGATGAGGGAGCAATCATCACAGAAAAGGTGGCGACGAAGCTTGGAATTGAACCGGGCGATTCTATCACGCTGGAAAAGGAAGACGGAGAAAATGTGGAGATTCCGATTGCTGCAGTGTGCGAAAACTATCTGTCACATTATCTGTATCTGACACCGGCGCTGTATGAGCGGGTTTACGGAGAAGAACCGGAATACAACAGTCTTTTCCTGAAAAGTGAGGAATCGCAGGAGGTTCTGGAAGAAATCGGTGCATCGCTTCTTGAAAATGATACAGTGTTGAATATCACTTATACCAGAACGATGGCGGATCAGGTAGAGGATATGCTCGTAGCACTGGATTCTGTCATGATCGTCTTTATCGGAGCGGCCGGTGCGCTGGCATTTGTTGTACTTTATAATCTGAACAACATCAATATCAATGAACGCCGCCGCGAACTGGCTACTTTGAAGGTGCTTGGCTTCTTCGATGGAGAAGTAGGAGCATATGTATATCGGGAGAACATTGTCCTGACAATAGCTGGTACACTGCTGGGTTGTCTGATTGGAAAAGTCTTGCATATGTTTATCATTCTGACTGTGGAAGTGGACTCCTGTATGTTCGGTCGCCAGATCAAACCGATGAGTTTTGTGATCGGAACGTTGTTTACATTTGCCTTTTCTCTGATCGTCAACTGGGTGATGTATTTCAAACTGAAAAAGATTGATATGGTCGAATCGCTGAAGAGTATTGAATAGTGCGTGAACAATTTTGCAATCTTGTATTATGACGGAACTGGAGCGAAATATGTCTGGACGAATACGCAAAAAAAGTGTATGATGAAATGGTAGTATTTTATGGCAGTTGAGGGCCTGCCGTAGAAAACGAAGGAGGATATTTATGTTAGAAGAACTGAAAAAACAGGTGTATGAAGCAGGTTCTGGAAGAAATCGGTGCATCGCTTCTTGAAAATGATACAGTGTTGAATAT
>CAZEPO010000077.1:0-2201 GCA_964514125.1 uncultured Lachnospiraceae bacterium
GTACCTACACCGCTCGCATTCTCAATCTCACCTACGTTGCGCGGATTCTGGAAATGGTCCATTACTTTTTCTGAATACATATTGTGTTCCTCCAATTTTGTCCTGTTTATTTTTTACGCTTTGTGCTTCTGCGATTTTTTTATAAAATCCTCATAAAGAGGTGACATACTGCGCAGTTTCGCAATAATTTCTTTGAGCTGTTCCACTACATAGTCCAGCTCTTCCTTTGTAGTCTCTGCTCCAAGTGTCAGACGCAGAGAACCATGTGCGATCTCATGCGGCAGACCGATTGCCAGCAATACATGAGACGGATCCAGAGATCCAGATGTACAGGCTGATCCGCTGGAGCCACAGATTCCTTTCATATCCAGCATGATCAAAAGGGATTCTCCCTCGATGAACTGGAAGCTGAAGTTTGCATTGTTCGGAAGACGATCGGTACGGTGTCCGTTCAGTCTTGTATATGGAATCTCTGTCAGAACGCGGTTGATCAGATAATCTCTGAGTTCAATCTCCTTCGCAGTACGCTCCTGCATCGTCGTCACTGCCTCTTCTGCTGCTTTGGCATATCCGACGATACCCGGCACGTTTTCGGTACCGGCACGGCGTTTCCGCTCCTGTGCACCTCCATGAACGAAGGAACGGATCTTGACACCCTTACGGATATAGAGGAAACCGATTCCCTTCGGTCCGCAGATCTTATGACCGCTGGAGCTGAGCATATCGATATTCAGCTCATCTACATTGATCGGCAGCTGGCCATATGCCTGAACTGCATCAGTATGGAACAGAATGCCATGTGCTTTGGCAATCTGTCCGATCTCTTTGATCGGCTGAATCGTACCGATCTCATTGTTTGCAAACATAACGGAGATCAGGATCGTCTCCGGACGGATTGCTTTTTCCAGCTGATCCAGCTTGAGCACACCATTTTCGTCTACATCGATATAAGTCACTTCAAATCCATGCTTTTCCAGATATTCACAGGTATGCAGGATCGCATGATGCTCAATCTTCGATGTAATGATGTGATTGCCCTTCGCACGATATGCTTCCGCAGTCGCCTTGAGTGCCCAGTTGTCTGCCTCAGAACCGCCTGCAGTAAAATATATCTCTTCTGTTTTTGCGCCGAGGCTCTTTGCGATCACTTCACGACTCTTGGTAATTGCCTCCTTGCTCTTGGCTCCGATGCTGTATATACTGGATGCGTTTCCATAATATTCCGAAAAATAAGGAAGCATCGCTTCTAATACAGTCGGTGATGTTTTTGTTGTCGCCGCATTATCCAGATAAATAACTCGATCCATAATTGACTCTCCTTCTATCTTTTTCTGCATCCGTCAGCTGCAGTCGCTGCGGGCAGACTTGATGCTCTGTTTTGTTGTGCTTTCCGACTCTCTTCTACAAGTTGATCCAGCATCATCTCATCCACCGTCTGGGCAATGCTCTCGTTGATCCGCTGCCACACATATTTCGCCACGCACAGATCAGCACCTTCGCAGCCCTCATCATTGAACGCACTGCATTCAACTGCATCCAGGTTGCCTTCCAGAGCCCGCAGAATATCGCCCACAGAAATGCCTGCAGACGGTCTCGCCAGCTGATAGCCGCCCTGTGCACCGCGGAGACTCTTGACAAGTCCTGCCTTTTTGAGCCTGCTCACAAGCTGCTCCAGATAACTTTCTGATATTCCCTGTCGTGCTGAAATACTGCTGATCGATACAGCCTCCTGCTCACTGTGCAGTGCAAGATCGATCATAGCTCGTAATCCATATTTGCCTTTTGTGGATAATTTCATTCTAACCTCCAAAAAAGTAACTGTTCTATCACTTTTTCATTTCCCAGTATTTTACTCGGAATTCACAGTAAGAGAATATCATTTTTCTCTATATCTGTCAAGGAATATCTGTACTATTTGACTGCGCAAATACCATATATTAAAGAAAGAATTTCGGCAGGTTGCTTATGAATCAAAAGCATTATCTGATCAAAGGTACCTTTTTGCTGACTTCAGCAGGTATTCTTACCAGAATCGCTGGTTTTTTCTATAAAATATTCCTCTCCCGCACGATCGGTGCCAGCGAAATTGGTCTGTTTCAACTCATTATGCCCATTTTTTCGCTTTGTATGGCAGTCACCTGCGGCGGTGTACAGACTGCGCTCTCCCGCTTCACAGCTGAATATGAAGCAAAAAAGAATCC
>CAZEPO010000077.1:2301-5802 GCA_964514125.1 uncultured Lachnospiraceae bacterium
GCAGGACGGAGCATGGATGCCCGAATCATGGCATTAGGGCAGATTGCAGGAGAAATCGCCGCTTCCCTTTTTTGTGTCTTTTTTCTCTTTTCCACTCCGCAAACTGATTCACCGAAGCAGCAATTCTTCAAAAACAAGGCTTTGCCTTCCTATCGCGAAAGTTTTCGACAGATTTTCTCTGTATCGCTTCCACTTGGACTGAATCGCCTTCTCACCTGTGTCCTGCAGAGTATGGAAGCCGCACTTCTTCCGCAGAAAATACAGGAATCCGGAAGTTCCGGTCACGCCGCTCTCTCCTCTTATGGCATTCTGACCGGAATGGCACTTCCGCTGATCCTTTTTCCTACTGCTGTGACGAGTGCCGCGGCCACCTTGCTGCTTCCGATGGTTTCCGAAGCCCAGACGCTTCAAAAAACCCGAAAAATACAATTCACGGTACGAATCAGCCTCTTATGTACACTAGGGCTTGGATTCTTTTTCCTTGTCATTTTCTTTTTCGGCGGAAGCTGGGTTGGAACACTGCTCTTTGACAGCAAAGAAGCCGGATACTATATCCGACTTCTTGCATTTACCTGTCCTTTTCTTTATTTAAATACTACTCTGATCTCCGTTCTTCACGGGATCGGAAAGACCACTCAGATCTTCATCTGGAATCTGATCGGTTTTGGGATACGAATTGGATCCATCCTTCTTCTGGTCCCAATATTCGGCATTGCCGGATATATCCTCGGAACGATCGGCAGTCAGTTTTTTCTTTCCTGCTGCATCTGCTTCTCGCTGCGGAGTTTTCTTCTGTAGGACTGCATTTTATAACCAGTTGTATAATTCTGCATATTTCTTCGCAGAGCTATCCCAGGAGAAATCAGCTGCCATCGCACGATCTACGATCTTATTCCATTCACGACGCTTGTTGTAATAGGTATTCATCGCATACAACAGTGTATTGTACATCTCATGTGCATTGTAATTCGTAAAGCTGAATCCGGTACCTGTGCTCTCGTATTCATTGTACGGCTGTACGGTGTCCTTCAGTCCGCCTGTCTCACGCACGATCGGAAGTGTACCATAGCGCAGGCTCATCAGCTGAGAAAGTCCGCACGGCTCAAACAGCGACGGCATCAAAAATGCATCTGACGCTGCGTAAATCTTGTGTGACAGTGCTTCAGAATAGAAGATGTTCGCAGATACTTTACCCTGATATTTCCAGGCGAAATGACGGAACATATTTTCGTATTTCTCTTCACCGGTACCAAGGATCACGAACTGGATATCATTCTGACACATTTCATCCATCATATGTGCGATCAGGTCAAATCCCTTCTGGTCTGTCAGTCTTGATACAATACCAACCATAAATGCGGAATCATTCTGTGTCAGACCAAGTTCTTTCTGAAGTGCCCGTTTGTTCTTGATCTTCTCTTTACGGAAATTGCGGGCATTGTAATGATAATCGATCATCGGGTCTGTCTCCGGATTGAATACATCATAGTCAATACCGTTGACAATACCGCGCAGGCTGTTGGATCTCGCCCGCATCAAACCGTCCAGTCCCTCTCCGTAGAACGGAATCTTGATCTCCTCCGCGTATGTATCACTGACGGTCGTGATCGCATCTGCGTATACAAGACCGCCTTTGAGATAATTGGCATCTCCGTATGCTTCCAATTTATCCGGTGTGAAATAATAAGCCGGAAGTCCTGTAATATCCTGAACTGTTTTCACGTCCCATACACCCTGGAACTTCAGGTTATGGATCGTCATTACTGATTTCATACCGCGGTAAAACTCGGAATCAGAAAATCTATCTTTGAGCAGTACCGGGATCAAACCGGTCTGCCAGTCATGGCAATGCACGATATCCGGCTGGAATCCAATCGACGGAAGTGCTGACAGAGCCGCTTTGGAGAAAAATGCAAATTTCTCAATATCCTGATAAATATTGCCATACGGTTTGGCACCCGCGAAATAATATTCATTATCAATAAAATAGAACTGGATACCTTCATACTGCATCTCAAGTACGCCTACATACTGGGAACGCCATGCGAGATCCATATAAAAATGAGTCACATAATTCATCTTACTCTTCCATTCATCACTAATGCAGAGATATTTCGGAAGAATGACTCTTACATCAAATTCATCTTTATTAAAACACTTCGGAAGTGATCCCACAACGTCCGCAAGACCGCCTGTTTTTATAAATGGAACTGCTTCTGAAGCAACATACAATATTTTTTTCATGTTACAACCTCCGGGATTCTAATTTGATAAAATTATAACTCATTTCCCCGGTAAAAGAAAGCATTTTTACACATATTTTTTTATATTTTGCTCTATTTTTTGAGCATTTTTTACATTCTGCTACGGTAGTCCAGCCGAATCTTATCCGCGATCAATGCGATGAATTCAGAATTTGTGGGTTTTCCTTTTCCGTTGTTTACGGTGTAACCAAACAGTTCGTCAATCGTATCCATCTTGCCGCGGCTCCATGCGACCTCGATTGCATGACGGATCGCACGCTCTACTCTGCTCGGTGTCGTCTGATGACGTTTGGCGATCGTCGGATACAGAATTTTCGTGATCGAATTGAGCATTTCCATGTCATTGACGGACATGATGATCGCATCTCTCAGATACTGATACCCTTTGATATGTGCAGGAACTCCGACTTCATGAATAATATTCGTCACATCCGTCTCCAGATTACGCTCCATATACGATTTCTGGCTTTCATAACTGCTGACCTTTTTCAGCTTTCCATAGCTGCGCGCCTCTCTCGTACGGACACGTTTGATCCGGTTTACCACTGTGTCATTGTCAAAAGGCTTCAAAATGTAATAATCTGCACCAAGTGCAAACGCATCTTCAGTCATTTTCTCCTGACTGACCGCTGAAATTACAATAAAAGCCGGCTTTTTCAGCTCTGGTTCGTGATTGACACGATCCATCACCGCCAGACCGTCCAGCTTCGGCATAATGATATCCAGCAGTACGACATCCGGCTTTTTGGTTCGGATAATATCGATCAATTCTTCTCCGTTTCCGGCTTTTCCAACAACCTGCAGTTCATCATCGCTGCTCACAATCTGATCCAGCAGCTGCAGCATTCTTTCATTATCATCGGCAATCGCAATATTCAGTTTCTCCATGGTGTACTCCTCTCATCAATAAAAAATTTGTCATTGCACCGCCGCATTTTTTGAGGGCCCTTACCAAAAATTGTCACGCACAAAAACTACTTGTATTATATAACAACCCCGGTCGATGGCAAGAAAATCTTCTCCCCAGAAAATGACAGCTTTCTACCTTTTTTGTCTCTGTCAATCCCTTCTTTTTATAAAATAACAACGTTTTAGCACTCGCATTGTGACGGATTTTTTGAAGTTTTGTCGAAAAAACTCTAACTTTTTATTTCCGTTTTGCAGAATTCATGATACCCTTAGTGTATCGAAAACAGAAATGCAGCATGCTGCGTTTGAAAGGAGACCACCCAATGAG
>CAZEPO010000077.1:5902-8892 GCA_964514125.1 uncultured Lachnospiraceae bacterium
GCCGGAACCGATATTCTGATCAATGCGACCTCCATCGGACTGCATCCGGACTGTGACCAGAAGCCTGACATCGACTATGATACGATCACTGCAGACATGGTACTCTCCGATGTCGTATTCAATCCTTCAGAGACTCTGTTCCTGCAGGAAGGTGCCAAACGCAATGCCAAAACTGTCAACGGTCTCGGCATGCTTGCCTGCCAGGGCGCACTGAACTTCACTCTCTGGACTGGCGTCGAAGCCCCACTCGACGTCATGATCAATCAGTTAAAAGAGGAGTTTTCGGAATAACAAAGAGTCTAGACAGGACGCTATGAACGGCAATAAAACTTCCTGCTGTATGACGATTCCGAAGCACAAGAAATTTTAATACTTCATCACATATCTGCAAAAACCAAAAAATCCCATGATATAACTCAGCGTCAAGACGCTTCGGACAATATCATGGGATTTTTAACGCAGATATATGCTGAAGCAAAAATTTTAGTACTTCTTCATAAGTCATACAGCGGGAAGTTTTATTTTCGTATCATAGCTGTTCTTTAAGACCATAAAGAATGAATACTCATGATTTGCTTCATAGACACACAGGATAATATATAATTCATAGATAGCCAATCGTAGAAACGAATTTTTTTATTCGCCGAGTGCCTCTGCGAGCAGCTTCGCTGCATCTGCAATACAGCCGCCGCAGTCACGCAGCACCTTGCCGGTCTCCACACCTTTCAGTTCTTTGCAGATTGTTGAACCATTCATCTCTCTGAACTTTGCATTCAGCTCACGCACGGTCTTGTAGGTATTCTGCTTTGTATTCGGATTGTTCAGGTCTTCTGTACTGCCGATCAGTCCAAGTACTGCCGCTGCACCTGCCACAGCACCGCAGGTTCCCTGCATATCACCGCCGCCCAGTCCGAATCCTTCCATCACGCGGAACAGATCCTTTTCGCTCATTCCTGTCTTGTCGCAGAATGAACAGGCAACGGACTGGCTGCAGTTATATCCCTTTTTGTGATTTGCCAAAGCTCTTTCTTCTCTTGTCATTTTGAGATCCTCCTTGTCTTTTACATCTTTTATTATTTACACACATTCTGAGATTGCTGTCTTGATCACACCATCTAAGCGATTTTCAAAAATACAATACGCTTCTTCAATCTCATTCAGCGAAAAACGATGTGTGATCAACGGCGTAGTATCTATTTTGCCCGCTTCGATCAGCTGCAAAATTTCTTCACAGTCACAGCCGTCTACCCCGCCAGTCTTGAAGATAAGGTTTTTTCCGTACATTTCCGGCAGCGGCAATTGCTGTGCTTCCTCATACAACGCCACGATCGTGACGATGGCATTTGGTCTGGCACATTTCCATGCCAACTGAAACGTATCCTTCGCTCCCGCCACTTCCAGTACAACATCGGCACCGCCATGGCTGGAATATTTTGCAGTAAATGCTTCACATTCCTCCGGCCGGCACACCAGTATATCCGGATAATGTTCTCTTACAAACTGAATCCGCGCTTCATCTTTTTCACATACGATGATATTGCGAGGCTCCTTCAGCATAACGCACAGCAGCGTACAGATTCCAGTCGGACCGGCACCTATGATCAGAACGGTATCTTCTTTTTGAATCTCTGAAATACGTGCTGCCCAAAATCCAGTTGCAAGCACATCCCCAACGAATAATGCCTGCTCGTCCGTAACCGAATCCGGAATCTTATTCAGCCCCTGATCTGCGCAAGGAACACGCACATATTCCGCCTGGCCTCCGTCAATACGACAGCCGAGTGCCCAACCGCCGTTCGGATCGGTACAGTTGTTTACGAATCCATGCTGGCAGAAAAAGCATTCTCCGCAGAATGTCTCCACATTGACGGTCACGCGATCGCCCGGCTGCACCGAATGCACCTCTTCACCAACCTGCTCCACAATTCCGACCATCTCATGTCCTACGGTAATGCCCGGCACTGCTCTTGGCACAGAACCATGTTTGATATGAAGATCGCTGGTACAGATGGAACTGAGTGTAACACGCACCACAGCATCTTTCGGATCAAGAAGTTCCGGTTTTGACTTTTCCTGCAGTGCAAATTTGCCCTTCTCTATATAAGTCAACGCTTTCATAATTGAACTCTCCTTTTCTATATCACAATTCAATTATAATTCTGCCCTGTCGCTTAGGCAAGCATTTGTTTGATATTCGATCAGACACTGCTTGACGCATCACCTGAATCTAAATATAATTTTATGAGATAGATTTCAGGCACATGCGGCATATAGTCTGAAATCTTATACCAAAGAAAGAAGGCACAAAATTATGATTCGTTTTAATAATGACTACAATCACGGAGCGCACCCGGCCATTTTGGAAGCACTCGCTGCAGATAACAGCAACAGCTACGGCGGCTACGGAATCGATACGTGGTGCGAAAAAGCAACTGCCGAGATTAAGAAATACCTGGACTGCCCAAATGCAGCTGTTCACTATCTGATTGGAGGAACACAGGCCAATTTTACCATGATCGCCGCTGCGCTCCGCCCCTATCAGAGTGTGATCTGCGCAGACACCGGTCACATCCATGTGCATGAAACCGGTGCTGTTGAAAATACCGGACACAAGATTCAGGCTCTGCCAAATACCGACGGCAAGATCACTGCTGCACAGGTTCAGGAAGAAGCTGAGCTGTACCGTACAAGCCTTGTGCAGGAACATATCACCCAGCCGAAAATGGTTTATCTGTCCTATCCGACCGAATATGGAACCATTTATACACGTTCTGAATTAGAAGCAATCCATGCTGTCTGCCAGAATTACGGACTCTATCTCTATATTGATGGCGCACGGCTTGGCTATGGTCTCGGCGCAGAAGAATCCGATGTGACACTCCGTGATATTGCTCGCCTCTGCGATGCATTCTATATTGGCGGCACCAAATGCGGTGCACTGTTCGGTGAAGCAGTCGTTATCACAAATCCTCTGCTGAATACCGATTTCC
>CAZEPO010000078.1:0-8806 GCA_964514125.1 uncultured Lachnospiraceae bacterium
GGAAGTATTTTTATTTCCTCTCTTGGCGTCATGTAGTTTTTGCAAATTATAAAAAGAATATTTTCTGAGAAATAGGTCATACTCCTTGTAGAGGGCAGGTGCGTAATACGTTCTGCTCTAGTAGAAGAAAAGGAGTATGATTTTTATGTCAGCGAAAAAGAAAACACTGAATTGGGCTGCACTTAGTCCGGATGACAAAATGAAATATGAGATTGCAGAAGAACTTGGGCTGCTCGAAAAAGTACAGGAGGAAGGCTGGAAATCCCTGTCGGCGAAGGATACTGGAAGGATAGGCGGTATTATGACACGCAGGAAGCGGGAAGAAAAAAACGCCGTTGTTATGGATAAGAAATTATGATAAACTGTAGGAGAATCCAATGTGATTAAACCATAACATAGGAGATAACGTTTTAGGAACAGAGCAATGAAAAACTTAAATGAAGATATAAAAACCGGTAAATTTCGCCCAAGCTATCTGCTGTACGGCGAGGAAGCTTATTTGAAGAATCAGTACAAGAACAGGCTTCGGAATGCGATTCTGCCGGATGGAGATACGATGAATTTTTCCTATTATGAAGGAAAAAACATAAATGTGCGAGAGCTGATCGATCAGGCAGAGACAATGCCCTTTTTTGCGGAGCACCGTCTGATCATGGTAGAGAACAGTGGATTTTTCAAAAATGCGTGTCCGGAGCTGGCGGAGTATCTGCCGCAAATGCCTGCGGAGACCATTTTTATTTTTGTGGAAAACGAAGTGGACAAAAGAGGAAAACTCTACAAAGCACTGAAGGCTTCCGGACGTATCGTGGAGATGAACCGGCAGGACGGCAAAACGCTGAATGCCTGGGTACTTGGTATGCTGAAAAAAGAAAAAAAGAATATTACGGGTGATGCACTCAGCTGTTTTTTGGAACGGGCAGGCGATGATATGGAAAATATTGCAAATGAACTGGAAAAGCTGATCACCTATACACTGGATCGGACTGCGATTGAGCGTTCAGATGTGGAAGCGGTCTGTACAGTGACGACAGAGAGTAAGATCTTTGACATGATCCATGCGGTAGCTGAGAAGCAGCAAAAGAAGGCACTTGATCTGTACTATGATCTGCTTGCGCTCAAAGAACCGCCGATGCGGATTTTGTTTTTGATCGCAAGACAGTTTAATCAGCTGCTGCAGATCAAGGATCTCAGAGAACAGGGATATGATCAGGGAACGATTGCCTCCAAGGCAGGCATTGCACCGTTTATTGTGAAACGGAGTCTTTCGCAGGCAGCGCGATTTGAAAAAGCTGTTTTGCGTCAAGCGGTGGAAGATTGTGTGAATTCGGAAGAGGCTGTGAAGACAGGAAGACTTGGGGACAGAATGGCAGTTGAACTGCTGATCGTGAAATACAGTTCGGCAAATGGATCTTAGATACAAATGAATATTAGATAGAAAAAGAAAAAGCGGGATGATCGCAAGATTTTGCGATAGCCCGCTTTTTGCATGCAGTTTTGAATCAGCCTTTTACACCGCCGGAGGTCAGTCCGCCTACCAGATTCTTTTCGATTCCGATAAACAGGATTACGACCGGAACGATCGCATAGAGAGAGGCTGCGAACAGATACTGCCATTCAATCATATTGTAGCCGTTGAACACATTGATGCCGACGGTCAGAGGCTTGTAGGTATCAGTAGAGATCAGTGTCAGCGCAACGGTATATTCGTTCCATGCATTGATGAATACGAAGATCAGAGCGGTGACGATACCAGGTGCAGCGACAGGAAGCAGAACCTTGATCAGTGCCTGGACGCGGTTGCAGCCGTCGATTGTAGCTGCCTGCTCCATTTCTGCAGAGATACTGATAAAGGTACCGCGCAGCAGCCAGATGGCAAACGCCTGATTAAATGCTGCATTGATAAAAATCAGTCCGATAATGCTGTTGGTCAGATGAAGTGACATCATGACCTTGTAGATACCAATCAGAAGAACGACCGGTGCGAACATCTGAGATACGATAACGAATCCGAGAAATACAGTCTGTCCTTTGAATTTCATTCTGGATAAAGCATAAGCTGCAGGAATACCGCAGAGCATGGCGAGCAGAGTAGATCCGCCGGCGATCAGAATGGAATTCAGCATATAATTAGCCATAGGAGCTTTTACCCAGACATCGGTCAGGTTGGACCAGATCGCTTTGATCGGAAAAACAGTTCCGGATGTGGCAAAAATCTCAGCACGGCTTTTCAAAGATGTACAGATTGTTACAAAATACGGATAAAGTGTAATGACACAGATCAGGATAACGGTCAGATAGAGCAGTACCCGTAATGCAATCTTTTTGGTAGAAGGTTTCTTTGTATGTTCCATATCAGTCGTCTCCTTTCCTTAACACGGAAACCATGTAGATACTTGCACAAACAAACAGGATCAGGAATCCGATCACAGATACAGCAGCAGCATCGCCCTGTTTTCCGTTATAAAATGCCAGCTTGTACAGGTAGGTGACCAGCGTGTCGGTACGGTTGGCCGGATCGCCCTTGGTGATGGTCCAGATGATTGGAAATGAGTTGAATACATAAATGATATTCAGAACCGTGCTGACTGTCAGCGACGGACGTACCAGCGGGATCGTGATCTGGAACAGCTTCTGCCAATAGGAAGCACCGTCTACAGTCGCTGCTTCGTAGAAGCCATCATCGATGCTCTGAAGACCAGAGAGTACGGTAAAGGTGACGAATGGGATCGTTACAAAAATACCGCAGGCAATTTCCCAGGCAAAATAAGCACCGGCAGTCGGCGTCCAGTTGATCGCGTGATCGATGATGCCAAGACGCATCAGGAGTGTATTGAGTGTACCGTAGTCCGTATCAATGATGAATTTCCAAATACTTGCCTGAACGATCAGAGTCGTAGCCCATGGGAAAACGACAACGGCACGTGCAATCTTGCGGCCTTTGAAATTGTTGTTGAGGATAATGGCGAGAATAAAGCCAAGCAGTGTGGACAGACCGACAACGGCGATTGTCCAGACGATGGTATTTTTGAGTACCATACTGAATACCGGACTGCCTAATACTTTGCGGAAGTTGTCAAAACCGCAGAAGCCTTTGATCAATCCGGCTTTACTGATCTTGCTCAGAGACATACGGAAGACAAAACCAATTGGGACAACTATGAAAATAGCCATCAAAAGTACGCTGGGAAGAATCCAGATGTATGGCTCGATTGTTTTAAATTTTTTCTTCACAGGAACACCTCGTTTCTTTTTCTGAAATATAGCTCAAAAATGGACCGGACATTAACAGCCCGGCCCATTTCCTATTGTCGGAAATCTGGTTCTGATTTAACCAGCAATTTCAGCCTGAAGGTTATCGAGCAGTTCCTGAACGTTTTCGCCAAGCAGTGCATTCTGTTCTACACTGATAACGCCCTGTTTTACGTCTGCCCATTCAGCTTTTGCTGTCGGATAGAATTTACAGCTTCCTACGATATCAATCCAGTTTGCCATGCTTTCGTCAGCTGCTGCGAGAGCTTCGCCGCCTGTCTTTGTTGCCGGGAGGAAACCTTCCATAGCAACCCACTCAGTATAGCGAGCATCTTCATAGAAATAATCGAAGAAAGTAGTGATTGCAGCTTTTTCTTCATCTGAGTAATCGTTGTCGAAGCACATAAATCTGTCCATAACGCCTGCGGATACGGATTCACCTGTGTTGCTCGGGATAGCAGCGATGCCGTAGTTTACTTCGTTGCCGCCGTCAGCAATGTAGGTCGGAAGGCTGTTCGGAGCGATAACCATAGCGATCTTGCCTGCGCCGAACATATCCTGCAGATCATAACGTGTATCGTTGGACGGGTCACTGTTGGTGTAACCGGAGTTTACAAGATTCACTGCGTATTCGATCGCTTCTACGTTCTCAGCACTGTTCAGAGTCCAGTTGCCCTCTTCATCTACGAATCCGCCGCCGTTGTTCCATGTATAGTAAGCAAATGCTGCCTGACCTTCGTCAGTAGTCATATCAATACCCCACGGATAAATGCTGTCATCGTAAGCTTTGATAGCTTCGCAAGCTGCAGTCAGTTCTTCCCAAGTAGTCGGAACTTCTACGCCGGCTGCTTCAAGAATGTCTGCGTTGTAATAGAGAGCACGAGCAGATGCAAGGTCCGGGATAGCCCATACGGTACCGTCTACTTCAGACTGAGCAAGGAATGCTTCGTACATCTTGTTGTAAGTCTCTTCTGATACAACGTCCTGAATCGGAAGAAGGAGATCGTCTGCCTGATAGTCAGCAAATACGTCGATGTTCAGTACATCCGGTGCTTCGCCGTTGGCAATACGTGTGTTCACTACAGTATAAATATCGTTCCAGGAAACGACTTCTACACTGAGGTTGATGCCTGGGTTGTCTGCGTTGAAATCTTCAACAAACTGAGCCCACCAATCAGTTGTGTTCTGTCCATACTGAGCAGCGATCACATTTACGTCAACTGCTTCGCCGTCAGCCATAGCACCCATAGATGCCATAGACAGAACCATTGCCATAGCTACGCCTGCGGTTAATACTTTTTTCATTGTTAAATCCTCCTTTTGATTGTGACAGATCATCTGATTGCGTACTATGATCTGCGTTCTGGTCAAATTATACTTCCAGAGCAGGAGAATGTCAATGGGAATTGTAAAAAATGACTATTGTTGCAAAAAAAGAACAAAGTAATTTAATAAAAAAACACAAAAAAACTTTGAAATTTAGGGCAAACTGTCAAAAGAATTACAGGATGCAGGCATACATACAGATATAGTGACAGATACTTCCGCCCATTACAAACAGGTGGAAAATTTCGTGTGAACCAAAATTTTTGTGAAGCGAATTAAAAACAGGAAGCTTCAGGGCATAGATGATGCCGCCGATGGTGTAAATGATCCCACCAGTCAGAAGCCAGAAAAATCCGCTTGCAGAGAGCGCAGAGAACAGCTGTCCAAATACAGAAACGCAGGCCCAGCCCATTGCAATGTATATAATAGAAGAAAACCATTTCGGACAGGTGATCCACAGCAGATTGATCAGCATTCCTGCTAAGGCGAGAAGCCAGATGACAACAAGGAGGCGATGACCGGAGACTGGATTTAAGACCAGCATACAGATCGGCGTATAAGAACCGGCGATCAGGACGAAGATCATCATATGATCAAGCTTGCGAAAGCGTTTCAGCGCTTTTCCCTGCAGATTGACAGAATGATATAGTGTGCTTGCCGTATAGAGAAGTACCATACTGGTCATAAACACGGTCATGGCGAGCAGACCAGAAGTGCCTGCAGTCAGAGCGGCTTTGATCAGCAGCGGAATGGAAGCGATGGTGGCGAATACCATACCAATAAAATGGGTGATTGCACTGCCTGGTTCTCGGATTGTGATTGTCATAAGAAAACCTCCTTTGATATTAAAAACTAAATAATGTAGTTTTAAAAACTAGATAACGAATAAATAAATACTATCACTGAAGCGTAGATTTGTCAAGATGAGCGGAGCGGAATCATTCAGGATAACAGGAATGCAGCTGATTAAATAGATTGTGTATTCTGTCTGGTAATTCTAAAAAAATTATAAAATTTTTGTTGAAAATGTGAGAGCAGAGTGGTATTCTATAGCAGAGGCAAAACCGTAAAACATAAAAAAGGAGGGAGTCTTTATGGTAAGCTTTATTTTATGTCTGGCATTGCTGATCATCGGTTATTTTGTTTACGGCAAGATCGTTGACAACACGTTTGCTCCAGACGACAGAGAAACTCCGGCAGTACGGATCAACGATGGTGTTGATTATGTCGTAATGCCACAGTGGAAGCTGTTCCTTGTACAGCTTTTGAACATTGCAGGTCTGGGCCCGATCTTCGGTGCAATCCAGGGTGCACTCTGGGGACCAATCGTATTCCTTTGGATTACATTCGGTACCATTTTTGCAGGCGGTGTGCATGATTATTTCTCCGGTATGCTTAGTGAGCGTAACGAAGGTAAATCCATCGCTGAAGTGACTGGTATCTACATGGGCAACGCAATGAAGAACGTGATGCGTGTCTTCAGTGTGGTACTGCTGATCATGGTAGGTACAGTATTTGCAGTAGGACCGGCAGGTCTGATCACAACACTGATCGGTAACGGCGGTGGTGCAGGTCTTTTGACAAATGTGAAGATCTGGACATTTATCATTCTTATTTACTACTTTGTAGCAACATTTATTTCCATCGACAAGATCATCGGTAAGATCTATCCGTTATTCGGTGTTTGCCTGATCATCATGGCAGTCGGTGTAGCTTTTGGAATCTTTACGAAGTCAGAATATGTGATTCCGGAAATCTGGAGCAACTTCACAAATATGCATCCAGAAGGAAAATCCATCTGGCCGTTTATGTTTATTACAGTAGCATGTGGTGCAATCTCCGGATTCCACTCCACACAGAGCCCGCTGATGGCACGCTGTATGAAAAACGAGCATCAGGGACATTTCGTATTCTACGGTGCAATGACAGCAGAGGGTATCATCGCTCTGATCTGGGCAGCAGCAGGATGCTCTATCTATGAAGTAACAGGCGGTCTGAACACAGGTCTTCAGGAAGCAATCGCACTGGGACAGTCCGCAGCAATCTATGATGTATGTTCCAAGACCATGGGTGGTTTTGGTATTGCGCTTGCTATGATCGGTGTTATTGTATGTCCGATCACATCCGGCGATACCGCATTCCGTTCCGCACGTCTGACGATTGCAGACTGGTTTGGTATCGATCAGAATGACTGGAAGAAGCGTCTGATCCTCTGTGTACCGGTACTCGGTGCAGGTGCTGTTATCAGTCAGCTTGATTATTCCATCGTATGGCGTTACTTCAGCTGGACGAACCAGACTCTGGCTATGATCGTTCTCTGGACAGCAAGTATGTTCCTGTTCATGGAGCGCAAGAACTACTGGATCACAGCAGTTCCGGCTACTTTTATGAGTGCAGTTTCTATTACATACTTTGTTGCAGCCGGTGAGTGTCTGAATCTTGGTACAGCAATCGCATATCCGATCGGTATTGTGGCAGCAATCGCATTCCTTGGAATCTTCCTGTATGTGATCAAGGTACGCAATCCGAAGCCAAATTACGGCAATGCAAAAAAATAATTTTTAAGAAACAATAAACTGGACGGAACCGCCGCAGAGCCTTGCGGCGGTTTCTTTAGAGAGGAGCCCTAAAATATGTCTATTACCCCGAAAGCACTCAGTCAGAAGACTTTGGAGAAGAACATTCTGCAGCAGGACAAAAAGGACTGCAGAAGATTCGGACCCTGCGGAGTGGGCAAAAAAGCTCTATACCTGAATAGCTTTTACCTGGATCGCATTTATTATGTACCGTTTGATGCAGTGAAGCGAGTGTTCAAGCGAGTGGCGATGAGCAAGGGCGGTTTCACCGGAAAAGGACTGTTTGCCACGATGTCATATCTGGTAGTAGTGTATGACAATGGGACAGAAAAACAGTGTCTGTTCAAAAGAGAGGAACAGGTCGATGAGATGCTCGCATGGATTGGAAAAGAGCATCCGGGTATGCCGCTTCTGAGCGAAGAAGCGGAGCAAAAAAAAGCCAGACGAGCTGCAGAGGAAGCAGCACGTCCGCGTCCGGTCATCAGCAAAGAGGCAGAGCAGTGTGCACTGCAGTTGGAGCAGGCGAAGAAGTTTTTGGATAAGCGGCCGGATCTCACCGGAGCACTGACCAGATGTGCGAAGGCAAAACGTGTCAATGAACGCTCGAATCCGGCATATCGCTGGGCAGCACTGGCAATTGTGCTGATGGGCATTGTGACAATTATTTATGGAATCTATACCGTAGTGATAAAAGCAGAGGCAGGGCTTTATTTCCTGCTCTTTGGAATGGCAGCGGTATTTTTGTTTGCAGGAGCAAATGTGCTTCCGACAAAGCGAAACAATAAGAATTATATCGATCAGCAGTGGAAGAATGCCTGTGAAGCAGTCGAACGGCACATTCGGGCATATCCGGATTTTCCGGTTCCGGCAAGATATGCACACCCGGTTACACTGACCCGCATGATACGTGCGATTCGTGATGCACGGGCAGAGGATGCACAGCAGGCATTTGAGATTGTCAAACAGGACCTCAAAGCACTCAATGCAGATGTGCAGGTCGATCAGGAAGAGTATGATGAAGTGATGGCAATCAAGCCAATGTTTTTGGTAGAGGACTATAAATAAGGAAGAAACCGCTTGACAAACTTATCACCCTTCGTTAAGATAACTTACAGAAGTCAACGGCAGATTCTGCTGTGACAGATATTGACAAAGGTGATGAGAAAGAGGAGTATGTATCGTGCACCAAAAGAGAGGACCGCTCGTAGGCTGAAAGGCAGTCCGGGGAAGCAGATGCAGAAGGTAGCTTTTGAACTGAATGGCTGAAGCTGGTGTTCAGATTTTGGTTGCAGCAGTGTGTAAGTGGTTCCGGGACTTCCCGTTACAGAAGAAGAGATGCAGATGGAAGCAGAGCCGTATCGTAGATTTGGCAGGACTGCAGCATCTGTAAGATAAGGTGGTACCGCGAGACATTCGCCCTTTGTGTAAATACACAAAGGGCTTTTTTTTCGCGACAGCATTGAGACCTGCAAAAACAACGGAAGACAGCCGGGCTGCTTGCAGAACGGCATGTCAGACGTTGTTTTTATAGGGCGAAAGCCCGCGACCGAGGAAAGCGAAGCTTTACGAGGTGCAGGTCTCAAAAGAGATGCAAGTCAATGAAGACAGCCGGGCTGCTTGCAGAACGGCATGTCAGACGTTGTTTTTATAGGGCG
>CAZEPO010000079.1:0-7231 GCA_964514125.1 uncultured Lachnospiraceae bacterium
CAATATGGAAAAAACAGATATCAAATCGCTTAGCTATAAAGAACTGCAAAATGAGGTTGAAGCTCTTGGCGAGAAAAAATTTCGCGCCAAGCAGCTGTATCAGTGGATGCATGAAAAGCTGGCCGGAAGCTATGAGGAGATGACGAATCTTCCGAAGGGCTTTCGTGAAAAACTGAAGGAACAGTATTCCTATACCTGTCTGGAGATGGTGGACCGCAAGATTTCTCAGATTGACGGGACAGAGAAGTATTTGTTCCGTCTGGAGGACGGCAACGTGATCGAAAGTGTCCTGATGCGTTATCATCATGGCAACTCGGTCTGCATCTCTTCACAGGTAGGCTGCCGAATGGGCTGCCGTTTTTGTGCATCGACACTGGGCGGCCTGACCAGAAACCTGAAAGCGTCCGAAATGCTGGATCAGGTCTACCGGATTCAGCACATTTCCGGCGAGCGGGTATCAAATCTGGTTGTTATGGGAACAGGAGAACCGCTGGATAACTACGACAATCTGATTCGCTTTATCCGGATTTTGTCAGATGAACAGGGGCTGAACATCAGCCAGAGAAATATCACAGTATCAACCTGCGGTATTGTAGAGAATATCCGTCGTCTGGCAGACGAAAAGCTTCAGATCACACTGGCATTGTCGCTTCATGCCTCCAGCCAGGAGAAACGAAAAGAACTGATGCCGATCGCATACAAATATGAACTGAAGGATGTGCTAGATGCCTGTCGGTACTATTTTGATCAAACTGGACGCAGACTTACCTTTGAGTACAGTCTGGTAGGCGGTGTCAACGACCGTGATGAAGATGCAAGAGAGCTGGCCAAACTGGTAGGAGATGTGAACTGTCATGTGAATCTGATCCCGGTCAACCCGATCAAAGAACGGGATTTTGTGCAGCCAGATCGCAGTGTCAGTGAGGCATTCAAAAATAAGCTTGAAAAAAATCACATTAATGTTACTATAAGAAGAGAAATGGGTCGTGACATCAATGGTGCCTGCGGCCAGCTGAGAAAGAGTTATATGGAAACACGAGAAAAGGAGAATGGGAATGAACACCTATAGCATTACAGACATTGGCAAAAGACGTTCTGCGAATCAGGATTACGTCTATGCGTCCGATCAGCCGGTAGGCAATCTGCCGAACCTGATGATCGTAGCAGACGGTATGGGTGGTCACAATGCAGGAGATCTTGCATCACGCTGTACGGTAGAGTCAATGCTTGAATACATACAGAATGCTTCAGAGAAGCGGCCGATTCCACTGATCAGTGCGGCAATCCATCATGCGAATGAGCTGGTGATCGAGAAATCACGTTCAGATAAGAAGCTGGAAGGAATGGGTACGACCGTGGTAGCTGCCACCGTGAAGGATGGATACCTGTATGTGGCGAATGTAGGTGACAGCAGACTGTATTTGATCGATCAGGAGATTGAGCAGATCACAAGAGACCATTCTCTCGTAGAAGAAATGATCCGTGTAGGGGAGCTGCAGCGCAAGGATGCAAGAAGTCATCCGGACCGCAACGTGATCACGCGAGCGATTGGTGTACGCACACCGGTGCGCATCGATTTCTTTGACGTAAAGCTGGAGGAAGGAGACAGGATCCTGCTCTGTTCCGATGGGCTGACAACGATGGTAGAGGATGAGGACATTCTGCATATTGTCAAGAAAAGCACCTCACCAAAGGAAGCAGCGCAGCGGCTGGTCACGGAGGCAAACAAAAACGGGGGAAAAGATAACATTTCAGTGATTCTTGCTGAAGTTTGATTAACGGGGAAAAATTATGTTAAAAGTCGGAATGTTTATACAAAACAGATATGAGATCATGAGTTTGATCGGCTCTGGCGGAATGGCAAATGTTTATAAAGCCAAGGATCACAAGCTGAACCGCTTTGTAGCGATCAAGGTACTCAAAAAAGAATATCGGGAAGATAAGGTGTTTATCTCAAAATTCCGTGCAGAGGCACAGTCCGCTGCCGGACTTGCTCATTCCAATATCGTAAATGTCTATGACGTAGGGGATGAGGCCGGACTTCAGTATATTGTAATGGAGCTGGTGGAAGGTATTACGCTGAAGGATTATATCAACAACAAAGGACGCCTTTCTGTGCGTGAAGCAACCAGCATTGCGCTTCAGATTTCTGCAGGACTGGAAGCAGCACACAATAATGGAATCGTTCACCGGGATGTCAAACCGCAGAACATCATTATTTCTACAGATGGCAAAGTAAAGGTAGCAGATTTCGGAATCGCCCGTGCGACGTCTTCTCAGACGATCAATTCCGGTGTGATGGGATCTGTACACTACAGTTCGCCGGAGCAGTCGAGAGGCGGCTACAGTGACGAAAAGAGTGATATCTATTCGCTTGGTATCACGATGTATGAAATGCTGACAGGCAAGGTGCCGTTTGATGGGGATACCGCAGTGGCAGTAGCAATCCGCCATCTGCAGGAGGAACTGCCGGGACCGAAGGAGATGGTGCCGGAGGTGCCGCACAGCACAAATCAAATTGTGATCAAATGTACACAGAAGAGCCCGGATCGCAGATATTCCAATATGACAGATCTGATCCATGATCTGCGGGAATCACTGGTCAATCCGGATGGGGATTTTGTTGTACAGCAGATACCGGATCGAACCTCTCAGACGATCATCATGTCCAAGGATGAGGTCAGCCAGATCAATGCAGAGCAGAAAGCAATGCCTGCATATGATGAAACGATGGATACAGGAGCTGCAGCGGCACTTCACGAGCTGGAAAAAGAAAACAATCAGCAGCCAAATCGTGCATATCAGCCAGGCAGCTATTATCAGAAGAGTCAGTTCCAAGGTGTCAATCCGGGACGCAGCGACGGATTGGATACAGGACGGGGATTTGATTCAGATGCAATGGATCCGATGAAGGAATATGATCCGTACTATGATGCCTATGAGAATCCGGATGACTATGCGATTCATGACGGCCGGCGCGAAGGCGGTTATCGGATGGATGAGACGCCGGCACCGCATCGGGAAATGGCACGTTTTGTGGATGACGATGAGGATGATACAGAGGTTGGGCTGAATCCAAAGCTCGAAAAAATCGTGACGGTCGGCGGTATTCTTGTGGCAGTTATTATTGGCTGTGTATTTCTTGCACTGCTTGCCAATGCATTTGGCATTTTCAACTTTGGCAAAAAAGCCAATAAAGCAAACGTAACGACAGAACAGATGTCAGAAACCGAGACAGATGCACAGACAGAGCAGCAGACGGAGACAGAGGCGCTGACAGAGGCACCGAAGCAGACAGAAGCAGCAACATTTGTACTCTCTGATCTGAGCAATGTAGACCAGAATCAGGCACAGGCATTTCTTTTGACACAGGAACTTCAGTACAAGATTGAAAATACATTCAGTGACACGGTAGCATCCGGATATGTTGTATCCACAGTTCCGTCGGCAGGTGCTTCCGTCAAAAAAGGAGATACGGTGACCTTGTATATCAGCCAGGGAGCACAGGCGGAGACAGAACCGGTTTCTTATGTACAGCTTTGGAGTTTGACCGGATATACGCAGGAGCGTGCAGAGGAAGCTCTGGATATGCTCGGACTGATCGGTGATTACCAATATGCACCGAGCGACACGATCGCACAGGGTCTGATCGTGAGTCAGAGTCCGGATGCATCTGAACAGATTCCGAGAGGTGGTACTGTGACGATCGTGATCAGTACAGGACCTGACACTTCCGGAACAGCAGTACAGGGTGCCGTTGGATCAGAAGATGGAGTTGTTCAGATCCAGAATGGAGCAGACGGAATCTGGAAATGTGATGCGCAGCTGGTGGAGCCGTCGGGTTACAGCGGACAGGCAGTTCGGATCACACTGGTGCAGAATGGCGTAGAGAGTACGATCTTCGAAGGAACGACTTCCTTCCCGTATCGTTTGACGGTACAAGGGGCATCGGGTGTGGACACCGGTACGGCTTATATTTATCTGCTGGACAGCACGAGCGGTGAGGTCACAAGTAAGATTGAATATCCGGGTATTTCATTTACGAAAACAGCCGGATAAAAAAGAAGGGTCTGACCGATGCGTTTGGCAGCAGTCAGACAAGGGGAATACATGCAGGGAAAAATCACAAAAGGAATCGGAGGATTCTATTATGTACATGCGGATGACGGTAAGATCTATGAATGCCGCGCCAAAGGAATCTTCCGAAAAGATAAAGTAAAACCGTTGGTTGGAGACAATGTGGAGATCTCGATTCTGGATGAGGAGAAGCAGACAGGCAATGTGGATGTGCTGCTTCCGCGGAAGAATTCGCTGATCCGTCCGGCGGCAGCAAATGTAGATCAGGCGCTGGTTGTTTTTGCAGTAGCTAGTCCGGCGCCGAATCTGAATCTGCTGGATCGGTTCCTGATCTCTATGGAGCAGCAGCAGATTCCGGTGATCGTCTGCTTCAACAAAACAGACCTGACGGATGACAGTCAGATTGAAGAACTGAAACGCATCTATGCGGACTGCGGATGCCGGCTGTGCTTCCTCAGCGTAGCACAGAACGAAGGTGTGGAAGAGATAAGGCGGCTGCTGGACGGCAAGACAACAATCGTAGCAGGTCCGTCCGGAGTCGGCAAATCCTCGCTGACGAATGTACTGCAGTCAGAAATCCAGATGGAAGTAGGAGAAGTCAGCCGCAAGATAGACCGCGGCCGACATACGACAAGACATACGGAACTCATGGTTCTGCCGCGCATGGAGCATACGGATGAGGGCGGAGCGGCTTCCTACTTTTTGGATACACCGGGCTTTAGTTCTCTGTATCTGCAGGATATCGCTTATGAGGAACTGCGGGATTATTTTCCGGAGTTTGCGGCGTATGAGCCGTACTGCAGATTTCAGGGATGTATGCATATCAGTGAACCGGACTGTGCGGTGAAGGAAGCTCTTCAGGAAGGCAAAATTCATGCGTCTCGATACGAGAATTATACATTGTTGGCAGAAGAGTTAAAGAACAAAAAGAAATATTAGGAGTTTTCATGAGAGGAAAGCTTCGGAAAGAGGAAGTTATATATGGAAAGAAAAAATTATCTGGCACCGTCAATTCTGGCGGCAGATTTTAAAAAGCTCGGAGAAGAGATCAAAACAGTGACCGATGCAGGGGTACAGTATCTCCACATCGATGTTATGGATGGAATGTTTGTTCCGAGCATTTCTTTTGGTATGCCGGTAATCTCATCCATCCGCAGCCTGACAGACTGTGTGTTTGATGTGCATCTGATGATCGAAGATCCGGATCGCTATGTGGAAACATTTGTAAAATGCGGTGCAGATATGATCACTGTTCATGCAGAGTCTACCAAACATCTGCACAGAAGTATCCAGAATATCAAAGATCATGGAGTGAAGGCAGCAGTGGCACTGAACCCGGCAACTCCGCTTTCTGTTCTGGATTACGTGCTTCCGGAATTGGATATGGTACTGCTCATGACGGTTAATCCGGGATTCGGCGGCCAGAAATATATTCCGGCTATGACAGACAAAATCCGTACACTGAGAAAGCGTGCACTGGAGCTTGGACTGGATCTGGATATTGAGGTAGACGGCGGAATCAACGATTCCACAATCCGCACTGTACTGGAAGCAGGTGCCAATGTATGTGTGGCGGGCTCCGCAGTATTTGGTGAGCATTCCGCAGAGAATGCAAAACGCTATTTGGCTGTGATGGACGAATACAAAACATATTCCTGTTTGTAACAGCTCAATTCATACGATTCGACAGGAAAAGTTTTCGACAAGATCTGCAGCAGAGAGAATTTCTGAAAAGCAGGCAAAAATGTTGAATTCAGGCAAAAAATAAAAAAGTACCGGAAAAGCTCCGGTGCTTTTTTGTGTCGAAAACAGGCGAAAATGCAAAAAGTGTCGATTTGTTTCTGGCAGAAGCTATTGTTTCTTGTCATTTTATGTGCTAAACTGTGACTTGCTGAAAGATGATGAAAAAAAGGTACGATTTATGACTGAGACAGATACTGTTTCCGTTATGTTGTGTCACAAATAAAGAGGAGAGATAAACTATGAAGCTTGGTATTGTAGGATTACCGAACGTAGGAAAAAGTACATTATTTAATTCGCTGACAAAAGCAGGAGCAGAATCAGCGAACTATCCGTTCTGTACGATCGACCCGAATGTGGGTGTCGTAGCAGTCCCGGATGAGAGACTGAAACTGCTGACTGATTTATACCATTCTGCCAAGACTACACCGGCAGTGATCGAATTCGTAGATATTGCCGGACTCGTTAAGGGCGCATCCAAGGGCGAAGGACTTGGCAATCAGTTCCTTGCCAATATCCGTGAAGTAGATGCGATCGTACATGTAGTACGCTGCTTCGAAGATACAAATGTGGTACATGTCGATGGTTCTGTCAACCCGGTCCGTGATATTGAGACGATCAATCTCGAGCTGATCTTCTCAGACCTTGAGATTCTGGAACGCCGTATTTCCAAAGTAGCCCGTGCTGCAAGAAACGACAAGACACAGGCGAAGGAGCTGGAGCTGCTTGAAAAGCTGAAAGCACATCTGGAAGATGAAAAGATGGCGATCACATTTGAGACAGAGGATGAGGATGAACAGGCATGGCTGGCAGACTACAACCTGCTGACAGGCAAACCGGTCATCTTTGCTGCCAATGTAGCAGAGGATGATCTCGCAGATGACGGTGCTTCCAACGAATATGTAGGCGAGGTCCGCAAATTCGCAGCAGCGACCGGAAGCGAAGTATTTGTAATTTGTGCACAGATTGAGCAGGAGATTGCAGAACTGGAAGATGATGAGAAGCAGATGTTCCTCGAAGATCTTGGATTGAAAGAGTCCGGATTGGAGAAACTGATTAAGGCAAGCTATTCTCTGCTTGGACTGCTGAGTTATCTGACTGCAGGTGAGACAGAGACTCGTGCATGGACAATCAAAAAAGGAACCAAAGCACCGCAGGCAGCCGGCAAGATCCATTCCGATTTTGAACGCGGCTTCATCCGTGCAGAGGTAGTCAACTATCAGGATCTGCTGGACTGCGGAACCTATGCAGCAGCGAAGGAAAAAGGCCTGGTACGTCTTGAAGGCAAAGAGTACGTTGTCAAAGACGGCGATGTGATTTTGTTTAGATTTAACGTGTGAAACCAGTGAGTCAAGTGCCAGAATTTCAGATTTATCTGAAATTCTGAGGATTTGACGAGCGGACATCATGAGCA
>CAZEPO010000079.1:7331-8784 GCA_964514125.1 uncultured Lachnospiraceae bacterium
AAGCGGAGTGCGAATGAAAGGAGAAAGCTATGGTTGGTACGATTCGATTTCCACATCTGGGTATCACGCTGGAGCATGTTCCGCGCTGGTTTCAGATAGGCGGACTGGATATTGCCTGCTATGGAATCGTGCTGGCGGCGGCGATGATGACAGGAATTTTTCTGGTCATGAAGATCGCTGACAAGACGGGACAAAAGGGCGATGACTATTTTGATCTCGGTATCTGGGCCATTGCAGTCTCTGTGATCTGTGCTCGGATTTATTATGTAGTTTTTTCTTGGGATTATTACCGCAGCCATATCGCCGAGATTGTGAATATCAGACAAGGCGGTCTGGCAATTTATGGTGGTATTGCAGGCGGTATCCTAACGGCGATATTGTTTTGTCATATACGAAAGATGAATGTTCGTGTCGTGCTTGACACCGCATGTATCGGTCTTGTATGGGGACAGATGTTAGGCCGCTGGGGAAATTTTTTCAACAGGGAGGCATTCGGTGGATACACTGACAGCCTTTTGGCAATGCAGCTCCCGCTGAATGACCTGCGAATCGATGAAGTTACCCAGCAGATGCTGGATCATCAGCAGGTGATCGATCAAGTTGTCTATGTGCAGGTACACCCCACATTTCTGTATGAATCACTTTGGAATCTGGGGGTTTTGCTGATTCTGCTCGTGCTGACTTTTCGGGTTAGAGAGCGATTCAGCGGCATGGTCGTACTGTTTTATCTGCTTCTGTATGGAAGCGGAAGAGTTTGGATCGAGGGGCTTCGGACGGATCAGCTGTTGATTCCTGGCACGCAGCTTCCGGTTTCACAGTTGCTTTCGGGAGTATTGGTGCTGCTTTCGGCAGTGCTCCTGGTCACAGAAAAAAGAAAACAGAAAGGACGTAGAAGATGACAAAGAAGGAATTACTCAGAAAAAACATCGAAGAAGAAAGACAGAAGCTGAATCATCTGCTGGCCGAGGGGGGCAAAGTGGAGGAAACCTACGCCCAAAGCCTGATCGTAGATCAACTGCTGGAGCAGTACATGGATTGTGAATAAGAATACACTATTTAACTAGGATAGGACGCCAAGAACGAAAATAAAAATACTTCCTGTCTGACAGATTCAGAAGTACAAGAAAGTCTAATACTCCAACAGATATATGCTAAGAGCAAGAAAACAAGAACATAACTCAGCGTCAAAGACGCTTCAGACAAATGTTCTTATTTTCTTTACGCATATATCTGCTGAAGTAAGACTTTTAGTACTTCTTCATAGGTCAGCAGGAAGTATTTTTATTTTTGTTCTTGGCTGTCTATGTAGTGATTTGTATGTATATTTTGCATATCTTTCAATGCAGTTGCAAAAAATAAATTTGCCTTATAATGACAGTTGTTGGCAGGTATGTATTTGGAGTCTGCGATAGACAGCACAGCCTTGACTTGGAAGTATATTCCTCATGCCCTT
>CAZEPO010000080.1:0-2008 GCA_964514125.1 uncultured Lachnospiraceae bacterium
ACCATATATTTCGATTAACATTGCTGTACTCATAATAGTTCTCCTTTCGTTTTTAACCTTACATTGTTGTGATGATCTTTGTCACCAGTTTTTTGAAATCTCTTGATACACGGTCAGCTGTCTCCTGAACCTCTTTGTGGTTCAGCTGCTCATTGGACATACCTGCTGCCAGGTTTGTAATACAGGAAATACCGCATACCTGAAGGCCCATATGACATGCTGCCAATGCTTCTACTGCAGTACTCATACCGACTGCATCTCCGCCCCAGCCTCTTACCATGCGAATCTCTGCCGGTGTCTCATAAGCCGGTCCTGTCAGCTGAACATAAACGCCTTCCTTCAGCGTGATTCCACATTCGTTTGCTGCATTGCGGATCACATCCTGAAGACTCTTTGTATATACCTCACTCATATCCGGAAATCTGGTTCCAAGCTCTTCCAGATTCGGTCCGATCAGCGGACTCGGCACACCAGTTGTAATATGATCTGTGATCATCATAAAATCACCCGGCTGGAATGTCTCATTGACACCGCCTGCTGCATTGGTCAGGAAGATCTTCTTTGCTCCGAGCAGTCCCATCAAACGTGTCGGCAGAACTACATCTGACATCTGGTATCCTTCATAGTAGTGTACACGTCCCTGCATGATCACAACCGGAACTTCATCTACATAACCGAATACGAAACGTCCTTTATGACCTTTTACAGTCGATACCGGAAATCCTTCGATCTCTGTATAATCGATTGTCTGCTCGATGCGGATCTCATCTGCATAATCACCAAGTCCTGATCCAAGGATCAGACCAATCTCCGGCTGGAAATCAATTTTTGCTCTTACACTCTCCAAACATGTCATCAATTTTTTATACATCGTTTTTACCTCATTCCCATTTGCATTCCATTTGCTACTGTCTGTATTGTAGCTGTTTTTTCCCATTTTCAAAAGGACACTTGTCCTTCTTTTTCAATTTATCTGCCTTATTTTCTATTTTCTGATCTTCGCAAAAGGACTGGCTAAAAAGCGGCTGTCTGTGATAAAATAAATCCAATCTTTTCTTTATCAGGAGGTTTCTTATGTCTGCTGTTCAAGCCATGACGACCGCTCAAAAATACGAGCAGCTGAAAGCCTATTTCAAGTCTTACGCAAATGCAGGAATCTGCATTGCCTATTCCGGCGGCGTGGACAGTACACTGCTGCTGAAAGCGGCAGTGGATGCAGTGCAGCCCAAACCGGTATTCGCTGTCATTCTGGAAACACAGCTGCATCCGCACTCCGACACCGAACAGGCATACGCGCTCGCGCAAAAGCTCGGTGCCGAACCGAAGATCATTCAGGTGGATGAATTTCAGAATCCGGAGATTCTCCAAAATCCGGTCAATCGCTGTTATCTGTGCAAGCATCTGCTGTTCTCACAACTCAAAGAACTGGCCGCCTTCCACGGCTGTCAGGCTGTATTTGACGGTACCAACAAGGACGATGAACACGAATACCGTCCCGGCATGAAGGTGCTTCAGGAGCTGCAGATCAAAAGCCCACTGCTGGAGCTTGGCATCACCAAGTCAGAAGTCCGTGCGATTTCCGCTCTGGTCGGTCTGCCGACTGCGTCCGTCCCATCCACTCCCTGTCTGGCAACACGGCTGCCCTACGGCGCTTATCTCGACCGCACACTGCTGGCACGGATCCATGAGGGTGAAACGCTTCTCCGAAACAGGGGTTTTTATAACGTACGTCTGCGCTATCACGAACCGATTCTCCGGATCGAGATCAACTGTGACGAATTTGAACAGCTGCTCGCTCAGCGGGAAACAATCTTATCAGAACTGAAAAAACTCGGTTTTTCCTATATCACACTGGATCTGGAAGGCTTTCGCAGCGGAAGCATGGACCAAAAAATCAGCACCGGCTCCCTGTAACGGGACGGTGCTGATTTTCTTTTGTCTATTGCTCTTCCTGAATCTGTGCAAATATGTTCTGACCTGCTGTAAGGCCAAAGACTGTACTCGGCTC
>CAZEPO010000080.1:2108-6858 GCA_964514125.1 uncultured Lachnospiraceae bacterium
TCATTCGCCGGACTGAATGCCACAACCGGTTCATCCTCGCTGTCCTTCAGCATCAAAAACTCGCCGCCAGCCACAGTCTCCGTGAAATTCAATACTATATGTGTCTGTGCAGACTCTGTAGACACTGCATCGTACATATTGCCGCTGCCGAGTACTGTGCCGCCATTGATATAGATACCGAGGTCTGAATCCAGTCCGCTGTCCATACTATGGCTGTTGGCTGCTGCAATCACGGTACCGCCGTTGATCACGATCCAGCCATTGGAATCTATTCCATCACCCTCCGCACCTGCGGAAGAATCACAGAGTAGTGTACCGCCATTGACCGTCAGCACAGAAACTCCATCCTCACTGGTATTGATCGAATCATCAGCTGCCAGGATCGAAATCTCTCCGCTGTTGATCGTCATATGCAGCGCAGAAGAAATTCCTTCATTGTCTGCAACAACCTTCAGTATACCATCGCCTGCTGTCTCACCGCTGATATTCATCGATACCAGAGAATCGATCGTTCCGTCAAATTTCCATTGTTTCTTCGCCTTGCCAGCGTCTACATCCTCCTGCGTCGTACCCTCTTTGTAGATTTTGGCCACATGAGAACCATTGACGAGGTTGCTGCTGCCGTCTGCAAGGATCAGATTGAAGCCAGCTTCACTCGTGTCCACATCCTTCTCTGCTGTTTCGGTCTCATCACTGCTGCACTCATATGCATTGTAGACAACAATCGCCGGCGCCACACTGCAGCTGATCTCCGCTTCGTCCAGGATCAGACTGACCACTGCATTTTCATCTTCTCTGGATTCTTCGCCGAGATCGACTGCAATCTGTCCCTTTGAAAGTGTACCGCTGACCCGATAGGTACCTGGCTGAGTGATCGTCAAAACCGTATGCTCTGCAGCCTCCTCTGCTGCATGCTCATCCGATTCGTCTCCGGCTCCGTAGGTGCTTCCCTGACCCGCCTTATAATAAACAATCTCAGCGCCTGTATAGACTGCCGCTTCCGGACCCTCCGAAACCGCTTCACCGTTGACCAGAATACCGTCATCAGAAAGTTCAATCCTCGTCTCGTCGCTTTGTTCTCCAGTCTCCTGTACTGACTCTGTCGCTGCCGCTTCGGTCTGCTCCTCTGCCAGCGCCGCCCCCGTTGATGCAAGTACCATTGCCGCACTCAGTGCTGCTGCACTCATTTTCCACAATTCTTTTTTTCTCATATACTTATCCACCATTTCTATAAAATCAGAGCAGGTTATCCACTCTGTCCGGTTTGATTCAACATCTCTGTCCACATTTTCTCTAGAGCCTGTCTGCATACTACTATAAAGAATCTGCGTGGAAGATCCGTGTACTTTCTGTGAAAAATGTGTGTTTACAAAAATTCCCCACCGCCTGCGCATACAGACAGTGGGGAATCGATTCTCATTTGTTTTAATTAGCGCTGTACACGAGCTCCTGCTCCGCCCATGATTGCTTCTACTTCTTTTTTGCTTGCCATTGTGGTATCACCCGGTGTAGTCATTGCCAGTGCACCGTGTGCTGCACCGTAGTTAACAGCCAGCTCTGCGTTCTCTGTGGTCATCAGACCGTAGATCAGACCAGATGCGAAGGAATCGCCGCCGCCTACACGGTCCATGATCTCCAGGCCCTTGTAGTCTTTTGCCTTGTAAACCTCGCCGTCTGCCCAGCAGATTGCGCTCCAATCATTGACAGTAGCTGTTTTTACCTCGCGCAGTGTTGTAGCTACTGCCTTGAAGTTCGGGTAAGCCTTTGCAGCCTCGTTGATCATCTTCTTGTAGCCGTCAAGGTTCAGTTCTTTGAGGTTCTCGTCATTGCCTTCGATCTCAAATCCAAGACAAGCAGTGAAATCTTCCTCGTTACCGATCATAACGTCAACGTATTTTGCGATCTCTTTGTTGACTTCCTGTGCCTTTTCCTTGCCGCCGATCGCACTCCACATGGACGGACGGTAGTTCAGGTCATAAGATACGATTGTGCCGTATTTCTTAGCAGCCTTGCATGCTGCGATCGCAGTCTCACATGCCTGCTCAGAAAGTGCAGCATAGATACCGCCTGTATGCAGCCAGCGAACACCCAGCTCGCCAAAGATATAATCAAAATCAAAATCTGCCGGTGTTGCCTTGGAGATAGCAGTGTTTGCACGGTCAGAGCATCCTACTGCACCACGGATACCAAATCCGCGCTCTGTAAAGTTGATACCGTTACGGCATACACGGCCGATACCATCTGTCGGCATCCATTTGATCAGAGAAGTATCTACGCCGCCCTGAAGGATAAAGTCCTCCATCAGCATACCTACTTCGTTGTCTGCAAAAGCTGTGATCACAGCTGTATTCAGCTTGAAGCATCTGCGAAGTCCACGAACTACATTGTACTCTCCGCCGCCTTCCCATGCACGGAAGCTGCGTGCTGTACGGATTCTTCCCTCGCCCGGATCCAGACGGAGCATAACCTCTCCGAGAGATACTGCATCATATTTACATTCATTAGCTGGTCTTAAATTCAGATTCATTGATCTTTCCCCCTATGTTTTGTATTTTACGGGCATTGAGCCCCTGTTATCATCATTTACAATTTATTTCAAGCTTATTCTAACAAACTTTTTCACTTGATTCAAACATCAATCCAGCTAAGATTGTCGAGTATTAAAAAATGCCTCCCTTTTTCAGAGAGGCATTGCACCAAGTACCACCCGCATAAACAGGTTGGCATCATATAATTCATACAGATATTGGCTTTCGCGCACCAGTGACATGAGGTACATACCAGGCCCGGTTCCGGCGAACAGAGAGAGAATCAGGAATAAGAACCAGATCAGGATCAGCGCCTGCACAAGACCAAGCGCCAGACCGGCCATACGATTCACGAACCGGATCACCGGTATCTTCGCCAAAATGTTCAGCACCGTGATCACCAGCCACAGTACCAGCTGCACAAGCACCACGGACACGATAAACGCAGCTACATTCAAAATAATATCCGCGATCAGATGCGTCACATAGTCTCGGAAGGTCGATACCGCCAGCGTCTTATATCCTTCCGCATTGTTGTAATCCTGCAGCATCTCCTTCATATAATCCGGAAGCGGAAGTGTTTCGATCAGCTCCATCTGCTCGATCCTGCCGATCTGCGCCAGCAGATCCGTCCCCATACTGCGAAAATCATTGGTATTCTCTGCCTTCTTGCCGGTGGATGCAGTCACAGTCTCTGCAGCCTCCTCCGCGATCAGCTGGTCGCACTGATCCACGATCAGCTCGTAAACCGGCGTATTTGTTTTCAAAAACTCTGTCACATACGGCAGGCTGACAGAAACCAGTACGATTGACAAAAACAGTGATACCATCGATGCAAGCTTTTTGACAAAGCCTTTGCGAAAACCGCTGACCGCCATACACAGAAGCAGGATCAGAACGATTATCTCAAGCAAATTCATATACTGTCCTCCTAACTGATCCGAATCCGGTCAAAGCTGTCATCTGTGATCACCAGATATTTGCGGTATTCGGAGAAATAGAAAAGTTCTTCGATGTCTTTTTCGTAAGCAGATGAGAAGCGTTTCTGACCGGACAGCGTGAAGATATCACAATTTTTATCTCCATACATCAGAATCTGCTCATTCTCGATCTTTATCTTGTCAAAATCAGCACTGATCTGCCGTGTGGTCTTTTTTCTGCCCTGATAGGTATAAAGCTCCATCCGATAACGATATCCCTCTGCTTCACTGCTAAACAGGAACCCAATCCTGTTTTCATCGTGAAATGCACTTACGATCTCCTCTTCAAAATTCACCTCTACGACCTGCTTCGGTGCATCCTTGCCCTCAAAAACCACAAAACCGTTGTCTTTGACTGCCACCGCTTCGGAATTGCTGTTGAAGTAGATCTCCGGAACCACAAGACCTGCAAAGGAAGTACTGCTGACAATATTGTCCTTCTCCGACTGACCAGCCGCTCCAAAATGATAAAAGACCACATTGCTGTTCATATTCCCTTTGCTGACGCCGAGATATGACACCGCCAGCTTTTCGCCGTTCGGTGAGAGATCGATATCCAGCGGATAACCAGATTCTCCTACTGTCGTCTTATCATTGGCGATCGCTGTGCCGTCCGCCTTGTACAGATTCACCCAGGTCACATCGTCTTCCTGCAGAACCGCCGCCACAACGCCCTGCTCCGACACACGCACCTTGAGAATCGGAAGTACCGACTCAAAGCTGCCGACCAGCCCATTCTGATTCACAACATAGATCTGTGAGCCCTGCTGCTCTGCGATCACCATCGTTTCACCGCAGAGATCCACGATCGGCGCCTGCATATTGTAAGTGATGCTCCAGAGCATCTCATTGTCTCTGGTCACACAGGAAACACCGTCCGAATTGTAACGGTAGAGATTTTTGCCTACCGATACATACTTGCTGCCGGATGCTGCTGTATTGTCAATCGATTCTGCAATTACATAGTCAGTGAACGTATAAAGTTTGTTATAAAGGAAAAAAGCCATCACAACGACGGCTGCAAGGGAAGCTGCCGCTGCACGCATCCGAAATTTTCGGATCCGGTTCTGCTCCAGCTTCTGCTTTAAGTCTCCTTCCGGCAAGTCTTTTTTCAATTCCTCACCGGAAGAAAGCGGCTTTTCTTCAACCTGAAGTTCTTCTTCAAAATCTTCTTCCTGCTTCAGAAATTCCAGCTTATCCCGGAGTGTCTCTGAAAGCTTCGTCAATTTATCTTTATCCATA
>CAZEPO010000080.1:6958-8782 GCA_964514125.1 uncultured Lachnospiraceae bacterium
CCGTAATACTGACTGCAGATCTCTGCCAGTGTATCTCCCTCCCGGATCACATAGGCTGCCTGCAGCTGGCGCATAGACGCTGCTTCCTGAACTGCTTCCGTATCGGTTGTCTCATCCCAGAAAGCATCGGAACCGGCAAGATCATTCTGCTGACTTCCGGCATCTGCTGCCGTGCCCTGCACTGCAAAGTCCGATACTGCTTCTGTTTTGGCTGTATCACCATTTTCTGCATCGGTATCTACTAATGCATTTTGTGCTGTCGTATCTGGCACCTCGCCTATTTTAGCTGTTTCGGCTTCTGCTGATACACTTTGGGCTGTCATGTCTGACTCCGCACCTGTTTTGGCTGTATCGCCATCTGCCGCACTGGAATTTGCTGAAACTGCCTGTGCCGGTTTGTAGCTGTCATCCACTGTTCCTTCCGTTCCGCTTATCGCTGTCTCTTCCGGCAGATCTTCTATATAAAGGATTTCATTTTCTGCTGTGGTATCACCCGAGCTGACAGTACTTTGCACATTGCGGATGTCCTCGATCCGGTTGACCACGATCACACCGATCGCCAGCACCGTTACAACAAAAAACGAACTGGCCAGCTTCAGCATACTGGTGTTTTTCTGTATACTCTTTTCTTTTACCTTCTTACGGAAGCTGCGGATCGCTTTATCTGAAACTCCTTCCTTTTCCACACGGTCTTCCTGAAATACACCTGCCATATATTCCTGCATAGTTCGATTTTGTTCATAGAACACAAAGTATCCCCTGATCGGACGATATCTGCCGTTCTCAATCTGATAAAGGGTCTCCTCCTGCTCCTGCAGATGGTAGATCAGACCACCGGCCTCCGGAAGCGCATCCAGCAGCGTCCGCATCCGTTCGGTCGGATACGCTCCTATGACGCAGCAGCCCTGCACCGAACTGTCCGGAAAATATTCCTGGTATGCCTCTTCCATCTGATCCATCCATGCAGCGGTATTTTTTTCCTGCTTTTGTTCGTTGCTTTCCTCCCCTTCATATCCAACATTATTCTTTTTCTCGTACACCTTTGCTTCTCTTGATATCCCTCGCTCAGCTTTTTTATCATCTGCCGGACGGACTTTCCAATGCCTATCATTCCCCTCATCATCTGCAGTCCTGACTGCCGGAACCTCCAGAATTCCTCTGATAAACACATAGGTAATATCCTCTTTTTCCTTTCGTTCCCCAAGGAAAATACCCAGATACCCTTCCGCCTCCTGCTTTTCCTTTTTCTTTATGTAGGTCATGACATAGTCTTCCAGAAAAATCTTTTCCTTTCCCTGTATGTCACCTATCTGGCGTATGTTTTTCGGCAAGACCAGTTCTTTGCCCATACTCCTATCACTCCTTTTCATTCTGCAGCGATACTACCTTACCATATACTTTATGCAGAATTTAGTGTTTCATGGACAAAAAGCAAAAAAATTTCCTGTATATTTTTCTTTGTGCATGGGTAAAATGAAAAAACCAAAACTATTGATTGCATCTGCAGAATGGAGCCTGTGTATGTCTAACTTCCTGCTCACAGCAGAACGGCTGTACCGTCTGCTGTATTATCCTAACCTCTCTACATCCCCTGTCATCCTCTGTATCGGCACAGACCGTATCCTCGGCGACAGCCTCGGTCCGCTGACCGGTTCGCTCCTGCAAAAAAAATGTGCCGGACATGCTGCTGTTTACGGCACACTGCAGGAACCCGCACACGCTTTGAATCTCGCTCAGATCAATGCAGCAATAAAAAAGAAGCACCCGGACAGCCCTGTAATCGCCATCGATGCTTCTCTTGGTTCTTCCGATCAGATCGGTTCT
>CAZEPO010000081.1:0-4167 GCA_964514125.1 uncultured Lachnospiraceae bacterium
GCAGGCTTGCTCAGTCAGTCTTTGGGTGTATTTTTGGGAGCACCAGTGCAGTATCTGCTGCAGTTTTTTGATTTTTTGTGCGAACAGCAGCAGAAACTGCCAGGAGCTGTCTGGGTGGCTGGCAGACCAGAATGGTATCAGATCATACTGTATTATACTTTGTTGGTGATTGCAGTTCTGGCAGGCAAATATCTCTGGAGAATCTGGAAGAAAAAGCCGAAGAGAGCCCGAACCGGCAGTCTTTTGATCTGGGGCATGGTTTTGGTAGTTGGCAGTGTGCTGATGACCGGACACAGACAGGAGCAGCTGGAGATCATCAGCCTTGATGTAGGACAAGGGGACGGTGCGCTTGTTCGGTTACCGGGCGGTACCGATTGCTTGGTCGACTGCGGAAGCTCATCGGTGCGGGAACTATGGAACTACCGAGCAGAGTCAGTTCTGAAATATTATGGAGTACAGACGCTGGATTATGTGTTTCTCTCCCATGCAGATCAGGACCATGTGAATGGAATCCTTCAGTATCTGCAGGAGTATGAGTGTAGATATGATGGCAGAAATGTACATGGGATCACATTGAAGAATCTTGTGCTTCCAAAGTGCGGCCAATCAGAGGATTTTGCAGAGCTGATAAAGCTTGCAAAACAAAATGGAATCAAGGTTCTTTTTATGGAAGCAGGAGATCAGATTGCTGCAGCGGATAGGTATCAACAGCCTGAATCGGCAGAGCAGCAGAAAGCGGACAGCCGAAAAAGAAGATGGCAGATCCAATGTCTTGCACCGAATCAGGAAACACTGACCGGAGATTCCAATCAGGATTCAATGGTTCTAATGGTGCAGTACGGGACATTTCGGATGCTTTTTACCGGAGATTTGGAAGGTGAGGCAGAAAACAGACTGACAGAATTGGCACAAAAGCAGCAGATCAGTCTTGACGCTGATGTTTTGAAAGCAGGACATCACGGATCAAAAAATGCTTCCTCTGCGTCATTTTTGGAAAAAGTAATGCCAAAAGCAGCTGTTATTTCGTGCGGAAAGGACAACAGCTATGGACATCCGGCAAAGGAAACACTGGAACGATTGAATCAAAGCGGTATATCTGTCATTCAGACGATGGAGAGTGGGGCTGTACAGATCATATCCGACGGACAAAACTGGAAAATTTATACGTTTCGGCAGAAAAGTTTGTGAAATTTTAAAAAAATCAAAAAATATGCAAAAAAGAATGGTAAAATAGGACAAGGATAGAATATAATCTATAAAAGGAGGATGTATGACGATTCGTGAAAAGACGGAAGAACAGGAACTTCGGATCTTCAGCCAGTTTGCTTCCTTCAGCAGATATTCAAAAGGAAGAAAGCGGCCGGAGGTTCCGTGTGACATCAGAACGGAGTATCAACGTGACAGGGACAGGATTCTGCACTGCAAATCATTTCGGCGGCTGAAGCAGAAGACGCAGGTATTTCTGATTCCGGAAGGGGATCATTACAGAACCCGTCTGACGCACACACTTGAGGTATCACAGCTGGCACGCACGATCGCCAAAGCATTGCGGCTCAACGAGGATCTGGCAGATGCGATCGCGCTGGGACATGATCTTGGACATACTCCGTTTGGACATGCGGGGGAGCGGGCGCTCAACGAAGTCTGCCCGTTTGGATTTGCCCATTATGAACAGAGTGTCCGGGTTGTGGATCTTCTTGAAAAGAAGGGAGAAGGGCTGAATCTGACCTGGGAGGTGCGTGATGGAATCCGGAATCATCGGACTGTGGGACATCCTCAGACACTGGAGGGACAGATTGTACGGCTCTGTGACAAGATTGCTTATCTGAATCATGACATTGACGATGCACATCGCGCAGGCATTCTGGAGGAATCCGACATTCCGGCTGAGATCCGGGCTTTGATCGGAGATACGTCGCGCAAGCGTCTGAATGCATTGATCCATGATGTCGTACAGAACAGCGAAGACAGGGCAGTGATCCAGATGTCACCGGAGATGGCTGAGGCAATGCAGGACTTGCGCACCTTTATGTTTGCACAGGTCTATCGTCATCCAAGTACCAGACAGGAAGAAGCAAAAGCGATCCGCATGGTACAGGAGCTGTATAAGTTTTATGTGGCAGAGCCACAGCTGATGCCGATGGAATACCAGAGGCTGATGGAAGAAAAAGGCGAGGCGAAGGAACGCGTTGTTTGTGATTATATTGCAGGCATGACTGATTCCTACTCGATCAAAAAATATACGGAACTGTTTGTTCCAAACGCATGGCATACCTGAAGGAATGATCATGCAGGAGGGAAAAGATGTATTATTCTGATGAGATTGTAGAAGAAGTGCGGATGCGCAGTGATATCGTAGATGTGATCTCAGGCTATGTAAAGCTGCAGAGGAAGGGAAGCTCTTATTTTGGACTTTGCCCATTCCATAATGAAAAATCTCCGTCTTTTTCAGTGAGTCCTGGTAAGCAGATGTATTATTGCTTCGGCTGCGGAGCAGGCGGCAATGTGTTTACCTTTATAATGGAATATGAAAATTTTACGTTTCCGGAGGCACTCAAATTTTTGGCTGATCGGGCAGGCATTGCTCTTCCTGAGCAGGAGTATACAGAGGAAGCGCGAAAGCAGAGAGACAAAAAAAGTGCACTGCTGGATCTCAACAAGACAGCTGCCAGATATTTCTGTTATCAGCTGCGCACACCGCAGGGCGCCAAGGCTCTGGAGTATCTGCAGAACCGTAAGCTGACCGATGCGACGATGAAGCATTTTGGTCTTGGCTATGCGAGTCCATATTCCGATGCGCTGTACCGCTATTTCAAAAAGCAGGGCGTATCGGACGAGCTGCTGAAGGAATCGGGATTGATGCAGGTCAATGAGAAACATGGCATGTATGACAAGTTTTGGAACCGGGTTATGTTCCCGATCATGGACGTCAACAATAAGGTGATTGGGTTCGGAGGCCGTGTGATGGGAGATGCCAAGCCGAAATATCTGAATTCACCGGAGACGCTGATCTTTGACAAGAGTCGGAATCTGTATGGACTGAATTTTGCACGTACTTCCAAGAAAAAAAATATGCTGGTCTGTGAAGGCTATATGGATGTGATCTCTTTGCATCAGGCAGGGTTTACAAATGCAGTGGCATCACTTGGAACAGCACTGACCAGTCAGCATGCTTCACTTCTGAAACGCTATACCGATGAAGTTGTGCTGACCTATGACAGTGATGAGGCAGGGATTCGTGCAGCACTGCGTGCGATCCCGCTGCTGAAGGAGGCTGGGGTTTCGACCAAAGTGCTTCATATGGAACCCTACAAAGATCCGGATGAATTTATCAAGGCATTGGGTACAGAAGCTTTTCAGGATCGGATCGATATGGCGGAGAACAGCTTTATGTTTGAGGTTTCTGTTATGCAGAAGTCCTATGATATGAAGGACCCGGAGAGCAAAACAAAGTTTTTCCAAGCAGTTGCCGGCAAGATTGCTGGATTTGAATTGGAGATCGAGCGGGAAAATTATATCGAGGCGGTGACAGGCAGATATCAGATTTCTTTTGAAGGGCTTCGGAAGATGGTCATGAATGTGCTGATGCAGGGTGCACCGGTGCGCAGACAGCCAGTGAAAACTCAGGTCAGAGGAGAAAAAGATGACGGAATCCGCAGATCGCAGCGGCTGATCCTGACATGGCTGTGCGAATATCCCAAGCTGTATGAGACAGTTTCAAAGTATATCAGACCGGATGACTTTTCTGATGAACTGTATCACGAAGTGGCATCGATGCTCTTTGAACAGCTGGAGAAAAAGGAATTGAATCCGGCAAGGATCATGAATCAGTTTATTGATACGGAACAGCAGCGTATTGTTGCGCAGATTTTTAATACAGAGGTTCCGGTGGAGACACCGGAAGAACAGCAAAAAGCGATCAAAGACACCGTGCGTAAAGTAATGGAGCATGGCATTGAGCAGCGCAGTGCAGATCTCGATCCGACGGATCTTGCAGGACTGCAGAAACTGGTCGATGCAAAAAGAAGGCTTCAGGAGCTTGGCCGACTGAATATTTCTCTCTAATACGGAGAAACTATCAACAGGCAGAAAGGCAGGGAACAGAATGAATACAGGAACTTCAGAACTTCAGACAAAGCTGGACGGGTTGCTGGAACTGGCACACGC
>CAZEPO010000081.1:4267-8756 GCA_964514125.1 uncultured Lachnospiraceae bacterium
CAGGAACTTCAGAACTTCAGACAAAGCTGGACGGGTTGCTGGAACTGGCACACGCCAAGCAGGATATATTGGAATACAGAGAAATTTGTGATTTTTTTGGAACACAGCTGATCAGCGATGAACAAATGGAGCAGATACTGGAGTTTCTGGAGAAGAAAGGAATCGAACTGCTCCCTGTAATGGCAGAGCACGAACAAGAGGAACTGCTCACCGATGAGGCAATCGAGGAGTTGGAAGAATTGGAAGAAACTGCCGTGCCGGAGACAGAAGGAGAACTTCTGGACGGCGTAGGCATTGATGATCCGGTGCGCATGTATCTGAAAGAGATTGGGCGAATCCCGCTTTTGACACAGGCAGAGGAGATTGAACTGGCAAGCCGCATGGCGAACGGAGATGAAGCAGCCAGAGCAAGGCTGGCAGAAGCCAACCTGAGACTGGTAGTCAGTGTTGCCAAACGCTACGCAGGACGAGGCATGCAGCTGCTGGATCTGATCCAGGAGGGTAATCTTGGTCTGATCAAGGCAGTTGAGAAGTTTGATCATGAAAAGGGTTATAAATTCAGTACTTATGCGACCTGGTGGATCCGCCAGGCGATCACCAGAGCGATTGCAGATCAGGCCAGGACGATACGGATTCCGGTGCATATGGTAGAGACAATGAATCGTGTCATACGAACCTCACGCAGTTTGACGCAGGAATTAGGAAGAGAACCAGGGATTCCGGAGCTTGCAGAGCATCTGGATATGCCTGAAAAAAAGGTAAGGGAAATTCTTGGTTTTACAATGGATCCGGTTTCGCTGGAAACACCGATCGGAGAAGAAGATGAGAGTCATCTGGGAGATTTTATAAAGGACGAAAGTATTCCAGTGCCGGTGGAGGCAGCAACTTTCACCATTTTGAAAGAGCAGCTCGTGGAAGTTTTATCGACTTTGACCGAGCGTGAGCGGAGAGTTTTGTATCTGCGCTTCGGACTGGAGGACGGCAAATCGCGTACCCTCGAAGAGGTAGGCAGGGAATTTCATGTAACAAGAGAGAGAATCAGACAGATTGAAGCGAAGGCACTCCGCAAGCTGCGCCATCCGAGCCGCAGCAGGAAGCTTCGTGACTATCTGGATTAGAAGGGAGTTATCATATATGCAGATTTCAAAACGACTGGAGGCCGTTGCCGATATGGTAACTTCCGGCTGCAGAATCGTGGACGTAGGGACGGACCACGGATACATACCGATTTTTCTGACCCAACAGGGAAAGATTACCCATGCGATCGCAGGGGATGTGAACCGGGGACCATTACAGAAAGCAGTGGATCATATTCGACAGTATGGACTGGAGGAGCAGATTGAGACCAGGCTTTCGGATGGACTGGCAGCAGTGCAGCCGGGAGAGGCAGACAGTATTATTATAGCGGGAATGGGAGGGCCGTTGACCGTTCGCATCCTGACAGAGGGACAGGCAGTAGCAGACCAGTGTCAGGAGCTGATTCTGCAGCCGCAGTCTGATATCAGACAGGTCAGAAGCTATCTGGAGGACAATGGCTGGCAGATTGCAAGAGAAGAAATGATTCTGGAGGACGGCAAGTTTTATCCGATGATGCGGGCTGTCAAATGTGAGACTGAGCAAACCGTGAAAATGAGCGAAGCACAGCTTTGCTGCGGACCGCTTTTGATCGCACAGAAACACCCGGTTCTGCGGGATTATCTGCTGCGGGAACGGCAGCTGGATCAGCGGATTCTTGATTCACTTGCAGGACAGGAAGGTGAAGCCTCCCGCCATCGTCAGGCAGAGGTGGAGACGGAACTTGAGATGATCGAAGGAGTGCTGGCACTCTATGAGGAGGAATAAATGAATACAGGAGATATCATTGCGGTACTGGCAAAAGAATATCCGGTATCAATGGCAATGTCGTGGGACAATTCGGGGCTTCAGGTCGGAAGACTGGATCGGGAAGTGAAAAAAGTGCTGGTGGCACTCGATGCCACAGATGAAGTGATCGCAGCGTGTATCGAACAGGAGGCACAGCTTTTGATCACACATCATCCGCTGATGCTTTCCGGCATCCGCAATGTCACGGAAGATGATCTGCATGGACGAAAAGTTTTGAATCTGATCGAGCATGGCATCACACATTATGCGATGCATACCAATTATGATGTGATCCAGATGAGAGAACTTGCAGAAAAAGCGATGCAGATGGAAGACACAGAGATATTGGAAGTAACAGGCAGCAGTGAGGACGGCACGCCGTATGGGATTGGCTGTGCAGGCAGGCTGAATGCGCAGAAAACAGCGAAAGATTGCTGTGAACAGGTCAAAAAAGCATTTGGACTTGACAAGGTGATACTGTTTGGTGATCCGGAGCGGCTGGTAGAGCGCGCTGCACTTTCACCTGGTTCAGGCAAGAGCATGATCGGCTGCTCCCTTGCCAAGAATGTTGACATTCTGATCACAGGAGATATCGGACATCATGACGGTCTGGATGCGGTAGATCAGGGAATGCTTGTGATAGACGCTGGACATTATGGGATCGAGCATATTTTTATTGCACAGATAAGATCATATCTGGAACAGCAGTTCCCGCATGTGCAAGTGGAGGGGATCTGGAAGGAACCCTTTGTATATATATAAGATTTTGAGAGCACTATAACTCATTAGAATGCCTGTATTCATTTGAGAGGAGGTACATATATGGAGCAGAACAAAATCGCGGTGATAATAGATGGAAATACATATGAATATCCGTATGGAACGCAATATATCGAGATTGCCAAAGACTTTCAACAGCAAAAAGCGTATCCGATCGTACTGGCAAGAGCAGACGGACGGCTGCGTGAGCTTTGGAAAAAGGCATACGATGGCTGTCACCTGGAGCTTTTGACAATACAAGATCCGGCAGGATACAATTCCTACTGCAGAAGCCTGGTGCTCCTGATGCTGAAATCGATCTACCATGTGGTTGGCGACAATAGCAAGATTGATCGGGTCGGTGTACATTTTTCGGTCGGCAGCGGCTATTACTGTACGATGCAGGGGGATGTGGCACTGACAGAAGGATTTTTGCAGGAAGTAAAAACGTATATGCAGGAGCTGGTCAGAGAAGGTGCACGCATCGAAAAGTCCAGTGTGGCAACATTTGCAGCTCGCAAACGTTTCAAAAATCACCGAATGCTGGACAAAGAAGAACTGTTCCGGTATCGGCGTGCTTCCAAAGTCAATATCTATACCCTGAAAAATTTTGAGGATTATTTTTATGGTTATATGGTACCGGACACCTCTTATCTGAAATGTTTTGATCTGAAGCTGTTTGACGAAGGATTTGTGCTGCAGTTCCCGTCGAGATCAGATATGGAACATCTGCCGGAGTTTACACCTCAGATGAAGCTGTTTCAGGTACAGAAGGACTCGATGGAATGGGGCAAAAAGCTGGGGATCCCTACTGTTGGTGCCCTGAATACTTATATTGTAGAAAACAGAGTCAAAGATCTGATCATGATACAGGAGGCATATCATGAGAAAAAGATCGCGGAGATCGCGGCACAGATTGCAGCTTCACCGGAGAAGCGGATCGTGCTGATCGCAGGACCTTCCTCTTCCGGCAAGACGACTTTTTCGCATCGGCTTTCTACACAGCTGTCAGTCTATGGACTGAAACCGCATCCGATCGCAGCAGATGACTATTTTGTAGAGCGCCATCTGACGCCTCTGGATGCAGACGGCAAGCCAGATTTTGAACATCTGAAGGCGATGGATGCTGAGCTCTTGAACCAGAATATTATGGATTTGCTCGCTGGCAAACGGGTAGAGCTGCCGACCTTCAATTTCAAAACAGGCAAGCGGGAGTATAAGGGCAGATTCAAACAGCTTGGCGAGCATGATATCCTGATTGTAGAAGGAATCCATTGTCTGAACGATGAACTGACCAGCCAGATTCCAAAAGAGAGCAAATTTAAGATATATATCAGTGCATTGACACAGCTGAACGTAGATGAACACAACCGGATCCCGACCACGGACGGACGGCTGCTGCGCAGAATGGTGCGTGATGCACGGACCAGAGGAGCAGATGCCAGAAAGACAATCGATATGTGGGCTTCTGTGCGCCGCGGAGAAGAAAGAAACATTTTCCCATATCAGGAACAGGCAGATGTGATGTTCAACTCAGCCCTGATTTATGAACTGGCTGTACTGAAGATGTACGCCGAACCGCTTCTGTTTTCCATCAGTCCGGAAGAACCGGAATATGATGAAGCGAAGCGGCTGCTGAAGTTTCTGGATTATTTTCTTCCAATACCAGCAGACGATATTCCAAACAGCTCGCTGATCCGTGAATTTATTGGCAAAGGATGCTTTGATCTCTAAAACCAGTCAAAAAACAGTTCAGCCATCAAGCCACAGACCGCCGCATACACGGCTAGTCTCTGCAAAGCAGCTTCTGTCAACTGTTACAAAAAAGTGATTTACAAGTTAAAAATGCTGTGATAGAATGAGAAAC
>CAZEPO010000082.1:0-6018 GCA_964514125.1 uncultured Lachnospiraceae bacterium
AGAAAGTATATCTTACCACAAATTTATTGGACTGCTGCAAATGCTGCATCCAGTGCTGCGATCAGATCCTCTGCTTTCTCGACACCAATGGAGAGACGGATCGTGTTCGGTTTGATGCCCTGATCCAGCAGTTCTTCTTCTGTGCACTGGCTATGTGTAGTCGTTGCCGGGTGGATTACCAGTGATTTGACATCTGCCACATTTGCCAGCAGTGAAAAGATTGCCAGATTGTCGATGAATTTCTGTGCTGTTTTGGCATCTCCTTTGATCTCAAACGTAAAGATCGAACCGCCGCCGTTCGGCAGATACTTTTGATAGAGTGCGTGGCTCGGTTCCGATACAAGGGACGGATGATGCACTGCTTCTACCTGCGGGTGAGCTGCCAGATATTCAACAATCTTCAGCGCATTGCTCACATGACGCTCTACTCTCAGAGATAGTGTCTCAAGACCCTGCAGGAACAGAAATGCATGGAACGGAGAAAGTGTTGCTCCGGTATCTCGAAGGATGACAGCGCGGATATAGGTCACAAAGGCTGCTGCTCCTGCTGCATCTGAAAATGCAATACCGTGATAGCTTGGATTCGGTTCTGAAATCCACGGATATTTGCCGGACGCTTTCCAGTCAAAATTGCCGCTGTCGATGATCACGCCGCCGATTGCTGTACCATGACCGCCGATAAATTTGGTTGCTGAATGTACGACGATGTCTGCTCCGTACTCAATCGGGCGAATCAGATACGGTGTCGCGAACGTAGAGTCTACCACCAGAGGAATATTGTGGCGGTGTGCGATCTCTGCCAGCTTTTCCAGATCGACCAGATTGGAATTCGGATTGCCCAGAGTCTCTACATAAAGTGCTTTGGTATTTTCCTGAATCGCTGCCTCAAATGCACCGTCTTCCTCCGGATCGACAAAGGTCGCTGTGATGCCGCTGCTGAGCGGAAGCGTATGTGCCAGCAGATTGTAAGTACCGCCGTAAATCGTCTTGGCTGCTACGATATGCTCGCCTGCCTTTGCCAGCGCCTGAATCGTGTAGGTCACTGCTGCCGCACCCGATGCAACTGCCAAAGCCGCTGTACCGCCCTCCAGTGATGCGATACGCTGTTCGAAAACATCCTGTGTCGGATTGGTCAGTCTTCCGTAGATATTGCCGGCATCGCGCAGTCCAAAGCGGTCTGCTGCATGCTGTGAATCGTGAAATACATAAGAGGTAGAAGCATAGATCGGCACTGCTCTTGCATCGGTCGTCGGGTCTGCCTGTTCCTGTCCAATGTGTAACTGTCTCGTCTCAAAACTCCAGTTTTTAGAATCTCTGATATCTGCCATTTTCATATCCTCCTCAGTCTTTTTTTGCTTTTGTTTCAGCAATATTCTTTCTGTAAAGCATAGTAACACACTAGGTTATTTCTGTCTAATACGCAAAAAAAATACCGAGCTATAAATTTAATTTATAACCATGCCTAATTTCTGTAAATGTGCTGAACTCATGACTGTTTCTACATTAAATGATCTTTCGCATAGACAGCCAAGTGCAGGAAATAAAATACTTCCACGCTGACCTATGAAGAAGTACGAAAAGTCTTAGCATATGTCTGCTGATGTATTAGACTTTTTTGTGCTTCGGAATTAGTCAGCGTGGAAGTATTTTTCTTTCCGCACTTGGCGTCCTATATACCATTTGCATTCCAGATATTGGATTATTGAAAAAGCCAGCATCATTCATTCTGCGGCAAAACATTCAGATATTTCTGCAGCGTTTCCAGATACAGCTCGCCCATCTGGCTCAGGATCGTATCTTTTCTGGTGATATAGCCAATCTCCATCGTGCTGTTCTGGTTCTGTGCATCATCCCGAAACGGCACTGCCAGATATTCACTGCCGTTCAGCTCTTCGCAGATGATACCGGAGCAAAGTGTGTAGCCGTTCAGCCCCACCATCAGATTGAGCATCGTAGCCCTGTCATTCGCCTTGATGACCTGGGCATAGTCATTCGTTGAAAGAATCTCCTCTGCGAAATAGAAGCTGCCGCTCTCTCCCTGTTCAAAGGAAAGACAGGGATACTCTCTGAGCTGTTCAAAACTGATCGAGGCTTCCTTTGCCAGCGGGTGATTTTTCCACAGATAGACATAAGCCTGACAGTCGATCAGATGATGAAATTCCAGATTGGCGGAGTGAAACAGCTTCTGCATTGCCTTCCGGTTGAAGTCACAAAGATATAGCACGCCGATCTCGCTTTTCATCGTGCTGACATCACTGATCACCTCAGCGGTGCGGGTCTCCCGGATTGCGAACTCATACTGTGACATGTCGAACGCCTTGGCCATATCGACAAATGCCTTGACTGCAAAGGAATAGTGCTGTGTCGATACACCGAATTTTTTCCGGCAGGCACCGTTTTTTCCATACCGTTCCAATACACTTTCATATTGGCTGTAAATCTGCCGGGCGTACAGCATAAACTCTGTGCCATCATTGGTCAGGGTCACGCCCCTGCCGCTTCGGTAGAAAATGGAAATCCCAAGCTCCTTTTCCAGCTCCTTAACCGCACTGGTCAGGGTCGGCTGGGATACATACAGCAGTTCCGCCGCCTTATTCAGTGAACCAGTCTCTGAAATTGTGATCATATAATGTAATTGTTGTAATGTCATAGTATTTCATCACGCTGCCTGTCTCAAAAATGATTCTTTACCGTTTAGATTGTATACCACTTGATCTCGTTTGCTTCCATATGGAGTGCAAAGCTGCTTCCGTCACCGCGGTAAACCGTTGTATCCTGCGGCTCATAGGTATTGTTTACCACGCAGTATTTGCCATTTGCCACATATGCGTGTACTTCTACATTGAAGTTTGTGCTGAACCATTTATGAAGCTCATCTTCTCCATGTGCACTCCAGAGAATACTTCTGTACAGGATACGGCTGTTTTCAAAGCTGTACGGCAGACCGCTGATATAAACGCTGCGGCCCTTTCCGAAGGAGTTGACTGCCATCTGTACTTCTTTCTCTCGCTGTACGAGAATTTCGGTATCCTCATAAGCGTAGATGCTCTTTTTGCCTTCTCCAAAATCAACTTCTTTGGTCGTATCTGCCAGAATAAAGTGATCCGGATGTTCCTCCCAGTTGTATTTGTCATAGTTCAGCGTAAAGCCTGTCTCTTTTTCTACACCCATCATCGTCGCAAGCTGGAGATAATGTCCCTGATACTGATGACCGGTCGGCTCGCCGATACCGATGAAGCCGCCGCCGTTGTATACAAACGCGCGGATTGCAGAAGAGATTTCTGGATTCTCCCAGATTGCTCCGCCGGTGTGTGCAGTATCTGCATCTCCGACGTTGATGATGACGTCGATTTCCTTCAGAATCTCCGGATTTTCCAGAATATCATCGAAGGAAATGAATCTTACATCAAACGGTGCACCGCTGAGTGCCTCGATGATACCTGCATAGCTGTAATTCTGCTTCTGATACAGTGCATGGTGTACCATATGGCAGCCCCAGCTACGGATCTTGCCCCAGCTGTTGAGCACAGCCACAGTCTTGACACAGTGCGGTGTCGTACCTTTTGCATTTTCATATAGTTCACGGAACTCATTGCACACGCTCTCCACATATTCCACAAACTCTGGGAAATCCAGTGCAAGTTTCAGATATCCGCCGTATCCAATGCGGTCTACCGGTTTTCTCAGGATTGCACGTCTTGCAGTAACCCAGTTTTCCTTTGCTTCCTTGACCGGATCGCCGCCTTCATGGAAGGTATCCGGGAAGAAATACGGAAGGAAACGACCTTCTGTATACTTTACACCAGGAATGTCTGAGATCAGACGCAGAGTACTTCCGTTGCCGACACTTCCTACGACAGAGTCCAGACCAATCGTAGCAAACTCCGGCATGAACGGCTCTGTACCGATCCAGTGATCGCCGAGGAACATCATAGCTTCCTTGCCGCACTCATGTGTGATCTCAACCATCTCTCTCGCAAGTTTGGCTACTTCGCGTCTCTGGAATGCCTGGAAATCCTTGAATTCCTTGCTCGGTACGCGGTACTGATTGTTGTAGTAACCCTGGTCGATAATGTACTCCGGACGGAATTTGTAGCCGACTTCCTGCTCAAACTGCTCGAGAATATACGGGCTGACTGATGCAGAATAGCCGTACCAGTCTACATATTTTTCACGTTTCAGTTCATCAAATACCAGTGTAAACTGATGGAAGAAGGTCGTATAACGGATTACATTGACATATGGGTGCTCTGCACAGAATTTGCGCAGACGCTCTTTGGAATATTCTCTCGTCTTCGGCTGGCGGACATCAAAGGTGATCTGATGCTCAAAATCCTTCCAGTCATTTGTCACTGCATTATACATATGTACCGGGTCCCAGATCAGGTATGCCAAAAAGCTGACGGTATACTCATGGAACGGCTTGGCTCCTGTAATCACAACACAGCCACTCTCTTCCTCATAATCCCACTGTTCAGTCGGGACAACCTCACCAGTCGAACGGTCTACAACCTCCCACCAGCGCTTTTGGTCATCTCTGGTGTTGACCTGCAGCAGTTCCTGCGAAATCCCCTTCATCAGCGGAATCCGCAGTGTCTCCTCCGTTGCCGGATAAAACGCTGTCATGATATAGCACTGCTGTACCTCGTCCGGATTCGCCTTTGCCCATACATTGTCTTTTCGTGTTGTATAATAAGTAGAATAAATTTTTGCACCTGTCTTTGTCAGTTCTTCCGGAAACTCGGTTCCATCGCAGTCACGGATTGCATCTGCGCCCCAGCGTTTCAAGATTTCCAGTGTCTCCGGCACTACGTCCAAATTGGTCGGGATCGTCACACGTCCGCTTGTCTTCTTCATATCCTTTTCGCTCATCACTGTTCCCCTTTTTTTCTCTTTTTCGGTTCTTCAAACGGCTTATTGTAGATTGCCAGCGCTGCCAGCAGAGCCACCAGTCCAAGCAGCATCCACAAAAGTCCTGCCATCTGACCAGTCAGCTTCCATCCGCCGATGATCATGATTATTCCTGCAACAAACAGAACTGCCATCAAAACCACACGTAATTTTACATGCTCTTTCCAAAATTCCATTCTCTTCACCTATCCTTTCAGACCGCCCACTGTCATACCTTCCGTCAGCTGCTTCTGTACACAGATGTACAGGATCAGTGTCGGCAGCATGACCATGACAAGGCCGGCATACATCATACCGTACTGAGCTGCAGACTGCTGTGCCTGCATCAGGTTCAGCAGACCTACCGGCAGGGTCTTCGCTCCCTTGGCGGAACTCATCAGTGTCATGGAAATAATATATTCATTCCAGAATGACAGGAAATTGAACAGGATTACAGTAATAATTGAAGGCTTAGCCATCGGGAAGATGATCTTCCACATTGTTGTCCGATAGCTCGCACCGTCGATATAGGCAGCTTCTTCATAGTCATGTGCAAGTGTCTGGAAATAACCGGACAGCAGATAGATTGTAAACGGAAGTGCAGTCGCAGCATAGACTACAGCGAGCACAACCAGATTGTTCAACAAAAAGCCGCTGCCAAAAACCTTTTTCAGCCAGACATCTCCGTCACGGAGCATCAAAAAGATCGGCACAACGATATAGTTTACATTGATAAACAGACCTGCCATAAATGCAGTATTCAGAAATTTTCGTCCTTTAAATTCAAAACGGGACAAACAGTAAGCGGCCGGAAGCGCCACTACCAAAAGCAGTACAAGGGCAAGTGCTGTGACAAACACAGAGTTCAGCATATAGGAACCCATGCTCGCTGCATTCCAGGCTTCCACAAAGTTCTGCCAGTAAAAGCCCTTCGGCAGTGCCCATGGATTTCCATAAAATTCACTGTTTTCCTTGATGGATGCCATAAACACCCATGCCACCGGTACCAGAATGGAAATCGCCAAAAGTCCCAGAACGACATAAATAAAGATTTTGTACAATCGCTCACCCGAGCGATTCTGTTTGTTTGTATTCATACGATTCCCTCCTTAGAATTCCAGCGGTTCA
>CAZEPO010000082.1:6118-8736 GCA_964514125.1 uncultured Lachnospiraceae bacterium
GCGATTCTGTTTGTTTGTATTCATACGATTCCCTCCTTAGAATTCCAGCGGTTCACGCTCAGTCACCTTATTCACCAGTGCTGAAAGTGCAAAGGAGAATAAGAAGATCACAACGCCGATCGCCATACTGTAGCCATACAGACCGGCATCCTTCTGGCTGTACATATAGCTCAGTGTTACCTCGGATGCATGGTTTGGTCCGCCGGATGTCATCGCTTTGACAAACAGGAATGCCATGTTGATCGTAGAAATAATGAAGAAGGTCAATGTGGTACGGATATTTGTCCAGACAAGCGGGATTGTAATCTTGAAGAACTGATCCAGTCTGCCTGCACCGTCCAGGCTGGCACTCTCATAGAGACTGACCGGAACGCTCGCCATGGAAGCCATATACATAACCATGTAGTAACCAATCGCCTGCCATACCATTGCGATCACAAGGCTGACCATGACCAGCTTTTCGCCCTTCCACAGGATTGGATCGCTCATATCGCGGAACAGACCGATAATACTGTTGAGCATACCGTTCTCCGGCTTATAGATCGCGGAAAAAATACCAGAGATAACAACTACAGAAAGAATATTCGGAATGTAAAAAACGATCCGGAAAAAGTTCTGTCCTTTGATCTTTTCTCTGGTGAGGATTGCTGCAAATACCAGTGCAAATGCAAATGTAATGATCGTCACGACTACGATCAGAAGAATCGTATTCTGCATAGAACGGATAAAGTTCGTATCCGTCAGAAGTGACTTGAAGTTTTTGAGTCCTACGAACGTTTCTGTCGGTGTATATGCACCTGTCTCAAATAAAGACATCCGGAATACATTCAGAGTCGGCAGGATCATAAAGATAAAGAACAAAATGACTGCCGGTGCAATACAGGTAAACAGAAAGCTGCTTCGTCCTTTCGATTTTTTCATGCTTTTTCTTCCTTTCACCAAAACACGGCGGGCAGAGACCTGCCCGCCGTATCCTGAAATTGTTTCTATGTTCGGATCAGCTGTTTTCGCTGTCTTATTTCAGATTTGCTCTCATCTGATCGCTTGCTTCGATGATGCCTGCAACCCAATCTTCTTCTGTCATATCGCCAGATACAAGAGAGTTTACCGGATCAAAGAATACCTGACGGTTGTCTTCGATACCCGGGATTGCTTCGAATGCTGCGAAGTTACCCATAGCTGCTTTTGCGCCATTGTCGTAGATAGAGTAGAACATTACGTTGTCGCCTTCCAGCTTGTCAGCAATGTTCAGTACCGGCTGGATTGCACCAGCTTCTGCGAAGAGTTCGCAAGCTGTATCGCTGTACAGATATGCAACAAACAGTTTCGCTGCGTCTACGTTCTCAGCGCCTGCCGGGATCCATGCCTGCTCAAACCATGTGTAGCTGTAGCCGTCTCCGCCTTCTTCTACTGCCGGAAGAGCTGTCATGCCCCACTCAAATCCGTCTGCTCTCGGAGCCTCTGCCATCTCGCCAACGATCCATGTACCGTTCGGCATGAAGATTGCTTTGTTGTCCAGAACGAGCTGCTGGTTCTGTGTGAAGTCCTGATCGTTTGCCTGTGCCGGTGTGATCGGGTTTGTGTAGCTAGCAAGTTTTGCTACGATATCGAAACATGTCTGTGCTGCTTCTGTTTCCCAGATGCCTTCTTCGTAATGTGTAGCTGCTTCGAAGAACTCAGAACCACCTACAGAGTACATCAGAGCATAGAAGAATGCATCAAAGTATCCTGTGGTCGGATATGTAAACAGGTAGATACCTTCTTCGAGTGCTTTGTCACCAAGCTCCCACATCTCATCCCATGTAGCCGGAACTTCCCAGCCTTTTTCTTCTAACAGACCTTTGTTGTAGAAAAGTCCGCACGGAGAGTAGAACATCGGTGCAAGATATGTTTTGCCGTCGTTGTATGGGTTAGTCAGAGATGTCTCTGTGAATCCACCTGCGATCTTGTCAGAAACAAGTGCTTCTTCACCCGGAACTGTCATAGACAGAACATCTGTGATATCAGCGATCAGGTTGCCTTTGATGAACTGCTCTGTCAGAGCTGCTTCACGTCCTGTAGCCAGATGGATCACATCCGGATACTCGCCGCCCTGCATAGACGGTCCGATCACATCTTCCAGATTCTTGTCTGTGATCAGGTCTACTTCGATACCTGTCTCTTCTGTAAATGCTTCGCAAACCTTTGTCCACATCTCAGAACCGTATGCTGTCTCGATTGCTGCAACGCTGATTGTTGTACCTGCGAAATCAGCATATGCGTTCTCTTCTGCAAATGCAGCTGTTGTACACATTCCTGCAACCATAGTTGCTGCCAGAACAGTACTCATTACTTTTTTCATATTCATAAGTTTATCCTCCTTAATTCACTCAGCGAACTGTCTCCGCTGCTGTTTTAAGCTACTTTCAGTATACCGCATTCTCCAAACAAAACAACCCTATTCTTGCTCTATTTTTTAGTTATCTTGCTGTTTTTATATTTTTTAGACGATTTCTATGAATTTTACTTTCGTTTTTTGTACATTTTTTCCAATAAATATTCCTGGTTTTTATTGTCTTTTTCATTTTTTCTTTTTATAATATAAATATCTTGCGTTTTCCAAGGTTTTCCAAACACAA
>CAZEPO010000083.1:0-8458 GCA_964514125.1 uncultured Lachnospiraceae bacterium
ATCGGAATCATCAGACACCTGCCTTCGCTTGATTATGTAATTCCAGCTGTCCTTTGCCATCATGAGCGCTATGACGGCAAAGGATATCCGAGAGGAATTGCAGGAGAAGATATACCGCTTATGGGTCGCATGCTCTGTGTAGTCGATTCGTTTGACGCGATGATATCGCGCAGGAGTTATAAGAATCCGATGCCGGTTGAGAAGGCGGTGAAGGTACTGCGGGAAGAAAAGGGCAAACAGTTTGATCCGAAGCTTGCGGAGCTGTTTGCAGAGATGGTGGAGAACCATAAAGTAGAACTCAACATCAAAGAGCCATCTGCAAATGAAGGCTTGTAACAGAGAATACGAAATGAAAAATAAGAATACCCTTGATAGAAATGTGAAAAACATGGATTCTATCAGGGGTATTTTTCATTTGTGTGCCGAGCGTGATACAGGAAATCAAGGAAAGAGCAGGTATAAATAGAAAGTCTGTCCCATATATTGAATTATGTAATGGAAGGAGGGAGAAGATGGACAGCTTTTACTACCTGTTTTCTGCAAAAATCAGAAGGATGCTGCTCCATGCCCAGCTGGAGCTGCAGAAGCTGCAGGAGATTCGGATGAGAAAGGGGCAGCCTGTCTTTTTGTATTATAAGGAGCAGGAATATGCTCTGACAGAAGATGGGAGACTGGAAAAAGAAGCACAAAAGGGCTATCGAATCCAGGAATCGGACTTCAAAGAAATGCTGGAAAGCATTTCGGGATATTCGCTGTATGCCTTTGAAGAGGAATTGAAGCAGGGCTATCTGACCGTTCCAGGAGGTCATAGAATCGGAGTGGCAGGCAAGCTGATCTGTGATAGAGATGGTGTCAGCTGTATCCGCAATATTGCATTTTTGAATATAAGGCTGGCACATCAGATCAAAGGCTGTGCCGATTTTGTAATGAAATATCTGTGTGAGGCGGGTGAGGTCTGTCATACGCTGATCGTATCTCCGCCACGCTGTGGAAAGACAACCTTGCTTCGGGATATCATTCGGCAGATTTCTGACGGAACGGACCTGATTGCGGGCCGAAATGTCGGCGTAGTAGATGAGCGTGGGGAACTGGCTGGTTCTTACTGTGGTGTTCCGCAGAATGATCTCGGAATGCGCACCGATGTACTGGAGAACTGCGAAAAAGGGCAGGGAATGATGATGCTTCTGCGCAGCATGGCACCTCAGGTCTTGGCGGTAGATGAGCTTGGCAGCAGCGCAGATGAAGCGGCGGTTGAAAAAATTTTTCATTGCGGGTGCAGATTGATCGCGACGGTCCACGGAAGTTCATTAGAAGACCTTAAACGGATCCGGTGGCTGAATGATATACAAAAACGACAGCTGTTTGCACGATACATCATTCTGGATGCACAGGCCAAAGCAGGAACGGTGAGGGAGATTTTTGATGGGGCAGGTGTGCTGCTATACAGCAGAAACCAATCAGAAGGCAGTTTATGCTGAAAGTAATAGGACTTGCTTTGATTTTCTTTGGATGTATACAGACTGGGGTTGGAATGGAGGCGCGTTTGAAAAATCAGTGGAAGCTCTTGGGGGAATGGAAGGAAATCCTGCTCTATCTTGAGAAGGAGATGACTTGGCATCATACAACACTTCCGGAAGCGCTGCAGTATGGAGCTGCGGGCCATCAAGGCTCTCTGGAAAGACTTTTGGAGCGCGCAGCTGCAGAGGTGCAAAAAAGAGAAGGAGGAAGCTTTGAACAGGTATGGACGAACGTATTGAATGAAACGATATCAGAAAACGAGCTGTGCCGGGAAAAAAGATATTTATTAGAAGAGGCGGCGGCAGCTTTTTGCGCACAGGATACGGTAATGCAGAAAACATTTTTGGAAAAAAGTATCTGGCATCTGGAGGATGCGGTTAAGGAAGCGGAACGGGAATACCAGGAGAAGGGGAGGCTGTATCGAAGACTTTCGGTAGCAATGGGCATGTTTTTGATCATTTTATTGTTGTAGGGGATGAGGTAGATGAGTATCAATCTGGTTTTTAAGATCGCAGCGGTAGGCATTCTTGTCTCTGTGCTCAGTCAGATTCTGAAACAGAGCGGACGAGAGGAGCATGCATTTCTGACAGGAATGGCAGGACTTGTTTTGGTACTGTTTTGGCTTGTTCCCTATATCAGCCAGCTGTTTGAAACAGTAAAAAATCTGTTTGCACTGTAAGGGGCGTATTGCGTGATGAATATGATTAAGATAGCATGTCTGGGATTGATCGGAGTTTTGTTCGGTCAGATGCTCAAGCAGATGAAATCGCCGTTTGCGGAATTACTCAGTCTGACCGTTTGCTTGCTGATCATTTTTTTCAGTGTTACAAGGTTATCTGTGATCTTTGAGCTGATTGATACGCTGAACGGTTATTTCTCCGGACAGAAGAAATATGTGCAGATCCTGCTGAAAATTATTGGGATTACCTATGTCGCAGACTTTTCTTCTGCAATCTGTCGGGATGCAGGATACAGTGCGATTGCAGGACAGATTGAAATTTTTGGGAAAATATCAATTCTGGCAGTCAGCTCACCGATCATTTTGGCTTTGCTGGAAACGGTATATTCCTTTCTGTAAACGAGAGGAAGGAACAGATGGAGGAATATTTGAACCTGGGCGAGATTGAGGCTGCTCTGGATGAATTTGCGTCTGCCGATCAGTTTTCTTTTCTGCAGGCAGTGAAAAGTCTGATGACGGGTCAGATTCCGCTGAATATAGAAGAACTGACTGCACTTGTACAGGAACTGTTTCTGGGAGAAATCAGTCAGCAGAAAAAAATGGCACTTGGCATTTTTTTGATCGTGTTGGCGTCTGCTGTGTTCGCCAGCTTTGTAAAGGTGTTTGAAAACAGTCAGATTGCAGACATCAGTTTCTATATGATGTATCTTCTGATCGCAGCATTGCTGGTCAAAAGCTTTGGATCCATGAATCTGCTGGTGGAGCAGACTTGTCTGGATCTGAACCGATTTATGAATATACTGCTGCCATCGTACCTGGTCACGATCGTACTGAGTGCCGGATCTGTTTCGGCCTTAGGATTTTATGAAATCACCGTCGCTTCAATGAATCTGGTACAGGTATTGCTTGTGAAGCTGATCCTGCCTGCGATTCATTTTTATCTGATCCTGCTGATCCTGAATCAGATGGGAAAAGAAGATTACTTTTCGTCTATGGCGGAGCTGGTGGAACTGTGTGTTGGATGGATTCTGAAAAGCCTTCTTGGCATCATTTTGGGGCTTCAGGCAGTGCAGTGCCTGGTTGCACCGAGTGTTGATGCACTGAAAACTTCATCTATGCATCGATTGGCCAAGCTGGTACCGGGTGTAGGAACTGCACTTGATGCAGCGGCAGAAACAGTAGCGGGTTCTGCTGTTGTGATCAAAAATGCAGTTGGAATCGCGGGAATGCTGATGCTGGCCATGATCTGCCTGACACCTCTTGTCAAGCTGCTTGTCTGCATCTTGATCTTTCGCCTGCTGTGCGCCTTGATACAGCCATTCTGTGAAAAAAGGATGGTTGAGGGGATTGCAAGTATTTCTAAAGGAACGGCACTGCTTTTGCGTGTTCAGTTGACCGGCTTAGCCGTTTTTTTGATATCACTTGCGATGATCACAGCAGCAATAAAAGGAGGGTAGTGCATGACACAGTGGCTGAAATCGGTCAGTGCAGGACTGTGTATTCTGAGCATACTGCTGCATCTGGTACCGCGAGGGAAATTTGAAAAATATGTTCGGTTTTATGGCGGGCTGCTTTTTCTTTTGGTGGCAGCAGATCCGCTGTTGGAGTTTTTTGCCGGAGAAGGAGAACTGGAACGGCTGATTCATCTGGAATTTTTGAAGGAGGACTATTATGAGCTGGAAACGTCGATCAAGGGAATGGAGGATTTGAAGAGCAGCTCGATCCAATATGCTTATCAGAAAGAGATCCAAAGACAGATTGAGGAGACGATAAGTGCCTATGGACTGCAGGGAGTATGGGCAGAAGCTGAATTTGCAGAAGAGGATGGTTATCTTCTGGAGGGTGTTCTGGTTCATGCAGGAGATACCGACGCGGTGACACTGGAAAAAATGTGTTGGGAAATTGCTGGAATTTATTCACTGGAACAAAATGAGATCAGGATATTGAATTCCTAACCTGATAGGGGAGTGTGTATGGGCGAGTTTCTGAAGAAAATAAAAGGGTGCAGCAGGAATCAGATCCTGATCCTTGTGCTGACAGGTATATTATTGGTGATCATAGGGCTCCCGGTTCAGGAAAAGGAAGAAAAAAAGGAGGCAGCAGAACTGGAGCATCAGCCTGAAATGACTGCAGAAGAACAGCTGGAACAAAGACTGGAGCAGATCCTCAGTCAGGTATCGGGGATTGGAAAGACCAGAGTGATGGTGTCGCTGAAGTCAAATGGACGAAAGATAGTAGAAAAAGACATGGAATATTCAGAAGGAAAGGAGGAAAATGCACAGGCAGAGAATTCGTCTGTCAATCTACAGACCAATCAGGCAGAAAATACGGTGTATGAAAAAGATCAGCAGGGCAATGAGCGCCCTTATGTGACAGAAGAACTGCTTCCAGAAATCGAAGGTGTTTTGGTCATTGCACAGGGAGCCGGCAATGCACAGATTGTAACTGAAATTACAGAGGCAGTCATGGCATTATTTGGAGTGGATGCGCATAAAATAAAAGTAATGAAAATGAATTGAGGAGGAGCAAGTGAAACGGATTTTTAGGAAAAATCAGATCATCATTACTACATTGGCAATTATGATCGCAGTTGCCGGCTATTTGAATTACTCAGGAAAGATTCTCGGAGAAAAGACAGAAACTGTGAGCTCGGATGACAATACCGTGCTTTTGAAGGAGGAAAATCCGGAGGTGCATACATATTCGGATGTGTATACTGATATTGTAAGCCTGGATGGTGATGAAGCACAGGAGACTGCAGCTGCACAAAACTCCGGTGCTGCGGTTGGTGAGGCAGTTCTTGCCAGTACATCGGCGGACAATGATATTCTTGCAGCAGCAAAACTGAATCGAGAACAGGTACGGGCGAAGAGTAAGGAAACTTTGCTGGAGATTATCAATAATACGAATGTGGCAGAGGAACAGAAACAAAATGCAGTCGCTTCTATGAATGATATGGCGCTGATCGCAGAAAAAGAGGCGGCAGCGGAGCTTCTGCTGGAGGCAAAGGGCTTCAATGGAAGTATTGTCAGCGTAACAGACGGAAGTGTCGATGTTGTGGTAAATGAAGCAGAACTCAGTGATGCACAGAGGGCACAGATTGAAGATATCGTAAAGCGTAAGACAGAGATTTCCGGCGAGCATATTGTGATCACACCGAAGAGTGCTGAGCAGACGGAATAACGCAGTCTTTCATCAGATTTGAAAAGTGCATACTGTATGAAAAAAACGATCAGGCAGATACGGAAAAGTACCGATATCTTCGATGTTGTGATACAATAGTGAAAATGGAACTTTGGGAGGTACAATATGATAGCAGATATGCATTGCGATACGATATATAAAATCCGTCAGGAACGGCAGAAGGGGAGAGAAGTGCATCTTCGGGACAGTGGGGAGCTGTGTGTCAATCTGAAGAAAATGCAGCAGGGAAAATATCTTGTTCAGAATTTTGCCATTTACATTGATCTGAAGGAACATGAGGACCCTTATGAGAATGCAATGGAACTGGTCACTTTGTTTGAACAGGAGATGGAACAGAATAAAGAACTGATCCGACCGGTGACTTCTTATGCTGAGATCTTGGAGAATCAGAAGGCAGGTGTGCTTTCTGCAATGCTGACCCTGGAGGAGGGCGGTATGTGTATGGGTGAGATCGAACGGCTGCATGAGTTTTATGCACATGGAGCACGGATGATGGCACTGAGCTGGAACTATGAGAATGAACTTTGTTATTCCGCTGCTATGGCAGATGGAGCATCTGGATTTGGCTTGAAAAAAAGGGGATTTGAGTTTCTGGAAGAAATGGAAGCCATCGGTATGATACCGGATGTATCACATTTGTCGGATGAAGGTTTTTGGGATCTGTTGAAAGTCTGCAAAAAACCGTTTGCAGCAAGTCATTCCAATGCCAGATCTGTCTGCGGATATCGAAGAAATCTCACAGATGAGATGCTTCACCAGCTTGGCGAACATGGAGGCGTGGCAGGGCTGAACTTTTATCCTGAATTTCTTGGTGAGGATCTGGAAAGAGAAGCTTGCCTGGATGTATTGGCGAAGCATGCTTGTCATATGATGCAGAAGGGCGGTGCAGCCTGTGTAGGTCTTGGATCAGATTTTGATGGATTTACAGGAGATGGACGGCCTGCAGATGCAGCAGAGATTGATGATCTGGTGTGGGCACTGCATCGTGCCGGAATGACAGAAGAGGAGACAGAGGGCATTCTGTATCGCAATGTTATGAATTTTTATAAAGAAGTGCTGTAAGTAAGAAGCGAGCAAAGAGTATAGAAAAACAGGATACAATTTCGTATCCTGTTTTTCTGGCTTTACTAATTTATATGGAGTTTAGATTCTTGCAACGCCGCTCTTTACTGCTGCATCAGCTACTGCTTTTGCAACTGCATCTTTTACACGCGGATCGAATGCTGCCGGAAGGATGTAGTCTGCGTTGAGTTCTTCATCGCTTACCAGACCTGCGATTGCATGAGCTGCAGCAACTTTCATCTCATCGTTGATGTCAGATGCACGTACATCAAGTGCTCCACGGAAGATACCCGGGAATGCCAGTACGTTGTTTACCTGGTTCGGGAAGTCGCTGCGGCCGGTAGATACGACTGCTGCTCCGCCTGCTTTTGCTTCATCCGGGAAGATTTCCGGTGTCGGGTTTGCACAAGCAAAGATGATAGCATCTTTTGCCATTGTCTGTACCATTTCTTTGGTCAGTGTACCCGGTGCAGAAACACCGATGAATACGTCAGCGCCTTTGATCACTTCTGCAAGAGTACCCTTCTCACAGTTCTGGTTGGTAATCTCAGCCATTTCTTCTTTGATCTTGTTCAGACCTTCTCTGCCTTTGTAGATCGCACCAGTACGGTCTGTCATGATAACGTTCTTCAGACCCATGCTCATCAGAAGTTTGATGATCGCAATACCTGCTGCACCTGCACCGCTTGTTACGATCTTGACATCTTTGATGTCTTTCTTTACAAGCTTCAGTGCGTTGAGCAGACCTGCCAGTGTGATGACAGCAGTACCATGCTGGTCATCATGGAAGATCGGAATATCACAGCGTTCTTTCAGCTTCTTCTCGATCTCAAAGCATCTCGGTGCACTGATATCTTCCAGATTCACTCCGCCGAAGCTGCCAGCCAGAAGAGCAACTGTATTTACGATATCATCTACATCTTTACTGCGTACGCAAAGCGGGATTGCATCTACATCACCGAACTCTTTGAACAGAACACATTTACCTTCCATAACCGGCATACCTGCTTCCGGTCCGATATCTCCAAGACCGAGTACAGCAGTACCGTCTGTTACAACAGCTACTGTATTCCAGCGGCGTGTCAGCTCATAGCTCTTGTTGACATCCTTCTGGATCTCCAGACACGGCTGTGCAACACCCGGTGTATATGCGAGAGAAAGAGCTTCTTTGTTGTCTACAGATGCTCTTGCAGTCACTTCCAGTTTACCTTTCCATTCATAGTGTTTTTTCAGAGATTCTTTTGCGTAATCCATGAGTAATTACCTCCAATAGTTGTAGTTAGATTTATGCTTCAAACGGGAACTTGAACTGTGTCAGACCATATTTGTCTCTCAGACCGATAAACTCTTTCTGAACAGCCTCTGTGATCGGCACACCTTTGTCTTTGCGGTACATCCAAACGTCATGCTCTTTTTCACCTGCTGTGTAGATACGATCCTGTCCCGGAGCTTTTTTGGAGTTACGAAGACCGCGAAGGATATCGCCAGCAGTTTTCTTGAATGCTTCTGCACCCATGAAAGCTTCTGTGTCAATTGCCATGAAGAAATGTCCAAGGTGATACGGACGAGTGTTGCCGTTTTCATCCTTGCCGTCCAGATCTTTCATGAACAGACCAGACTGAAGTGCTGCGGAAAGGATTTCAACGATAGTTGTGAAACCATATCCTTTGTATCCGCCGAGTGCATCGCCGATTCCGCCGAGCGGTGCAAGAGCTGCTCTGCCTGCACGGATCTCTTTCAGAATCTGTGCGCTGTCTGTCAGTGCAGTACCATCTTCTGCAACAACAGTACCAGCCGGAGTCTCATGGTCGATACGAGCATAGTATTCAATCTTACCATTCTGGATGATGGAAGTAGCGCAGTCGAAGAAGAATGGGAAATCTTCATCTGTCGGCATTACGAATGTGAACGGGTTGGTACCCATCATCGGTTCAACACCGAATGTCGGAGCGATAGACGGTCTTGCGTTTGTACCTGTGATACCGATCATGTTCT
>CAZEPO010000084.1:0-8252 GCA_964514125.1 uncultured Lachnospiraceae bacterium
ACCTGCAGCCGCTGATTCTGAACAACAGCAATGGCGGAGGCGACTGGAAGGAGCACGGCGTGACCGCCAAACAGGTATACGGACGGCAGAACAAAACAAAAGAAGGATCATTGCAGCTGTTTGAGTATACAGACCGCATCATTCAGAAAAATATTGAGAGCGGCAGTATCAAAGCAGAATGATCCTTGCATTTGTACAGAAGTATTAGGAAATCTGATCAGCAGCGGTATTGAACACTTCGATTGCGTGTTCAATATCGCCCATCAGAGCATTGGTGAAATCTGCAGAGTAAGTAACCGTCCAGGTCGTACCGTCGTTTGGAAGCTGGATCGTAACGTCTGTGCCGACACTTTGGGTATTCTCTGACAGGGAATCAAGCAGCATCTGTGCTGTTTTGTTCGAAAAGGTTACATCGTCATCCCGGATGGAATGTGTCGTGGCGGCGTAGCTGAGCAGCTTGGATCGATAACTTTCCAGAACAGAGGGCATATCCAGACTGTGAATACGGACAACAGCAGTTGCGGTATCGCCCTCTTCACTGCATTTGAGGATTTCATAATCAAAATACTTTGCGAGCTGATCGGCATAAGCTTTGTCAATCTGTTCATAGTAATCTGTATTGTAGGTGGCAAATACATCCTGAATTCCCAGATAATCCGCCCACTGTGTACTATTCAGTTCTTTCAGTGCATCCAGCTGGATTGAAAGAACTGAAGAAGCAGACAGAAGATACGGATCATTCATAGATGAGATAAAACCGCTGACCAGTTCATCCTCCAGAGTGCTGTCTGCGAGAATATACCATCCCTGTTCATCCTGATGCAGCTGAAAATGAGCCGTTGTAACGATTGTTTCATAGGTATGTTCTTTGAGGGTGCTGGAGAGAAGACGGTAATAATCATTCGTGTCGTAGGTGAGTGGTTCAGATGGATAAAGGACGCTGGAAGCGCGCAGAAGCTGTGTACACAGGTCCTTGGCGAGTGTACGCATATCAAGATTTGAGATCTGAACCGTGACCGTTGCAGTACTGTCTTCAATCAGCTCCTGTTGGATGCTGTATTGAAAATTTTTGAAAAAAAGTTTAACCGCTTCTACACTTTCTGAGTCCGGATCTTCTGATGAAAACTGAGAATTGGTAAGATTGTCATAAGATACAAATGACTGGATCGTTTCGTCATCCAATTCCTTGATCAGTTCCAGCTCATGCTGCACGATCTGTGCAGGGCTGGTAATACGCTGTCTGTTCCAGGTGAAGAGCAGACTGATGGCGAGCAGCTGAATGACCAAAATGGCAGGAATGCCGATCGCAAAGGAAAGGTGTCTGGTTTTGTGGCGAAATACATACATACCGATCAGAACACCGATGCTGCCGAAGATCAATGCAATCCCAAAAAGCTTGCGTTCCGGAATACGCCATCTCTTTTTTATAGCACGTCTTTTGTCAAGTCCCATCATGATAAAACCAATCAGATTAATCAAAATGAAATAAATGATTAGAATTGTTTTCATATAACCTCCGATAATAAGTGTATAATTAAAAATATTTTAAAGGAAAACAGCAGGAATGTCAAATAATCTGTAAGTGGAGCCAGGTTTTTGTGAAAAAACCGTGACTTCAGGAAGTATTAAGAAAATCTCACTTTCATTTCAGGACAGATGTGATAAAATGAACCAGAACATAGCGTATCTATACGTGTTTAAAATAAATAAAAGGGGAGTCGATAAATGAAGAAAGTTTTAATTGCCGTTTTGGCTCTTGGCTTGATCGGTGGCGGCGGTTATGGCGCTTATCGGTATTTTTCAGCAGATACACAGAAAGAAGCAAGTGGAAGAGTATCCTCGGACAGTGACGATGCAGTCTATGTGGATGCGGTATCTGCCATCACTGGATATGGCAGTGGTAATGGTCTGATCGAGCGCTACGGAGGGGAAGTAGAGCCGCAGGCTACACTGGAGGTCAAGCTTGAGAATGAACGTAAGGTAGAAGAATGCTTTGTAAAAGAAGGCGATGAGGTCAAGGAAGGACAGCGTCTTTTTTCTTATGATACGCAGGATGACGAGGACAAGCTTGCCCAGGCAGAGATAGAGATTGAACGTGCGCAGGGCGAGATCGAGGTTTCTCAGAAGTCGATCGAACAGAATGAGAAAGACAGGAAGAATGCCAGCGCTGATGAGCAGCTTACCTATACGACTTATATTTTGCAGGAGCAGAATAACATCAAACAAAAAGAATACGAGATCAAGCAGAAACAGCTGGAGATGGAACAGCTGAAGGAAAACATATCCGAAGCGATCGTGACTGCTGAGATGGCAGGAATTGTTCAGAAGATCAATGATTCCAGTACTTCCAATTCGTATTCCTATTCTTATTCAGGCGAAGAATCATCGGCGTATATCACAATCCTTGCAGCCGGTGACTTCCGGATCAAGGGTACGATCAATGAGCAGAATCTGAACAGTGGTCTGATCTATGAAGGCATGGATATGCTGGTCTATTCTCGTGTGAACGATGATCAGGTTTGGTCAGGAACGATCACTGAAATCAAGACAGACAACAAAGAAGAAGAAAACAACAATTACTATTATTATGGTGATTCGGCTGGATCTTCCAACTATTCATTCTATGTAGAGCTTGAAAGTTCCGATGGTCTGATTTTGGGACAGCATGTATATATGGAAGAAAATGTCGGTCAGAATGAGGAAAAAGATGGCCTGTGGCTGGAAGAATACTACATCACACAGGATGAGGATCAGGCATGGGTTTGGGCGGCAGACAGCCGTGATACACTTGAAAAGCGGAAAGTGACACTTGGCGATTTTGATGAAGAACAGCTGAAGTACGAAATCGTCGAGGGACTTGCTGCGGATGATTATATCGCTTATCCTTCCGAGGGAATGACAGAAGGTACACCGGTGATCTACAATGATTTCAGCAGTATCGGCGGTACTGAGGAACTTGGAGAAGAATGGTCTGACGAAGATTGGTCTGATGATGGAGAAGTATATGCTGAAGACTGGTCCGATGATGGAGACGAGTTTGCTGAAGAATGGTTGGAGGATAGAGCAGATTCCGGCGATGACTGGATCGAAGAGGAGGTCTATGACCTGGATCAGGAGCTGGATGCAGCTTCAGAGGATGAATGATAAGGGGAGGAAACGTTTGTGATCCTGAAATTGGAGCATATATATAAAGATTATATTCAGGGCAAAATGGTAGTTCCTGTTTTGAAGGATGTATCTCTGAGTGTAGAGAAGGGCGAGTATGTCGCAATCATGGGACCGTCGGGTTCTGGCAAATCAACGCTGATGAACATCATTGGCTGTCTGGATCGTCCGACCTCCGGCTCCTACGAGCTGACAGGAGAAAATGTCCTGGTATTAAACGAGAAAAAGATGGCGGATCTCCGGCTGCACAGTATCGGATTTGTATTTCAGAACTTTCAGCTGCTGCCGCGTATGAGTGCGCTGGACAATGTAGCATTGCCGCTTTTGTACGCGGGGGTACGCAAAAAGGTGCGAAGAGAGCGTGCCAGAGAAGCACTGATCCGTGTTGGCCTGGAAGAACGTGTGAACTTCAAGCCGACACAGCTTTCCGGCGGTCAAAAGCAGAGAGTGGCAATTGCAAGGGCAATGGTCAACAAGCCGGATATTTTGCTGGCAGACGAACCGACGGGTGCACTGGATTCCAAGTCGAGCCGTCAGATCATGGAGCTGTTTCAGACGCTCAATGATGAAGGGGTTACTGTGATCATGATCACGCATGACCGTTCGATCGCCGGATATGCAAAACGTGTGGTCGATATTTTTGACGGAGAACTTTCGGAGCATAAGGAGGTGACTGCATGAAGATCAGAACAATTGTGATCAGTGTAGTGGTCTCAGCAGCACTGGTGGCGGGCGCAGGATATGGTGCCTATTATACCATGCAGAGCAAAAAAACTCCGATTGAGGTTGTACCGGTATCCAACGTCAACAATGGCGGATACTGGGGCATGAGTGATTCGATTTATGGAACTGTGACCTCACAGATTGCACAGAATATCACATTGGATGAGGAATATGCGCTGGCAGAGATTTATGTAGAGGAAGGGCAGCAGGTGAAGGAGGGTACTCCGCTGTTTGCCTATGATATGACGCTGCAGGAGCTTGAACTCGAAATGGAAAAGCTGAATCAGCAGGTTTATGAGCTGACGATGACCAAGCTGGAAAAAGATCTGGAAAAGCTGCAAAAAACACCGGCCACCGCATCGCTGGAGCTGAATTCCTTTTCTATGACCACTGCGTCCAATGAGACTTTGATCATTGAAGAGACAGATCCATCAGAAAATACAGACGGCGGTGATGCTGCGCCTGGTGAACAGAACACAGGTGAGGAGCAGACGGAGTTCATTGATAAACCAGAGCAGACTGGTACAGAAGCTTTGCAGCCGGCCGGCGAGGTTCAGGTGGAAAACATCGAAGCTGTGGATGATGATCCAAAGGAGCAGGAACGACTTGCCATTTTGGATTGTGTGACAACCTATGAAAAGGTTGTAGCGGCGATCGACAGCCTGTTCAAGGCATATGGAGAGGAACTGGTTTCTTCAGATGTAGAAGAAGCAATCCAGGAAGCAGTTGATTACTATCAGAAACATTTGGCAGAAGAAAAGACAGAAACAGTTGTGGATGATGAGGGCAATGAATCCGAGCAGACAACGTATGTACTTCGCGCAGAGGTTACAGCAGCACTGGGAGAAGCGCAGACCGCTGAATTGGAGACATACACTGCACTTTTGGATACGTATCGGATGAAATGCGAAGAAATGAAGCAGGCAGAGACTGCAGCAATGGAGCTTGCACAGTCAGGAGCAGAAGAAGCATCTGAGCAGCAGACAGAGACTTTGCCGTCGGAAGATCAGACAGAGCAGCAGAGTGAGTCTGCCAGTGAATCAGAAACTGAAAAATCCTATACGGTACAGGTGGCTGTTCCGGGAAGCGCCAATACAGCAAGTGCAGCGGCTGGAGACACCATCGTTGTGCATACAGATGAAACGGTGACCGGAGCAATGTTTGTGGGCTGGACCGTTCGCTCAGCAGATGATGGGAGCGAGCTGGATCCGAAGCTGCTAAATGGCTTTGATCCGGAGCAGATCGATACTACGTTTGTGATGCCGGCGGTCAATCTTCTTCTGGTGCCGAATTATCAGATTGTTCCATCTGAGATGGAAGGACTTCTTTCCAGCTTTGAGGAACTTGCAGCGAAAGCTTTGGCAGAAGGTGCAGAACAACAGGAGAATTACGTGACTATGCTGGGGGATGCTGCTGCGTATTATCAGCAGTGGTTAGCAGATCCAGCTTCTGAAATCCTGGATGATACAGCTGCGGCACCAGTGATGGAGCAGTATCAGCTGAAAACAGAGATTGCAGATTATCTGCGTGAGCAGAATAGGGAGAATGATATTGAGAAGCTTGCGCATGAATATGAGCAGCTTTGCAAAGATTATGTAAAGACCTTAATCCTGAAGCTGGATCCACAAGCTCTGATCAGGAGCGAATGGGAAGCGGCATCAGAGGCATATCAGAGTCTTGGCGATGGATGGCGTGCGCAGCTGGAAGATGCATGGATGCAGGAACAGCAGACCAAAGCAGATGCTGAGACAGAGGCAGCACAGCAGCCAGAGCAGGAAACGGAAGATGAAACAGGAGACGAGACAACACAGACCGAAGCGCAGACAACCGCGCGTTTCAGCCTTGGCGAAATGCTGCAGATTTACGAAATGATCCTCGTGATCCAGGAACTGGATCTGAACAGCCAGGAGGAGCTTCTTCAGGCGGATCTGACCGCAGCGTACGGCAAATATCTTGCCCTGACTGATGCACAGAAAAAAGCAGTGTGGAATGCGTCTGTTCTGATCGATGCACTCAAAGCGCGCAACATGTGGGAGACAGAGCCAGAGACTGATTTTGCAGGTGCAGATGATGGTTTCGGTGACGATGGCGGTTATGACGGCGATATGGGCAGCTATACAGCAGCAGAACTGAAAGAACTGATCGAGGACAAAGAGCGAGAAATCAAAGAGTGTGCACTTTCAATTCGGGAAGCCGAGCTCGCAGTCAAAAAAGCGCAGCGCGTTGTGGACGGCAAGATTGTAAAGAGTACGCTTGATGGCACGGTAGTCAGCATCGGTACGCTGGAAGGCAATTCAGATGATGAATATTTTGCAAAGGTCACGAATACGGAAGGCCTGTATGCCAAAGGATCAATGAACGAACTGGAGCTGGAACGCATCCATGTGGGTGATACGATTTCCGGCATGATGATGGATACCGGCGTAAGCTTTACGGCTGTGATCAAGGAAATCTCAGCTTATCCAAGTGCAGACAATGAGAGTATGTATTATTTTAGCTCTGATTCAGAGAATACGAATGCATCCTACTATCCATTTTATGCATTGCTGGAGGATACGACCGATATCGAAGAAGGAGAGGCAGAGATTCAGCTGGCTGAGACGATGACAAATGTGAACGACATAATCTGTCTGGAAAAATATTTTGTACGTACGGATAATGCAGGCAAATCATATGTCTATATCAGTGATGAGAACGGCAAACTGAAAAAGCAGTATGTCACAGTCGGCAAACTGATCTATGGCTATGCATTGGAAATCCTGTCCGGACTTGAACTTACAGACAAGATTGCTTTTCCGTATGGAGAGGATGTTTTTGAAGGAGCAGCGACCAAAGAAGTCGATCTGCTTTTCCAGTAGCAGGAGGTGAGGAATTTGCTTGAAAATGTAAGACTGTCTTTTCAGAGTATCTGGGCACATAAGCTGAGATCCTTCCTCACGATGCTGGGCATCATCATCGGTATTGCATCGATCATTTCTATTGTATCTACGATCGAGGGTACCAATGAGGAGATCAAAAACAACCTGATCGGTTCCGGCAACAATACCGTGGAAATCGGACTTTATCAGAGCGGCTATGAACTGGATATCTATTCCAACAGTGATATTCCGTCCGGAATCCGGGAAGTCAGTGATGAGGTGTGCGAAGAGATACTGGCACTGGATTCAGTGGAAAATGTAACGCGGTACAATCAGCGCCAGAACTCGGACGGTGTTTTCTATCAGAACAAAGCACTTTCGAATGTCCGGATTCGTGGAATTGATACGAGATATTTCGACACAGTCGGCTATATCATCCGTACGGGAAGAAATTTCATCAAGAGTGATTCGGATAATTTCAGCAAGGTGATCATACTGGATCAGACGGCAACAGAAAATCTGTTCCGCAACGAAGATCCGGTCGGCAAAACAATTGAGATCAACAAGGTTCCGTTTACCGTGATCGGAGTGGTCGATAAGGCGAAACGCTTTTCTCCAACGATCAATTCCATCGAGGATTATTACAATTATTCGGATGATTCCTCAGGATATATCTATATGCCGAAGACATCATGGCCGATCGTCTATACCTACGATGAACCGGAAAATATCATTGTGAAAGCAGTCAGTACAGATGATATGGAGGATGCCGGGCAGAAGGCGGCAGAAATTTTGAACAAAAGAACCGTATCTTCTTCGCAGACTGAGGTCAAATACAAGGCTGACAATCTGCTGGAGCAGGCACAGAAGCTGCAGGATCTGAGTAATTCGACCAACAATCAGCTGATCTGGATTGCCAGCATCTCGCTTCTGGTAGGAGGCATCGGTGTCATGAACATCATGCTGGTATCCGTGACAGAGCGTACGAGTGAGATTGGTCTGAAAAAAGCGATCGGTGCACAGAAAAAGGCGATCTTAGGACAGTTTCTGACAGAGGCGGCAGTGCTTACAAGCATCGGCGGTCTGCTGGGTGTAGCGTGCGGAATCGGAATGGCACAGATCATCAATCGCTTCTCCGGCGTACCGGTTTCGATCAACGTAGGAGCATCCGTTTTGGCAGTAGCTTTTTCTATGTTGATCGGAATCCTGTTCGGAATCATTCCGTCGGTGAAGGCGGCGAACCTTGACCCGATCGAAGCACTGCGGAGTGAGTAAAGTGGTATTAAAATGTAACAGTTCAGCCAGCAAGCCACAGACCGCCGTATACACGGCTCATGTCTGCGGCTTATGGCAGAACGCCATATGTCAAAGAACAGAAACATCTGCTTACATACAAGTATGACGCAGCTGCCTCTGTTCTTTGCCGCATGGCTGAACTGTTACAAAAAAAGTTGTTTTGGGGCTTGTCAGATGACAAGCCCTTATGTTATACTATCAAAGTTGCAA
>CAZEPO010000085.1:0-8160 GCA_964514125.1 uncultured Lachnospiraceae bacterium
ACATCTTGAGAATTTTGTCATATTTCTTTGAAACGACGCTCTATTATTCCCCAAGAAGCGGCAGCGCAGATGCATTTCTCAATGAGATCACCGGGCCGCCCGTATGCTCGATGTAGCCACGGGTGATCGTCACACTGCCGATATTGTCATCCTTTGGTATCTCGTACATGATGTCGAGCATGAATTCTTCGATGATGGCACGCAGTGCGCGGGCTCCGGTTTTCTTCTGCAGTGCTTTCTCTGCGATTGCTTCCAATGCTTCATCCTCCAGCTCCAGCTTGACCTCATCAAGCTCCAGCAGCTTCTGATATTGTTTGATGATCGCATTGCGCGGCTCCTTCAGAATACGAACCAGCATATCCTTGGTCAATGCCTGCAGTGAGAAAATGATCGGAAGACGTCCGATAAATTCAGGTATCATACCAAAGGTTCTCAGATCCTCTACCGTTACCTTGGAAAGTATATTGGGATCCTCGTCATATTTATCCCGCAGGTCTGCTCCGAATCCGATCGATGCCTGTTTGTTCAGACGCTCTTTGATCACATCCTCCAGACCTGGAAACGCTCCGCCGCAGATAAACAGAATATTCTTTGTATTTACTGTAGCCATCGGTACCATCGCATTTTTGTTGGTCGCACCAACCGGCACTTCTACCTCGCTTCCTTCCAGCAGCTTCAGCATTCCCTGCTGCACGGATTCACCGCTGACATCACGCTGTGAAGCATTTTTCTTTTTGGCGATCTTATCAATCTCATCAATGAAAATGATGCCCTGCTCCGCACGGTCCACGTCGTTGTCTGCTTCCGCAAGGAGTCGTGATACAACGCTTTCAATATCATCCCCGATATAACCTGCCTCTGTCAAGGAGGTGGCATCTGCGATCGCAAGCGGCACATCCAGGAGTCTTGCAAGTGTCTTGACCAGATAGGTTTTGCCACAGCCCGTCGGTCCGAGCATCAGCATATTTGATTTTTCAATCTCTACTTCATCCCCACCGGCTGCAATTCGTTTGTAATGATTATATACAGCCACAGACAGTACCTTCTTCGCCTGTTCCTGTCCAACTACATACTCGTCCAGACTGGCTTTGATCTTATGTGGTGCCGGAATTGATTTGATATCAAATTCCTTCGGTGCTTCAGAGCCATCTTTCTTTTTCTTCTTGATCTTCGGCTGACGCATTCCCATGCCCATTCCGCCGAAAAGATCGGAAAGATTCAGGACACTGATGTTCGGATAGCCCTTCTCTTTTTCTGATTTTTCTTTTTCAGATTTTTCCTCATCTGCTCCGTCTTCCTCCGCCTTTTCAATCTTCTGCTGCGGATCTGTCTGCGGAGTCATTCCCGGAAATATCATATTCTGCAGATTCATCAGATCACCCAATCCAGAAGCATTCATTGAATGAAATGCATTCTGCAGACAGTCCGGGCAAATATACATATCTTTTGCCATTTCAATCATTTTGCCGGTCACCCGCTCTGGGCGATGACACAGAAAGCAGTATTTTTCTTCCATAATTTGTACTCCTCTCGCCTGCGGACGGATCTGCAAAGCCCGGATCCGCCTGCTGCTTTTTATCATGCAATTGCTTGTTTATTATTCTACCGTTACAGACTTCGCCAGATTTCTCGGCTTATCGACGTCACAGCCCTTGCCAAGCGCTACATAGTAGCCAAAGAGCTGCAGCGGGATCACTGCCAGAGAATTGGTGAAGTATTTATGTGTTTTCGGAATATAGATCACATAATCTGCGGCTTTTTCTACTTCTGTATTGCCTACATTTGTCACTGCCAGCAAGAAGGCGCCTCTTGTCTTTACTTCCACCATATTGCTGATCATCTTCTTATAGAGGTCTTCCTGTGTCAGCACCGCTGCTACCAGCGTGCCCTCTTCGATCAGGGAAATCGTGCCATGCTTCAGTTCTCCTGCTGCATATGCTTCCGAATGAATATAAGAAATTTCTTTCAGCTTCAGAGAGCCCTCCAGTGAGATTGCATAATCAATCCCACGTCCGATAAAGAACACATCTTTGGCTGCAATATAGCGATTGGCAAAACGCTGCAGATTCTCCTTGTGATCCAGCAGCAGTTCGATCTGCTGCGGAAGCTTTTTCAGCTCAGTGATCATCTCATCGAGCTCCTGTGCGGTCACAGTCCCTCTCACCTGTGCAAATTTCATTGCAAGCAGGTACTGTGCGATCAGCTGTGTGCTGTACGCCTTGGTCGTCGCTACCGCGATCTCCGGTCCAGCCCAGGTATACATCACGTTGTCCGCTTCGCGGGCGATCGAGCTTCCGACTACATTGACAATTCCAAGTGTCCGCACACCCTTTGCCTTGGCTTCCCGCAGCGCCGCCAGCGAGTCTGCCGTTTCTCCGGACTGGCTGACGATGATCAGAAGTGTTCCCTCATCGAGGATCGGATCACGATAGCGGAATTCACTGGCCAAGTCCACTTCCACCGGAATCCGCGCCATGCCTTCAAAGACATATTTGGCAGTCACACCGGTGTGATAGGCAGAACCGCAGGCTACAATGTAGATCTTGCGGATCGCGCGAATCTCTTCTTCGCTCATTCCAAGCTCTTCTATCTCAATTTTTCCATCCTTGATCCGCGGATTCATCGTATCGAGCACTGCCTTGGGCTGTTCATAGATTTCCTTGAGCATGAAATGTTCATATCCTGCCTTCTCTGCGGCTGATACATCCCACTGGATCGTCACTGGATCTTTGTCAATCAATTCCCCATCAATATTAAAAAAGGTAATCTGATTTTCTTCCATGCAGACTATCTCTTCATTCTGAATAAAGAAGACATCTCTTGTATATTTCAGGATTGCAGGTACATCGGAAGCGATCAGATTACCCGTCTGGGATGTGCCTGCGATCAGCGGGCTGTCTTTGCGCACGGCATAGAGCTTGCCCGGCTGATCCTGAAAGAGGATTCCCAGCGCATAAGAGCCTTCTACGCGGTGCATCAGATGCATGATCGCATCCAGCGGATCTCCCTTATAGTAGTAATCGAGCAGATGTGCCACCACTTCGGTATCTGTCTCGGATACGAACTGATAGCCCTTCTGCATCAGCATTTTTTTCAGCTTCAGATAATTCTCTATAATTCCATTGTGTACCACAGCGATCGATTCTTTTGCATTGTAATGCGGATGTGCATTTTGGTCCGATGGGATTCCGTGTGTCGCCCATCTCGTATGCCCGATGCCGCATTGTCCCGGAAGCATTTCGCCGCCATGTGTCATCTCTCTGAGTACCTTCAGACGACCTCTGGCTTTGGCGATCTGTATTTTTTCTCCGTCAAAGACAGCCATTCCCGCAGAGTCATAACCACGATATTCCAGTTTATCCAATCCGTCAAGAAGGATCGGAGCTGCCTGCTCGTTACCGATATAACCTACAATTCCACACATAAGCCTTTACCTCCAATATTCAAGATTCATGGTACACTTCCGGATCAGCCAATCCGGCAGCTTCTGATAGCCTTTGCCGAGTCGATAGCCCAGAAATTTGCAGCCGCTCTGCAGGATCAGATATGGGATCAGATATGCTTTTTTTACCTTGAGCAGATGAAGCATGCTCTGCTTGACCATCCGGATCCCTTCACTCTCCGATTTGGCCATCTGAAAAATCTCCGGATGCTCTGCCTGAGAAACGCCCAGGTCAAAATTCCGGTGAAACTGCTGCATACAGCTGTAATTATGTGAGTGAATGACCTTGGCTTCTGCACAGTAAGCGACTGCATAACCGTGCCTGATCAGCTTGCCTGCAAAGATCATATCTTCATTGAAAATTGTTCTGCGCTCAAAACCGCCAAGCTGTTCATACGTACTTCTTCTGTACATTGCGCAGACATTCGAGCAGAAAAAGGTTTTGATCCCCAGCTCTGGAAGATCCTCTGCCCGTTTGACCCTGCTTTTATCACTGTAGTTGAAGCTTCTGGTGTAGCGTTCCAGCTCACTGCAGTCCGTCTGGGGCAGCTGCCGTCCATAAGCGGCCGCCACCTGTGGGTCGTCAAAACACTGGTAAAGCTTTTCGATCACGTATTCATCTGCCAATACGGCATCCTGCGTCAGAAACAGCAAAAACGCGCCCTGCAGCTTCTTTGCTGCCATGTGCCGCGTTCCACCATGATCGAATTCTTCTTTTTGAATGTGGATAACCTCCACCCCCTGTGTTCCCGCGAGGCAGCTGTCATCAAATAATCGTTCTTCCGTATTCACAAGCAGAATACGTGACGGCTTCACCGTCTGCTTCATCATCATCTGAAGCAGACAGCCAAGCTCCTTTCCCGGTTTGTATACCGGAATGATCACATCTATCATAGTTCCTCCATCACTGAATTCCCGTGTTGTTGATGATTGTATTGCTGATTTCCTGTACAGTGGAAGAAGGTGTATAGCCCACTTCTCCAAAAAGTGCTTCATGAAGCTGTGATACATTATTTGCAAGATTCACCGGTACAACACAGTCTCCTGCTGAAATATTTGCAGACATCTGATTGTATGGGAATCCGGAAGATTCTACAATGTTGTATTTGCCGATATCTGCTGCCAATGCGATCAGCTCTGTATTGCTGAGACTGGTCGATACATTCGGAAGCATTGCATTGATAATACTGATCAGTCCTGTCACGCCCTGTGACTTGGCTGCATCAAAAATCTTGTTCAGCACAATACGCTGACGCTCAGTTCTCTTGAAATCCCATCCTTCCGTATAACGGATACGGCAGTATGCCATCGCCTGAATACCGGTCACATGATGCGTACCTGCAGAACCGATCGTCGTATAGTCTACCCCTGTCACCTGTGAAGTCTCAACCAGATATCCGTTGAGCCAGTAAACCTCTTCTTCGGTCAGATCCAGATCGATACCGCCCAGCAGATCGACTACCTCAATGATCGCTGAAAAATCGACTGTTACAAAGTCTGTGATATCCAAATCCAGGTTTTTGTTCAGCATATTGATGGAACGCTCTGCACCGCCTCCTGCGTAGCACTCGGTTGCTTTGCCATAGGTGCCGTTCGTGTGATCCAGATAGGTATCACGATATACGGATACAAGCTTGATATCGCCAGTTTTTTTGTTGATGCTTGCTACCATGATCGTATCACTGTTGGTTCCGCTGTCAAGCTGTCCCTCTCTGGAATCCACTCCAAAGATTGCAATATTGCGGTAGCCTGATTTCGTCAGCCCTGAGTTTACGATAATATCACTGAGTTTGATACGATCCATTCGGCTCAGCTGTGCCGCTCCAAACAGTCCCAGTGCCAGAACCAAAAGCACGATCAGTTCAAGCACAAAGACTACCTTGCGGTGCTTTTTCTTCTTTTTATTTTTCTTGCCGCGTCCGCGCTCCGGCTGCTGCGGTGCTCCATAATAGCCATTCGGCGCACCATAGCCGTTCTGCGGATTGCCATAGTAATTCGGATCATAGCCTGCCTGCGGTTCGCCGTAATAGTTTGGATCATAGCCTGCCTGCGGATCCCCATAATACTGACGGCTTCCCTGTGCATTGCCATAGTCATTCGGTCCTGCGCTGTAATACTGCGGCCCGCGGTATCCGTACTGTCCCTGCGGTTCGCCGTAATACGGCTGTTCACCCTGCTGCGGATTGCCATAATAGCCCTGACCGTTATAGCCATCCGGCTGTCTGTCATAATAGTTCTGCTCCCCTGATCCATTATTCTTTTTATTCTTCATGCAGTCTCCCTTCTGCCCGATACCGCTGTTCTTATTCTCGGTATTAATAGGCATTTTTATTTACAAATCCCTTAAATGGTGTCATTAACAAAATCTTGATATCCAGACCTACGGTCCAGTTCTCGATGTAATACAGGTCATACTCGATTCTTTTTTTGATTGAAGTATTTCCTCGATATCCATTGATCTGTGCCCATCCGGTGATACCCGGACGCACCTGATGTTTGATCATATAACGCGGGATCTCTTCCCGGAATTTCTCAACAAACTGCGGACGCTCCGGTCTTGGACCGACCAGACTCATATCCCCCTTCAGTACATTGAAAAACTGCGGCAGCTCATCGATGCTCGTCTTACGGATGATCTTGCCGATCCCAGTCACACGCGGATCATTCTTGACCGTCCAGCCCTTCTTTTCTTCTTCCTTCGACTGTACTTCCATCGAACGGAATTTGTACATTTTGAATGGCTGGTTATGCAGGCCAACACGCTCCTGTGTAAAGATCAGCGGTCCCGGCGAAGTGATTTTGATCAGCGCTGCCGTGATCAGCATGATCGGCGAAAACAGCACAATACAGAAAAGCGCCCCAGCAATATCCATCAAACGCTTCACCATCATATTGAAGGTGTTGGAAAGCGGTACATGCCGGATATTGATGACCGGAAGTCCTAGAAGGTCCTCCGTATACGGCTTCGTCGGTATGATCTTGCTGTAATCCGGAATAAATTTGGTATGCACTCCGGATTTCTCACACATGGCAACGATCCGTTCCAGCTTATCATATTCACCTAGGCCAAGTGTGATCGCAATCTCATCGGGATTGTTTCCTTCCAGAATTTCCCAGAGGCTGCCGATGCCGCCTAGGACTTCGACATTTTTGTATAAGGTACCAGAAGGACGGTTGTCCGTCAAAATGCCAAGCACCTTGTAACCCCACTGCGGATTCTGTACAATGCGGTCGATATATTTCTCTGCTGCCTGACTGTAGCCGACCAGAATGATATGTTTCTGGTTCAGACCGATCCGTCGTGCGTTCATCAATGCCAGCCGCACAAGATTTCGCTCTATAAACGTCAACGAAACATTCAGGATCAGGAACAGACCGAGTACCAGTCGCGATACATGTCCCTGATCGATCCAGAACAGAGCTGCCATACATGCAAGTCCGCCGATCACGTTTGCTTTGATGATGTTGCCGCCCTCCAGACGTCTTCCCTGGATCCGCTTCGGCGTATACAGATTAAACGCGTAATAGAGAAGCAAAAAAGATGGTACAAGAATCACAAGCACCATCATATAGACTTCAGCCGGCAAAACGCCGACTGTCGTCCGATCGACAGAGCTTATCATGATATACCATGCGATAAGATACGATATAATAATCACCGCTCCATCCAAAACTACCTGGAGCCGGTTAAAGTGTTTCTGATTGTCTTTTATCAAAGTAGTTCACCTCTGACACATGCTTTCTGACTGACCGCCAACGGTTCTTCGCCGTCTCCTACAGGTCTGAAAGTCTGCGCACCATATTGATCCAGAGTTCCAGCTGAATCTTCAGATAATTTTTGAGATTCTTTTTGTGAAACTTTACTTTTTTCTCTCTTTTGCAAAGCGCTGCGCCCTTGCCAAGACCAGTCACATATTCCTTGAAATATCCCTTTTTGGCAAAGAACAAAATTTTGATCAAAAAACCTGCAGTCAAAAACGGAAGATTGATCAGCAGCTGAAGCAGCGGCATATTTTTGTAGACCAGATAGATACTGTTTCTGGAAGAATGACGGATTTTGAATTCGTTGTAAACGGATCCGCTCGTCGCACTTCCCACATGCCGTACGACCGCCTCCGGAATATAGAGATTCCGATAACCGGCGATTCTCGCACGGTAAGCCACATCAATATCCTCCAGATATGCAAAGTGCGTCTCATCAAACAGACCAATCTCATCAAATACCGCTCTGCGGTAGATCGCAGCCCCGGCACACGCGGAAAAGATTTCCCGTTTCTTGTTATAGCGGTCTGCACGCTTGCCCTTGCCAAGTGCAAATGCCCAGCCAAGCGCACTGTAATAATCGCCTGCATTATCCATCAGCTCCGGATGATACATCTGCAGCATCTTTGAAGCACACGAAAAGCAGCTTGACTCTGCTTCCATAGCCTCCACCAGCTTTTCTACAAATCGCTCCTCACAGACAATATCATTGTTCAAAAGGATCACATAGGGCGTCTTTGTACGGATGATTCCCTCATTGACGGCCCGGCAAAAGCCCTGATTCGTCTCAAAGCGCACCACCTCCACATCCGGATAATGGGATTCCACATAATCCGCGCTGCCGTCCTGTGAACCGTTATCAATTAAAATTATCGAAAAATCCTGTCTGCTCTGATTCATCAGTGAATCCAGACAGTCCTTTAAGTAGTTCATTCCGTTGAGGTTCGGTATGACAA
>CAZEPO010000086.1:0-8119 GCA_964514125.1 uncultured Lachnospiraceae bacterium
TCTGTTTACATTTTATCGTTTTTATAAATATGCGTCCACGGAACATTTCCAGGTACATGGGCAAAATCTTCCCGATGCATTTCCAGCTGTCCTTCTTTTCCTATGACCACCAGACGATCTGCAAGTGAAAGAGAATCCGATAGATTCAGAGATAATATGACTACTGCTATTCCATGATTTAAAAGCATCTCCATCATCTGCCAAACAAACATGCGCATGGGCAGGTCTGCTCCCTTAAATGGATGAATACAAAACACCACTTTCGGCTTCTGAAGCAGAATTCGCGTATATATCATTTGGTATTTTTGCTTTTCACTCAATTTTTCTACTGAAAGCTCAAATACCTCTTCACCCAAAAACGGTCCATATTCTTTCCGAATACTATTACGGATTCCTTTCTTTCTCCATAAAGACGGTACTCTTTGCAGCAGCGAAATGCATAGGTTTTCCATGTAATCCAGTTCCGGAAAAATCATAGTTTTGGTAGCCAATTCTTTGATCACCGCTATTCTTCGATCCACTGGAAAGCGAACATGTTCTCCGCCTATTATAATTTCTCCCTGCTGCGGTCTCAAATTTCCAAGTATTATATCTGTCAATTCCTGAAAAGCACTATTATTTAAAATCTGAACCGCCAAACATTCTCCTTCATATACTCGAAAAGTTAGATTTTTTAAATATGCTCCGTTAATCCGATTAACCTGCAATAATTCCTCTTCTTGAATTTCATCTGCATTTCGTTTTTTCTGATGATACCGAACCATCCTGTCATATTCCGCCGGATACAGATAAATAGTTTCATTTTCCATTTCTTCCTTTCGAATCACTTTTGTAATCCGGCCATTCGAGAGCATAGCACAGCGATCACATATCATCGTCACTTCTTCCAGATGAACACCAATATATAGAAAAGAAAATCCTTTTTTCGCATAATGCCGAAGAATTTCATGTAATTTTTTTAATTCATCATGGCTGATCAAGGTTCCAACCTCATTCAAAACAATAAGGTGATGCCCCATTACCACTGCTCGAAGAAGCTCGACCACTACTCGCTCAAATACCGTCAGATTTTCTACTCTGGCATCCACAGAAATATTCATGCCAATATCTTCTAAAAAAGGAGTCAATTGTCTGCTCAGCAATTTTGTTCGTATAAATTCCTGCCGGAATCCCTGACGCAGCACAAATATATTATCAGATACACTCAGGTTCTCCACCAGCCTATTTTCTGCCCCAATAATGCTAATACGATTCTGAAATTTTCTGGCTGTTTTCCAAGAGTTTATGATTTCTCCTCCGTAATAGACATAACCGTCATAAAGCGGTAAATTGGTTTGAAGCAGCTGCAAAAAAGCAGATAAGCCATGCCCGTTTATCATGAGCATACCCATAATTTCTCCCTGGTAAATTTGAAGATTAAAATCTTCCAAGAAGACAATTTCTTTTTCTTTGTAAGTCACCCGCTCCATTCTTAAAATTTCCTGTCTCATCCCAGCACACTCCGATTCTCAATCTGCTGTTCACTGGTCACAATTGGGATTGAAATTTCCACATCTGTTCCGCTCTGAGGGATAGAATATACATGTATACCATACTCTTCCCCAAAAATCAGATGAATTCTGTTATTGACATTTGCCAGAGCAATTCCTCCCTGCTTTTCTTCTTTATCTACATAGGAATCCAAATTTTTTCCCAATTTTCGATTCAGCTTTGTCAATGTTTCCTCATCCATTCCCACTCCATCGTCAGATATACGAATGATCAAACGCTCCTCCGTCCGTTCAAATTGAATATAAATATTTCCGGGTTCCACTTTGAGTTCCGTCCCGTGAATAATACTATTTTCCAATATTGGCTGGAGCGTCAATTTAGGAATCCGACAGTTCATGATTTCTTCCCACTCTTCAGGATCGTATTCAATATGAAGCTGCAGCCGCTCTCCAAAACGATATTTTTGAATCCAGAAGTAGGTTTCACAATTATCCAGTTCTTCCTCCACCGATACCAGATTTTCCACTTTCGTGATAGTATATCTGAAAAATTTGGCCAGTGCTTCTGTCATATCTGCCACACTTTCCAATCCGGCAATCAAAGCTTCTCCCCTGATACTTTCCAGGGTATTGTACAAGAAATGCGGATTGATCTGATTCTGGAGTGCCAAATACTGCGCCTGACGTTTATTTAAATCCATCATCTGCGGAGATCTCAGTATTTTTTCTATCAACTCTGTCAACTCCTGGACCGAAGGCGTCAGCAAAGCTATTTCACTGTCTCCATTCAAATTATAACCGTCCAAAATACGCTGGATCACACGTTCAGAACGAGAATAAGGTACCAGAATCCAACACCAGCTTATTAACAGCTTTCCAATTAAAATTGCTAATACAATCAGAGTAAAGCCCCAAGGCACGTTTCCGATCACTGCGCAAAAAAACATCCCTACGGCAGTCATAGCCAAGATAATCAGCTCTATTGCCGTCATAAAAATAATACGATTTGATATATATTTCAGTTTGCGTAACTTTTTCATCTGATTTTACCCGTAAAGCTTTCTGTATGTAGCCGGTTTTACACCAGTAGATTTCTCAAACGTATGCGTAAAATGTTTCAGGTCATTATATCCTACTTTTCTGCAGATTTCCGCTACTGATATGTTAGTTTCCCGCAGTAATACCTTGGCCTGCTCCATTCGCACATTGATCAAATATTTTGCAAATCCTTCCCCTTCTGTTTTCTTAAACAGTACACTGAAATAAGCAGCACTTAACCCTACAAAACTGCTCACCTCTTCCTGCGTAATAGGTTCGCTGAAATGATTCTGAATGTATTGTTTTGCTTTTCGAATCGGGCGTACCGTATCATTTTCCTGTTTTTCAATTAATTCCTGAATATATTTATTTTGAAGCTGTCTTAATCCCTCAAATAATTCTTCTATGCATCTGCACTGATCACAGTACTGACGAAACGTTTCCAGATACTCTGCGCGCTCCTGCATCTGTATACTGACAGCAAAAATATCAGCTGCGGAATTTACTAACTCAACCACTTCACAGCCTCGGATATCTTTGATACTTCTTATCTCATCTATCAAAATATCCACTGCACCGTTCGACTGATCTAAATTTAGAACTTCCACTGCCTGAGTAATTTCTCTCAAATATTTTTCCAAAACATTGCTGTATCCAAGCGCAGATGGCGCACCAAGACGTTCAAAAAGCCTTCCTGTTCCCTTCAGCAGCCGCTCTTGTATCAGCAAATGTGCTTCCTGCATAGATTTACTCAGGTCTTCTGATTTTTCAAATGCGCTTCCCAAGGCCGCAGAGAACATCGCTGGCTGGTACAAACTTTTCTGCAGTTCCAACTGACTAAGGCAGCCCTTCATCGCCTTTCGTATTTTCTCCTGTTCTCCGTTTTCATAGTTCATGATGCCAATGCAGGAAAAACCCTGTATTCCCAAAATCAGTTCCCGGCATTTGTCTTTCAATCCACGCTCTAATATCTCCCGGGCTTTTTCCATTAAGACAGCTGAATAAGTTTCACTCACACCATTTTTTCCCGCATCCACTTTCATCCAGAACGCCTGAAATACACCTGGCTCAAATTGTAAATGATAAGTATCATTCAATTCCTGCAGCGAAAGCACTATATCTGAGTTTCTGGTCAGATCCTCAAGAAGTTTCATTTGCAAACGATATACATCTTGCTCTGCTTTTCTCAGCAGTTCCTGCTTATCCTGCTCTGTTTCTTTTCTTTGGCAGATGCGCCCACACAATTTTTCCAGAGTAGCTTTTAATTCCATTTTGTTAATCGGTTTCAGTAAATAATCGCCTACTCCAAATTTAATGGCCTGCTGTGCGTATTCAAAGTGTGCGTAACCGCTTATAATGACAATCTCCAGATTTTCCAGTTTCTGTTTTGTGCGCTCTATCAATTCCAGTCCGCTGCATCCTGGCATACGAATATCCGTGATCAATATATCCGGGTACAGTCTTTCGGTCATTTCAATTGCTTCTATACCATTATGGGCAATACCTACAATCTCCATCCCCATGGCATTCCAGTCAATCAGCGCATTGATCAACTGACAAATCCGTTCTTCATCATCTGCAATAACTACTTTTATCATTTTAGTTTCCGCCTTATGTCATTATTTGTCATATTTTTGAGAGTAGCATATTCACAAAGAAACTGCAAGTACAGAACAGAATATTGAAAAAACGCCGGACACTGCCGGCGTTTTCCATTTTCATTTTATGAACTTAACACTCTGATTATTCTGCTGCTTCTGTTGTTTCTTCTGCTGCTTCTTTTACAAGAACGGATACACCTGTATCTGTTACAGCACCACCAAGATCTTCACCTTCTACAGCTGCAACTGCTGCTTTCACACCTTCATAACCCATAACATCCGGGTTCTGAGCCATGGTAGCCAGCAGATATCCATCATCGATCAGGTTCAGGATAGCATCTGATTTGTCAAAACCAACACCGATAATATCAGCGTTTCCGGAAGCCTTGATTGCGTTTCCTGCACCTGTTGTGGAACCTTCGTTACATCCGAAGATACCTACAACACCCTGAGTAATATAGTTTTCAGCGATTGTCTGAGATTTAGCAGCATCACCTTCGCCGTACTGAGTTTCCAGCATTTCAAATTCTGTTCCTTCGAATGCAGCACGGAAACCTTCTTCACGCATTACACAAGAGTCTGTAGCTGCGTTTACATTGATGATACCGATTTTACCGGAAGTAATGCCTTTTTCTTCCAGAGCTGCCAGCATTTCTTCACCTGCAGTCTGTCCAGCTGCTTTGTTGTCTGTAGAGAATGTAGCTTCTGCTTCAACGTTTGCCGGAGAGTCTACATATACAATTTTAACACCAGCATCGATTGCTTCCTGAAGTGCGGAAGAAATCGCATCCGGACCATTTGCTGCTACCAGAATAGCATTGTATCCGCCAGCAACTGCATTGTTCACGCACTCAATCTGCTGAGAGTCATCCTTGGTGTTCGGAGACATGAAGTCTACTGTTATGCCCAGTTCTTCAGCTGCTTTCTGTGCGCCTTCGTTCAAAGTAACCCAGTGCTGATCAATAGAGTCCATAGTGATCAGAGCGACCTTTGTGTCTGCTGCCATAGCACTCATGGAAAATACTGTGGTTGCTGCCAGTGCGCATGCGATTAACATTCTTTTTTTCATTGTTAAATCCTCCTTAAAATTATATAATTTTTATTTCCTATCCGTATACTATACGGTCTAGTTCTTTTTCTTTCTGCCGATCTGACCGCTTCTGAAAACAACATCCAGCAATACTGCGCCAACAACGATCACACCGATTACAATACGCTGAATACCAACCGGAGCTCCAATCATATTCAGACCATTCTCCAGAGTCTGCCATACTGCTGCACCTGCCAGAGTTCCCAGAAGGATACCTGTTCCGCCAAGAGGTGATACGCCGCCGATAACACCAGCTGCAACACCGTACATTTCATATGTATTTCCTGCTTCCATATTACCCATACCAGCCTGAGCACAAAGAATCAGACCTACAAGCCATGAACATACAGAACTTACCAGATAAGCTTTGGTAGTTGTCCATACCACATCAACACCAGAGAGCTTCGCTGCATCCACATTGGATCCAATTGCGTAAATATGACGTCCGGTTCTTGTCTTAGAAAGAATGAAGAAGAAAATCACAAATACGATCATAGCAATCCAGAAAGTATTGTACACTCCCAAAGTCTTTCCATAATATAAGATATTCTGGAATTTGTCTGCTGCTTCTTTACCAATACCGGTTGCAATTGCATCCGTATTTCTATTGCCGTTTACCATGTATGCAACACCTCTGGTAACAAACATGGTTCCAAGTGTTGCAATGAAAGGCGGCAGTTTAAACTTACCAACCAGATAACCGTTTACTACACCAGTAACTAAACATGCCAGCAATGCAACGATCAATGCAAACGCTGGATTAATGCCATGTGCCATCATAGTAGCAGAGATCATAGCACTCATAGCTACCATAGTACCGATAGAAAGGTCAATATTTCCTGTAATCAGTACGTAACTCTGTGCAATACCGATCAGCAGATACTTTGACATAGAACGCAGCAGGTTCAGAATATTCTGTCCGGAAAATACCATCGGATTCATAATACCAAATGCTACATAAATAATAATGAGACCAACAAAAGCGGTCAATGCAGCTCCCATACCTTTGATAGCCAGAAGCTTTTTCAACGGATTTTGATTTTTTGTATTCATTCCAATTTTCCTCCCATTAGTTACTGCCAATCTTCTTATCTTCAAAAGTTGTAGCCAGTTTTAGAATTTCATTCTGAGTCGTTTCCTTCGCCATGACCTCACCGGTGATCCGGCCATCGCACATGACGATGATACGATCCGCGATTCCCATGACTTCCGGCATCTCCGAAGATACAAACATAACAGCAATTCCCTGTTTCTTCAGTTCATTCATCAGATTGTAGATTTCTACCTTTGCACCTACATCAATTCCTCTGGTAGGTTCATCGAAGATGACCACTCTGGAATCCCTCGCAAGCCATTTGCCAACTACAACCTTCTGCTGATTACCACCGGACAGATTTCCAGAATCGATTTCTACATTAGGAGTTTTAATTTTCAGATCCGCCACTGCCTTCTCACAAAGCTTTTCTTCTTTTTTGCTGTTTACAACGCCCAGCTTATTACATACCCAATCAAGGTTAGGCAGTGCAAGATTCTGCCTGATACTCAGCTTGGTGCAAAGACCGTCTTTCTTTCTGTCTTCCGGTGCAAGAACAACACCATTGCGGATCGCATCCATAGGACAGTTAATTTTCACCTGTTTTCCATCCACATAAATCTCTCCGCTTTCTTTTTCATCAACTCCAAAAATTGCGCGAGTGGTTTCGGTTCTTCCTGCTCCCATCAATCCGGCAAATCCAACGATTTCACCTTCATAGACAGAGAAATTAATGTCCCTTACCATTTTTCCTGCATTCAGATTCTTTACTTCAAATATCTTTTTGCCTTTTGGGCACTCTACTCTAGGGAATTTTTCTTTGATCTCACGGCCGACCATATTTGCAATAATCTGGTCCATGGTCATATCTTTAAATTCTCCACAGGTTATGTACTGACCGTCTCTCATAATCGTCACACGATCCACGATATGAGCCAACTCTTCCAGTCGATGAGAGATATATACAATACCTCGGCCTTCTGCTTTTAATTTACGGATAATACGGAACAAATCATCAATTTCTTTGCTGGTCAATGAGGAAGTAGGTTCATCCATAATCAAAATTTTTGCATTGACTGATAAAGCTTTTGCGATTTCCACCATCTGCTGTTTTGAAACCGGAAGCTCACCGACGGTCTGTCTTGGATCAATGTCAATCTTCAAATCATCAAGTATCCTTTTCGCTTCTGATTCCATCTTTGCGTTATTCAAAGAAACTTTTCCGCGTATCTCACGTCCGAGGAACATATTTTCCGCTACAGACAGATGTCTGCACATATTCAATTCCTGATGAATAATCGCTACACCCACCTGCTGTGCCTGCTTGGGTGTCAGATCTCCGTACTCGTTTCCGAAAATTTCCATGGTGCCTTCATCTCTGGTATAAACACCACTCAGTACCTTCATCAGTGTTGATTTGCCTGCACCGTTTTCACCAAGCAATGCCATAACTTCACCGGATCGAAGTTCAAAATTAACTTTGTCCAATGCTTTTACACCCGGGAAATTTTTACTGATATTTTTCATGGAGACAATGACTTCATTCATTCTCTCACCCTCCCTTATAATTGCAAATTACCTTAACAAATCCTAATACTATTCTATCACTTTCTTTGTATCCTAAAAGAGGGTGATTTTTTTGCTTTTAGGGGGGATTTTATTGAGCATTTATTCTTGAAGCTAAACACCGAAAAGGAACTATTACTAAATAGCTAATTACTTATCTATTTAGCAACAGCCCCGCGAACTTTCATTCGCGGGGCTGTTCTTAATTTTCTGATTGAATCTCATTCAACCTCATAACATTTAAGCATTATTCTTTTTGCGTTTCTTGCTGTACAATCCGATCAGTACGATCAAAGATGCT
>CAZEPO010000087.1:0-8088 GCA_964514125.1 uncultured Lachnospiraceae bacterium
CCGAAGTAAGACTTTTAGTACTTCTTCATAGGTCAGTCTGGAAGTATTTTATTTCTTGACGTCCTATTTATAAAATATTCTCTATTCCTCACCAAAACGCTTTGTAAGCCCATCTAACAGTTCTTTCGGCATTGCAATGTGGAACCCAAGCGGATTCAGCAAAAATCCCTTAGATTCGCCCACAAGCAGCTTGGAAAGGTTATCAAACGGAAGTGTCAGTGCTTTGAACTTGTTCTCTTTATTGAATTTACCAAGTTCAACCGGATCAGTAAAGAGCGGCTGCATCACATCGCCATTTTTGTTCTTGAGAATCGGGAAGCGGTATTTTTTGTTTTTCAGCTTCTCCATATCACTTTCTTCACCTTCCAGGAACTCAATCGGTACAAGGTATCTTGCCTTTGTCAGGTTCGCTGCCAGTTCCTCTTCCAGTTCCGGAAGCTGCTCTTTCTCTTCCATCGGAATCGGTCTGGATGCTTCCTGCATAAAATACATACCGGTAAGCTGAAGCTCCGGATTCATGATCGGGCGCTTCTCCTGCGGAAGCTTTGAAAAATCAGGCTGCTGTACAAGCTCGGTCAGTTCGATTGTCTCTGTACCATTCTCGCTGACAAATACCAATTCATTGACACCCATTGTAAACAGTGTGGAAAAGAAAGAAAGGAATGCTTTGTTCGGATATTTTACGCCGCGGAGAAGGATCTTTTTCTCTGTGTACGGTTTGGCAAATTCCTGAAGCTGTGCTTCCGTGTCAAACAACCAAATCTGATCATTGTAAGTTTCCGGGTCGCATACTGCGAACGGCATATTCGTATATGCACAGTATGCAACAATCAGCTCCTCCTTTTTCTGAATGCTCTTTGCTAAAAATTTCTTATCTGCTGACATAGTCTCTCCTGTCCGAAGTGCTGCTTATGCGAGCTCTTCTGGTGTAATAGTTTTTCCGTCTCTCCAGATACGCTCCAGATCGTAGAAAAGTCGATTTTCAGAATCAAACATATGAACGATCAGGTCGCCGAAATCCATCAGAATCCAGTTTGCAGAATTGTAGCCTTCTGTCTGTCTGACCGGACAGCCCGCTTTGTGAAGTGTCTCCTCCACATTGTCAGCCATCGCCTGTACCTGATTGCGGTTCGTACCGGAAGCAATGATAAAATAATCAGCCAGCACAGAAACCTCATGAATATCTATGATCTTAATGTCCTCTGCCTTCTTGTCAGCAAGGGCCTCATAAGCCAGTTTCGCCATTTCTTTTGCATTTTCTGCCATAAATTTATGCCTCCTTGTTTTCCATCAAATCTTTGTAATAATTATAAGCCACAATCGTCTGGTTATCAAGCTTTGCTTTTTCTTCTTCCAGATAAGAAAGCGTATCCCTCATCGTCAGATATACCGCTTGATCAATATCTGTAAAAGCAGCCGCCCGAATCTGTGTCAGGTTGGGGGCTTTCGTGCGGTTCGGTTCGATATAATCTGCAAGAAAGATAATCTTCTCAAGCATCGTCATCGCAGGCTTGCCTACCGTATGACACGCAATCGCATCGAGGATCTCCTGGTCTTCCACGCCATATTTTTTCTTAGCGATAAAAGCACCCAGCTTGGAATGAAGCAGAGACGGTGCCTCTTTTTCAGTCTCCGTAACTGCAATGTCATTCTGCTGACAAAGCTTTAGTTTCTTGGCATTCGGAATACACTTTGCACAGTCATGCAACAGCCCTGCCACCTGTGCGCGCTCCAAATCTTCGCCATAACACATAGCCAGTGCTGCAGCTGTGTACATCACACCCTGCGTATGGATATAACGCATTTCATCTATATATTTACGCAGCTTTTTCTGCATCTCATCAATATTATAAGTAGCCATTTTCATCACCGTACACTCGCTGGTATACGAGCTGTCTTTGTTTTTTTATCATTGCCGGTCACTGTATACAGCATGCCCGACAATATACTCTCGCACCGTCTCCGGCACATAATAACGAATTGAACGTCCTTGACGGCACCATCTGCGCAGACTGCTCGATGAGATTTCCACATCCGGCGTCTGCAGCAGATAGATGACCGCATTGTATTTTTCTTTTAGTTCCTGCATCTTTTTCTGCATCGTCTCGATCGCAAGCTGATCGCGCACGGCTGCCACAAGAATACAGTTCTGGCAAATGATCTCCGGATCCTTCCAGGTATCAAATGCCATCAGGGAATCAGCACCGATGATAAAATAAAATTCCGTATCGGGATATTTTCTTTTCAGTCTGCACAAGGTATCCTTCGTATAAGTCAGATCCATCTGACCCATTTCCTCTGTACTCAACTCAAAATGCGGATTGTCTGCAACTGCCAGACGCACCATCTCTGTCCGCTGTGCATCTGACGCACCATCTGTACGATTACGCTTGTGCGGCGGATTACCGGAAGGCATAAACATAACCTGCTCCAGCTGAAACTGCTCATAAGCACATTCACCGAGCATCAGATGTCCTATATGAATGGGATCAAAGGTTCCTCCCATAATACCGACACGTCGTTTTGCGTTCTGCATTCTTCTATCCTCTTTACTGTATTACCTTTTTCTATTTTATCTGTTTTTTATGCTTTTTTCTTTGCCTTCGGAAGCTCGATCTTCTTTTTGTTGTCTTTGCCTTCTTTGTAAAGAACGATCTTCTTGCCGATCACCTGAACTACTTCAGAACGGGTTCTCTCTGCTACAACCTGTGCGATCTCGTTCGGATCATCCATACAGTTCTGAAGCACGCTGATCTTGATCAGTTCGCGGGCATCCAGCGCTTCACGGATTGCTGCTGTATTTTCCGTTGTCAAAGATGACTTGCCGATCTGGAAGATCGGATCCATGGTCATCGCAAGGCTCTTTAAATAAGCGCGCTGCTTACTTGTCATAATCTTTCTCCTTTTTTCTGTAAAACATCACATCAAGCCGCAGACACGTTTGCTGGGCAAACTATTCGTTGCAAATGCAACTTCTGTCTGCGGCTGTTTTTCTATTTTTTGATGTGCTTATTTGTAGTAATCAAACTGCAGGCCGTACATGCGTACCGTATCGCCTTCCTGAATGCCAAGCTCTTCGAGCTGTTCCAGGATGCCGTTGTCTTTCAGGAAGTTCTGGAAGAACTGGAATCCCTTCTCTGACTCCAGATTCGTATAACCAAGCATCTTCTCGATACGCGGACCTTCCACGATATAGGTATCTTCCTCTTCGTCTGACTTCTCCACGGTAAACGGAAGACTGCTGCTGATCAGACGCACCGTCGGGTCGAATTCCTGCTCAAATACGGTTGTCTCCTGCGGAAGCTCACGCAGCATCTCCTGTACCTTGAACAGCAGCTCTTTCAGGCCCATACCGCTGACTGCAGAAATCGCATAAACCGGAATGCCCTGCGGTTCAAATTCATCGCGGATACGCTGTACCGGATCTTCGTCTTCGCTGTAGATTGCATCTACCTTATTCGCTGCGATCACCTGCGGACGTTTGGCAAGGTCTGCATTGTACGCTGCCAGTTCTGCATTGATCTTGTAAATATCATCAATCGGATCACGGCCTTCTACCGATGCCGCATCCACGATATGGATCATAACTTTGGTACGCTCTACATGACGCAGGAACTGATGTCCCAGTCCCACACCTTCTGACGCACCTTCGATCAGTCCCGGAATGTCTGCGATCACAAAACCGCCGCCTTCCAGATCGACTACGCCGAGATTCGGTGTCAGTGTCGTAAAGTGATAGTTGGCAATCTTCGGTCTCGCATTTGTAACGCGGGATAAAAAGGTAGATTTACCTACATTCGGGAATCCCAGAAGACCTACATCAGCGATCACTTTCAGCTCCAGCTGAACCTCAAGCTCAATCGCCTCCTGTCCAGGCTGTGCATACTTCGGTGCCTGCATCGTAGATGTAGCATAGTGCATATTTCCGTTGCCTCCGCGGCCGCCCTTCAAAACGATCTGACGGCGGTTGTCACCGGACATATCTGCGATCACCTGACCGCTCTGTGCATCTTTGATCACCGTACCCTGAGGAACACGCAGAACAACATCGCTGCCGTTTGCCCCATGGCATCTGCGTTTTCCGCCAGGCTCTCCGTCCTGAGCAGAAAATTTTCTGCGGTGGCGGTAGTCAATCAGTGTATTCAAACCTTCATCTACTTCAAAAATAACGTCGCCGCCCTTGCCGCCGTCGCCGCCGTCCGGACCGCCGTCCGGTACAAACAGTTCTCGTCGGAAGCTTACATGGCCGTCGCCGCCTTTTCCGGAGCGGATGATAATTCGTGCTCTGTCTGCGAACATAACTGTTGTCCTCCTTATTATCTATTGTTCCATGAGAAACATACCTCGATCATACTTTTTGCCGCAGTGCTGTTTCTCATTGTTTTCGTGAAAAAAAGGCTTCAAATCAAACCTGATCTGAAGCCTACGTTAATTATTCTGCTGCTACCGGAAGTACAGAAACCTGTTTCTTGTCTCTTCCTTTTCTTTCAAATCTAACAACGCCATCAACCAGAGCGAAAAGTGTATCGTCACCACCGCGACCTACGTTTACACCCGGATGAATCTTTGTACCACGCTGTCTGTAAAGAATGTTTCCAGCTTTGACAAACTGTCCGTCTGCTCTCTTGGCACCAAGTCTCTTGGACTCAGAATCACGTCCGTTCTTTGTAGAACCAACTCCCTTTTTATGAGCGAAGAACTGAAGGTTCATTTTCATCATCATAGTTACACCTCCTCAAATAATAAGGTAATATATTCTTTTCCGTAATCAGCCTCAATACTCTGAATACCGAGTACAAGACTGTCCATCAGCAAAGCTGCTCTGTCACTCAGATCATGTTCAAAATGCACTCTAAGGAATCCACCATCTTCCGCCTGCTCCACCACATAATCATCTGCTGTAAATGTCTCAATAGAATTCACTGCATTGATCGTAAGTGCTGAAACTGCAGAACAGATAATATCTTCTCCCTCCTGCGCATAACCAGCATGTCCGCTGCTTTCAAAGCCCTTATACTGATTGTCAGATTTCCACACTATGAATTGAATCATATCTATTAAGCGTTGATTTTTTCAATCTTAACCTGTGTGTACTGCTGTCTGTGACCGTTTTTCTTGTGGTAACCTGTTTTTCTCTTGTACTTGTAAACGATAACTTTTTTAGCTTTTGCATTCTTTACAACTGTTGCTGTAACTGTTGCTGCTGCAACATCTGCTCCAACTTTCATTCCGTCATTGCTTACTGCAAGTACCTGATCAAACGTTACAGTTTCACCAGCTTCTACACCAAGCTTTTCTACGTTAATGATATCGCCTTCGGCTACTTTGTACTGTTTACCACCTGTTGCAATAATTGCGTACATATGGCACACCTCCTGTTTATCATTACTCGCCAAATCCGGTGACCTTTCGGTGCTTAAACCTCTTTGTGCGGCATACTCATATAATCTACCACATGTTGTGGTATTCGTCAATCACTTTTCCAGAAAATAAAACAAGTTTTGCGTACTAAATCAAGTACAATCTTTTCTGTGATATACTGCTTCTCTCAGCGGCTTTTCCCGCTTCAGTCTTGTGATTTCTACAAGCGAAAGCTTTGTCATATCGACTAACACAGTCTTGACCGGATCCTGTCTCAAATAACCGTCCAATGTCCGCATCAGCTCCTGATTGGACTCCGGTGATTTCATATTGATAAAGTCTACCAGTATGATTCCGCTCAAATTGCGCAGGCGGATCTGTCTGGCAATTTCTTTTGCTGCCTCCAGATTGATTTTTAAAAACGCTGCTTCTTTTTTCTTGCCGCCTTCGAATTTACCGGTATTGACATCGACCACGGTCAGCGCCTCTGTTGGCTGGATGATCAGATAACCGCCCGAATTGAGCCACACACGTTCCGACAAGGCCTGTTCCAGCTGATGCTCCAGTGAATAGAGCTTGTGCATCGGCAGCAGATCATCCTGATAAAAAGCAAGCTTGTCCAGATCCTCCGGCTGCTCATCTTTGAGATAGGTTTCGATTTGCTGATAGAGTTCTGAATCATCCGTCAGAATCTTCACTTCTTCTGAATCATACAGATTCGCCAGTCGACTCAAATACGGTTCCGGCGTTTTGTACAGACATGAAAAGCAAGTGCGGTGACACGCCTGCTGCACAAGCTGTTCATACTGATTTCTCAGCCGATCCATATCTGCTGCAAGCATCTCCATAGAGACTGTCCCCGCATTGGTACGAACCAGCCAGCCATACGGACGTTCCTTCTGAAGCCCTTCGCCCGTCTGACTCTCTTTTTCTTTCACAAACGTCAGCAGTTCGTCTTTTTTTTCGCGCGGCAGCTTGGACGATACCGAAATCTGATGATTGCCTGCTGTCAGCAGCACATATTTGCCATGCAGCGTAATATTTGTCGTTACAGACGGAAACTTGCTCTTGATCGCTTCTTTCGACACCTGAACCAGCAGCTCATCTCCCGCCTGTGGCAGTTTGGACGTGCCCTTCTGTGTATAAACGGGATATTTGATGTCATCCAATGGAAGATAGCATACATTACCCGGCGCAATCTCCAGAAACGCTGCAGAAATATTTTTTGCAATATTTTTAATCTTTCCTATATAAATATTGCCCAGCAGTGACTCCGTTGCAGCTTCGTCACAATGGATTTCCACTGCTTTGCCGTCCTGCAGCAGGAACGAATAGATTTTTTCTTTTTGTTTTGTGATCGTATAGATACGGCTGTTCACGCATCAACCTCCCGCTTCCCTCTACAGAATCTCTTTTCCAAGCGCACTCAGTGGAACCAGTTTCCGCTTCTGCTCAGTTCCCTGATCTGCATACAACTCACATCTGTGAATCTCATAGGCAAATTCGTCCGCCTCGATGCCAAGCGTTTTCAGGTAAGTATCCATCACAAGTTCTGGCTTGAGGTTGGCGACGCTTCCTGATGCTAACAGGAAAGAAACAACGCCTGCATTGACTGACATCTCATAGATCATCGGTCTGATATCCACTTCCTTCTCGGATTTTTTCGTCTTCTTCAGAACCATGATCGACTTCTGGGCAAAGAAATGAGAGATACCGGACTGCCAATCACATTTTGGCTCATGACCTTTGCGGAATTTCAGCGTATAAGCTGCTGCTGCCACCAGTGTCATACCATTGTTTGCCTTACCGTCCGGAATCTCATAGAATCCAGTCACCTCGATGCCTTCCGCCCCTACTTCATTCAGCCGACGGATTGCTTCCTTCGATGCGATCGGTGTGCGAAGCTCAATATCCATATATTCGCCGTCACTCGTCAATCCGACACCGAGCGGTGATGCAAAGGACATGATCATATGCGGACTCATACCCTCTGAGTAGGCAATGTCAATCTCTGCACGGCGGATTGCCTTCTGGAAGTAGCGCATGATATCCAGATGACCGATAAACTTCATGATTCCATGTTTTGAAAATTTCACTCTGACCTTCATGCCTGCTCACCTCCCTGTGTTTCCTCGCTGCAGTTCTGTGCAGCTGCATCTGTACCAGATTCCATCACTGCACGTTCTGCGGTACAGACACCTACTTTGTATTTTCCTGCACCACAGCCGGAACACTTCATCTTACAATTCGGTGTAACCGTCTCTTCGTGTGCCTTTTTCCATTCATTTTCCAGGAACTTTCTGCTGACGCCGATATTGATGAAATCCCACGGGAAGATTTCGTCCAGTTCGCGCTCACGCAGTGTATAGAAATCCATATCGATTCCCATATTTGCAAAAGCCTGCAGCCAGCGGTCATAATCCCAGTATTCCGTCCACGCATCATAGAGTGCACCCAGACGATATGCCTCCTTGATAACCTCAGAAATCTTACGGTCACCGCGGGCAAAGACGCCTTCCAGAAGTGTCACATCTGCCATATGCCAGTTGTAACGAATGCTCTTCTGATTCAGCATCTCACGAATCTCATGGTTAACTGTCTTGGCAAAACCAAGATAATCACCCGGTGTATACATACGCGCCCACTGGAATGGCGTAAACGGCTTCGGAACGAAGAATGAGGTGCTGACTGTGATCTGGCACTTGCCGTTGCGCTGATCCTTCGGAA
>CAZEPO010000088.1:0-4093 GCA_964514125.1 uncultured Lachnospiraceae bacterium
CTCGACCTCTGTACTCACTTCTGTTTCAAGCTCTGTCTCAGACTCAGTCTCTGTACTCACTTCTGTTTCAAGTTCTGTCTCAGATGAAGCTTCTGTGACTGCTTCTGTCTCGTTCTGTACTTCTGCTGCCTCAGTCTCCTCAATGCCGATGCCTGCTACTGCCAGCACGGTCATCTTCCTGACCTCGACCTTTGCCTCTGTCCATGTCTGACCGTTGGAGTTGGTCTTGACATTCAGCAGTTCGGTCTGATCTCCGAAGTATACGGCTTTGACTTCGATCTCTGCCTTTGCTTCTACTGCGTTGCTGTATGTAATTGTGACTGTGACCTTGTCGGACGGCTGGATCTCTTTGCCGTCTGCCTCGATCGTCAGATCGAAGTATCTTCCATATAAGATATCCTTTGCCATCTGCTGTGCAGCCTTGTTTGCTGCCAGCTGTGTATACTGTGCGTAGTCCTGCGGTGTTGTGTCTTTTTTCAGCTCTTTCACTTTGAGGACTGCATTGTCCGGGATCTTCGCAGATGCCGGTGCTTTGACTGTGATCTTGTAGTCGGAGCCGCTTGCCTTCAGTTCCTGAGCGGACCATTTCTTTTCTGTCTCTTTTTCGGTCTCTTTCTCTGTCACTTTTTCGGTTTCGGACTCGGTCTGTGCTGCTGTCTCAGACGGAATGGTTTCGGTCTGAGCCGGTGTCGCCGGCTGTGTCTGTGCTTCCGTTGCCTGCGTCTGCGCTTCGGTTGCCTGTGTCTGTGCTTCCGTTGCTGCTGCGGTCTGTGCTTCGGTTACCGGTACGGTCTCTGCTGCCGGTGCAGCTTCTGTCTGCGGATAGCAGGATGTGCTGTGTGCATGCTCCGGTTTCTGGCATACCAGTACGCTCTGATAACATCCTTCTCCGTGGCTGTGACCCTCAACACCAGGTGTCGTTACGGTCTGGTAACATCCTTCACCATGTGAATGTACTGTTTTGCCGCAGATGTTCTGACCTTCTGCATCCTGACAGTCACCGTTATGTTCATGAACTTCCATCTGGCAGTTCAGTATCTTTTCTTCGGTCGCCGGTACTTCTGGCTGTTCTTGTTTTCCGCAGATCAGCTGTTTCTGATAGCACTCTGTTGAATGTGTATGTTCTGCCATTCCACAGGTTGTTTCGCTCTCCATTGTGATCGCCGGATGTGACAGCAGGGAGCTGGTCACCATCGCCACTACCAGTGATAAGGAAATGACAGCTCTTATCCAGCGCTGCTTCCGGCGTTTTTCCTGCAGGAGCTTTGCTGTTTCTTTCAGAAATGTTTTTCCCATAGATGATACCTCCTTTTCTCTATATTGCTATTTGATCGGGCCGAAGCTTTCAAACGGCCAAACCCGGAATATTAGTTTTCCTACAATCTGTTCATCGGAGACACATCCTACACTGGTGCTTCGGCTGTCTACCGAAACGCTTCTGTGATCTCCCATTACGAATACCCTTCCTTCTGGAACCTGATAAGGAAGTTCGATATCGCACTCCCCAAGTGCCAGGTCTTGCACATACGGTTCATCCAGCTTTTCGCCGTTGACGTAGACGTTGCCGTCCTTGTCGATGTCTACCCATTCTCCTGAGCGGGCGATCACTCGCTTGACCAGGATCTTGTTGTTGTAGTAGAAGGCGATCGTGTCTCCTACGTCGTAGTGTGAGTTTTTCAAACAAACGACTACGTTGCCATCGTTGAGGGTAGGTGTCATGGAGGAACCATGAATATTTAATACCGGGAATAAGAGCATGGATACCAGGATCGCCGCCGCCGCCACGATCATCAGTGCGTAGATCGTACTGCGGAATACACTTCCGTATCGCTTCTTATATTTTATGCGGTTGAGTTCCTCTTCGAGCTGTTCCAGCGGAGGAACCGGCGGTGTCTGTTGTTTTCTCATTATCTTTCCCTTTCAGTTTCGACTTGCTGCTTGATATTTTCCAGATACTGATCAGCGGCTGCCTGTGCTGCTTCGAAGATTCCGTTCAGCTTCAGTGCTGCTTCTGCGATGGAACCGGATTCTTCGATTCGGATCTGTCGTTCCTGCAGCTGTGCTCTTGCCTCTTCCAGTTCTTTTTCGAGTTTCTCCACTCGTTTTTCTTCTGCGATCAGCATTTCCAGAAGATCTTGTCTGCTGAGTTTTTTCAGCATCGATCTGCTTGTTTTATCGTTCATGTCTCTTACGTCCTCTCAAGTGTCCGGCACCCAGGAGCAGTACCAGCAGTGCTGCTGCCATCATGAGCAGGTATGCTGTGATCGGTGTATCATCTCCGGTACGTACGGATCCGCTCTGTGTTGTGCTGCTCTGTGTCTGGCTCTCGGTCTGAGCTGTTTCGTCTTTCTTGGAGTTCACCAGTGTGACGGTGGCTTCCCAGTTGCCGCTTCGCAGCTCTGCTTTGCCTTCACCGCTGATGGTGTATCCGAAGCTGTCCTTGTCTACGCGCTTGCCGTTTTTGTCGGTCTCGTATACATAGTAGGTAATTGCTTCGTTGCCGTTCTCGCCGCCGAGCGGAAGCTCTACGGTCACGGTTCCGTTCTGTTCCAGTTCTACTACGCTGTGCAGTTCTTTGCCTGCCTGATCTTTGAAGATACCTGCGTAGAATTTTTCGGAAGCGGTGATCTTCTGATCTCCGTCCTTCACCTGTTTGTTGATGTAGAGTGTTCCTACATAGTAGTAGGAGTCGCCCATGTCATAGTACTGATTGTAGAAGCCGACCTGACCTGCCGGGCTGGCTGCCTTGCCGTCCACGGTCACTTCCTGACTGCTGCCTTCTTCCAGCTTGCAGACCCAAACCTTACCCTGTTCGGTCTGTTTTTCGTTCAGCTGGTAAGCTGTTCCGTTTTTGTCTGTCTCGAATAAGTAGTAGGTGCCTGCCGGAAGGTTTTCAAAGGTTACGGTTCCTTTGCTGATTCCCTTCATCGGGATCTCTTTGATGTAATCGGTTCCGTATGGGATCCGGCCCTGTGCATCCTTGAAGATTCCTATATAATAGGAAATGTCTTCTGTCATGACCAGGTCTACTACTTCAAGTAGTGTCGCATCGAGCTTGCCGACTCTCTTGGTGACTTCGATGCGTCCGTTGCCGTCTTCGAGAGGCGGTTCTGATTTTGGCTGTACTGCCAGGTCGCTTTTCTGAACTCCGTCCTCCACATATGGGATTGCTGCCAGGAATGGGGAAACGATTCCGTATTCGCTCTCGCCTTCCTGTACGACCAGGTACATGCCCCAGTCGAGATTGGTGAAGGTCAGCTTGCCGTCTGCGCCGGTCTTGCCGGATACGCTTGGCAGTGATCCAAGTTCTTTCTGCTGACTCAGCGTCAGGGCTGCTGCATCCCAATCGGATGCGTATTCCAGATCTTTCAGAGAGATCTTTGTGCTGCTCAGTATATCGATCAGCCTCCAGTTCCCTTCTTCACCATTCCATTCTCCTACTTCGTATGCCTTGAACGCGACATCGTTTTTCGGAGTTCCCAAATCCTTGAGACTGATCGCTATACTTCCTGTTCCATTCGCCGCCAGTACCTGTCTCTGTGCTGTCCACGGCAGTACCAGTGTCAAAAGCAACAGAAACATTTTCGTTATTGTAAAAAGTCTGTTTTTCCACTTCATTGACGCTTTTTCCTCCTTTTCTGTGTATGTCTGTTTTCGCTCTGCGATGTCTTATCGTAAACATTCAAAATCTACAATAATTATTTTATGCCGCCTGCCTGCAGATTATGATTATCTTTTATCATGTTTCCAATACATCTCAGCAGCTCCATCCCACAACTGAATTCGTGTGTCAGGGAATCCTGTACAGGTTTTATGATTCCCTGCCAGCTCGCCTGTCTTCTGCTGCGTATCAACACATCCAGAGTACAAAGCTGTCCTTCCTGTTTTTGCAGGTCTTCATCTTTGATCAATGGTTTGTCTGGCAATTCATAATGACCCTTGGCTGTTCCTGTTATGAAGTTTCGGCTGTCGCAGAAGGCCTGCGGGTAACCGAGTTTTTCAAACATTTCATCCGCCTTCATCAGCATCTCGCAGCAATTGTCAAATTCCATTGGTTCGTCACACATTATGCTGTATATTCTGCCTTTTATAT
>CAZEPO010000088.1:4193-7994 GCA_964514125.1 uncultured Lachnospiraceae bacterium
TTGTCAAATTCCATTGGTTCGTCACACATTATGCTGTATATTCTGCCTTTTATATCTTCGTCATATCCGTCAATGCAAAGCCGGATCATATTTGGCGGAATTGTATGTCTGTCATTCGAATTGTTTGCCATGTTCCTTTCCCTTCTCTATGATTGCCCGGTGAGTTCAGATAACTCCCAAGTCAGCTCTATTCCTTTCTTTCCGATCAATTTTCGGAAATACTTCTGTATTCTCTCTGCTACCATTACCCCCGATTCGTAGGAGCACATCGGCAGAAGTATTACAAATTGTGTTGCGCTGTATCTTGCAGCCACATCTCCTGCTCTCAGACAGCAGCGGATGGCCAATTCCAGTGCTTCCATTCCATCACTGCCCGCGCTCTCTGTCAGCTTGTCATTGTGCTTCGTGCTCTTTTTGCGGATTGTCAGAAGAAGCATATGCTCTGCCATCCCGGAACGCTCGATCCGCCGTACTTCGATGCGGTAGATCTGACGGAAGATATGATAGTCACAGATGAATGCGCCGTTCAGGCGTTCGGACTCATGCATTTCTTCCAGCAGGTTGGATACGTCCTTGATGTCCTCTCCGATGTCTGCGAGCATATCCTGGAAAGCTTCCTGCAGCTCTTCGGATGGCTGTATGCCCATGTTCTCGTAGAACATCTTCTTGGACTTCTCGTACTGTGCGATCGCCAGGTCATATTTTTTCTGACCGTGCATGCTCTTGAGCAGCCAGCAGTGTATCTCTTCATCAAATGCATCCACTGCCAGTGCCTTGTTGCAGATCAGCTCCAGCTCATTCCATTCGCCTTCGGCCTCCAGCATCTCGCACAAGCGATGTGTTGCTTCCATATAACTGGTCTGGTACCAAACCGTCTTCGGCAGCATCCATGTCTCCTGTGAGACTTTTGTAGAAACACTGCCGTAGCTGTCAATGATCTGTTTGCAGAGTGTTTTGCGTTTCTGCGTATCTGTCTCCTTGTGAAGCGCCTCAACCCTTGCCTCATACTCTTCGTAATCGGTCTCAACCAGAATTTCCGGGTTCCATTTGTATGCGCCTGTTGAAGTACAGATGAACTTGTCATCTCCAAGTTCGCTCATCGCTTTTCGCATTCGGTACATCAGATTCTTCAAAACGTTTTCTGGTTTCTGTGAATCATCATTTCCCAAAACCTCCAGCAGCTGCTGATGTGTCAGCACGCTGTCACGGTTCATCAAAATGTATACCAGCAGCTTTGTCAGTTTGTTGGAATGTAAGTCTGCCTCGCCGATCACATGTCCATCATATTCCATTGAAAAACTGCCAAACAGCTGCATTTTCAATTTTTTCATATCATTCATCCTATTTCTTCGGAGTCTGATCTTTCGTCAGGCTCTTTTTCTCCTCATTTCCTACGACAGAATCCAGAAGCCTTAAGAGCTCCATCACACTGCGGAATGCCTCTTTCTTCTGACCCTGTACCCATTCGACAGTTCCCTGCCAACTTTGATTCTGATTGTCATTTATTTCAAGAATAAATGTCCGTTTCTTCATTCGGCCCTTCCTTTCTGTATTTATACTTCCCCTTTTATCATTCACAGGATCATTTTTTGTTCCAAAAATGTTTTTTCCACTTAACTTGGTTAAAGTATATAATACAAAAGTCATAAAAAGGTCACAAAGTCTCACTCAGAAAAATTTTTTTGAAAAATTTTCCATTCGTGTTACCTGTGTGACTATTTCTGTGACTAAACAACTTACTCTGGCAGGCTCTCCCTCAAACACAGTGCCCCATAACCTACCACATGATTTGGCCACTGCTCAAATCCCGGCAGCTGTCTCGCGCCTCTTCTTAAATACGCGCGAATTTTCTCTCCATATAAATAAGGATCGTTTCCACGCACAATGCCCCATTCCATCATAAGTGCTGCGCTGCCTGTGACAAAAGGCGCCGCGAAGGAGGTTCCGGTCACACTGACATAGCCGCCTCCTACAGCTGTAGTCGTGATCTCGACACCGGGCGCCACGAGGTCCGGGCGGATTGGTCGATCATCATCCGGCCATCCGCGTCCTGAGAATGACGCTGCTGCATTTCTTCTGGCATCATAAGCGCCTGCCGCGATCACCTGTGAGGCTGCCGAGGGGATTGTCAGTGTCACATCTGCATCCGGCTGCAAAAACTGTGTTCCGGGATTTCTGCTGCGCGCATCTGACAGCCAGAGTTCGTATTCTCCGGTCACGATCCGCTGCGGTGTCAGAAGGATCTTCCAGATCCCGCTGTCGATATAAGTTTCCCGCGGCAAAAAATCCACATAAATTTCCTGCCCGTCCTGATAGGGACTTGGCTCTCCATAATAGACCAGCAGCTCGGTGCTGCCGAGCTGATAACGAAACGTGCCCACCTCCGGCCCAAATGGTCCTGCTATACTGCCGTCCGGATGGAGGATCGAGACACGAAATTCATCCACATAATTTTTCCAGATCTGCAGACTCAGTGAGGGCTCAAATTCACTGATGAGCAGTTCAATCTCCTGCTGCCCAAACTCCCGACTGCCATATCCCCCTGTCACACTGCTGTTTTCTGGCAATCCAATCTGTCTGTCTCTGCTGCTCCGCATAAGCCTGCCGGAAGCATGACCGCCGGTATTCGCTTCATTTCCGGTTCCGACTGTGATCACACTCCTGCCCCTCGCCGCCATCATATTCATGTAAGTCTCCAACAGAGAATTGCCGCGATGAGAACCATATACATTGCCAAAGCTGATGTTGACCGCCATCGGCTGTCCAAGCTCTGCTGCCTTCTGATAAACATACTCGATCGCCTGCATCAGTTCTGTCGTGCGCGGAAACCCCTGCTCCCGCGCAACCCCCAGCTTCACAATGATCAGATCGCTTCGCGGAGCTGCGCCGCGATAGCGGCCGCCGGATGCCCGGCCATTTCCGGCAGCAATCCCAAGCACCTCTGTGCCGTGACCGCTCTGATCCTGCTCCGGCACAATGGCCAGCCCTGCTTCTCTGCCGCCCGCTGCCAGCGCACGGTCGATTTCTTCCTTCGTGTATTCCGCATCTGCTATCTGATCCCACAGATATAAGATCCGGCTACTTCCATCTTCCTTGCGAAAATCAGGATGAAAATAGTCCACGCCGGAATCGATCACTGCCACCAGCACGCCTTCACCCAGCAGCCCGCGCGCTACTGTCTCTGGCTGTATATTCGGTTCTGCCCGTGCAAATGCTCCGCTCTGAACCGGATTGATACAGGATGCTGCACGCCCCGCATCTAATCCGAAATAGAGCCGCTTCGGTTTTTCTATATATTCGATCTGCGGCAGCGCCGCAAGCACATCGACATCCGCCTGCGGCAGCGTCACGATCGCATATCCGCCGGATAATACGGTGATCCGCCAATTGGGCTGCTGTACTGCCTCCAGATCTCCGCTGTACCGCACGATCACCTCCCATGTATCGTTGTCTGTATCATATCCAATCTCGAGCGTTTCCGACTTTTCCCTTTCCTGCACAGTTGCATCTAATGAAAGGTTCAGGAGATTTTCGATTTTCTGATCTGACAATGCACCTATCGCTCCTTTTTCTATTTTCTATAATTATAATATCCGTCATTATCATAAAAGCCACAAATATTGAAATTTCCTTGAACTATTCCAAAAACAATGTTAAAATGAAATTTGAAATTTGAAATCGTGGAGGTACATATGTCAACGCTTACCAAAGTTTTACTCATCATACTTATTGTACTTGTTGCTGCGCTCGTTGGTCTCTATTTCTGGGGACGCAAGATGCAGAAGAAGCAGGCAGAATCCC
>CAZEPO010000089.1:0-7887 GCA_964514125.1 uncultured Lachnospiraceae bacterium
ACAGACCTTCTCTGTTGTTTATTTGGCAGGAAAAAAAACTTGTGCTGATTTTGGCAGTGTACTATAATAGACTAGTCATAGTAGATACTTTTTTCTGCTTTGAATAAGATAGATAAAAATGGTGAAGAAAAAGATTTTCGCCATAAAGGAAATGAATACGGAGGTATCCGGAATGAAACTGGAAAAACTTTTGGAACACGTTTCTTACCGTATTCTGCAGGGTTCTGTGGATACAGAGGTAAAGAACGTCATCAATGATTCCAGAAAAGTGGAGGAAGGTTCTCTGTTTTTCTGTATCAAGGGTGCAGTATCTGATGGACATAAATTTGTTCCCGATGTAGTCGCAAAAGGTGCGAGTGTACTTGTTGTACAGGATGAGGTTGAGGCACCGGAGCAGGTGACTGTTGTGCAGGTGGAAGATACCCGCTATGCGATGGCGCTGATCTCGGCTGCTTATTTTGGTTATCCGGCCAATGAGATGAAGATCATCGGAATCACAGGAACGAAGGGCAAGACCACGACGACCTATATGGTCAAATCCATTTTGGAGTCAGCTGGTTATCGTGTTGGTCTGATCGGAACGATCGAGATCATGATCGGTGATGAGGTGATTCCGGCGAAAAATACGACGCCGGAGTCCTATACGATACAGGAATATTTTCGCCGCATGGCAGATGCAGGCTGCCAGATCGTAGTGATGGAGGTTTCCTCACAGGGACTGATGCTGCATCGGACGGCAGGTATTCCGTTTGAGATTGGTATTTTTACGAATCTGGAGCCAGACCATATCGGCCCGGCAGAACATTCCAGCTTTGAAGACTATATGGAATGCAAGAGCCGTCTGTTCCGTCAATGCCGTCTGGGTATTGTCAATGCAGATGATGCACATCTGGAAGGAATTTTGAAGGGACACACCTGTGAGGTGGAGAGTTTTGGTATTGCAGCTGATGCAGGTCTGAAAGCAGAGAATCTGCAGCTCGTCACAAGACCTGGTTATCTGGGGATTGCTTATCGGGCGTGTGTAAAAGATCGGCCGGAAGAGTCTTTTGATGTGGAAATCGATATTCCAGGCAAATTCAGCGTGTACAATTCTCTGACAGCGATTGCAATCTGCCGTCACTTCCGTGTGACGCAGGAGAATATCTGCAGAGCGCTTCGGACTGCCAGCGTCAAGGGCCGTGTGGAGATGGTCAAGGTATCGGATGAATTTACTTTGATGATCGATTATGCACACAATGCGATGGCACTGGAAAGCCTGCTTACAACATTGAAAGAATACAAGCCGCACCGGCTGGTATGTCTGTTTGGCTGCGGCGGCAATCGTTCCAAACTGCGTCGTTATGAGATGGGTGAAGTATCCGGCAAGCTGGCAGATCTGACGATCATCACTTCGGATAATCCGCGCTTTGAGAAGCCGGAAGAGATTATTGATGATATTGTGACAGGCATCTCAAAGACTGAGGGCAGCTATGTGACGATTCCGGATCGCAAGGAGGCGATCGCTTATGCAATCCGCAACGGTGAGCCGGGGGATATCATTGTGCTTGCCGGCAAAGGTCATGAGGATTATCAGGAAATAGAAGGAAAGAAATATCCAATGGATGAGCGTGTGCTGATCCAGGAGATTTTGGAAGGCAGATAGGCAATGCATCCGAGGCCAAAGGTATCTGCTGCACAGATTCGGAGATAGTATAAGAAGGAAGAGCGAACAAAGATGCAATTGTATGCAGATATTATCATAGACATTTCGCACAGTCAGCTGGATAAGACATTTCAGTATCGGATTCCGGAGCACCTGCAGGAGACGCTGGAGCCGGGCAGTGTGGTCAATGTTCCGTTTGGAAGAGGAGACCGACTGACCAAGGGCTATGTACTTCGGATCACAGAACATGCGGAATGTCCGCTGGAGCGCATGAAAGAGATACAGAGCGTGGAAACGTCACTAGGGGGCGGAGACTCTGCGCTGATCTCGCTGGCACTTTGGATGCGGGACTTTTATGGATCAACCACGATCCAGGCGCTGCGTACCGTGATGCCGTTTCGACAGAAGGCTTCGGAGAAAAAGAAGAAATACATTCGGCTTTTGCTACCGCCGGAGAAAGCACAGGAACAGCTGCTTTTTTATCGGCAGAAAAACCAGAAGGCCAGAGCAAGGCTGCTGGAAGCGCTGATCGAGCATCCGCTTCTTCCGCAGGAGATAGTGACAGGCAGTCTCAAAGTGACCTCTGCGGTATGGAAACCCATGCAGGAGCAGGGGATCCTGCGGCAGGAGACAGAGCAGATTTACCGAACCCCGGCTTTGATTGCCAGTCTCAAGCAGCAGAATCAGGAGCAGTCGGACCAAGAACAGGCTGTTGGCAGTATGCGGGACGATGGCACAGACGCTGAAAAACAGAGATTTTGTCTGACAGACGAACAACAGTATATAATAGAAGCAATGCAGCAGGAATGGGACAGACCGGCCTGCAGCAAATATCTGATCCACGGTGTGACTGGAAGCGGCAAAACAGCCGTTTATATGGAATTGATCGCACTGGCTCTGCAGAGAGGACAGCAGGCAATCCTGCTGATTCCGGAGATTTCACTGACTTATCAGAATGTGATCCGCTTTTATCAACGGTTCGGAGAACGGATTTCGATCCTTCACTCCAGACTGTCCCCGGCAGAGCGTTATGATCAGTTTGAGCGCGCCAAGAGCGGTGATATCGATGTGATGATCGGACCGCGATCGGCATTGTTTACTCCGTTTACGAAACTTGGACTCATTATTATTGATGAGGAACACGAGGCTTCCTACCAGAGTGAAGCGGTTCCGCGCTATGATGCCAGAGTGGTGGCAGGCAGAAGGGCTGCACTGGAGGGAGCGAAGCTGGTACTTGGTTCGGCGACGCCGTCCTTGGAATCCTACTACGAGACGCAGCAGGGAACCAGCAGATTGTTTGTGATGAAAAGAAGGGCGGCGGGAGGCAGTCTTCCGGCTGTCACAACGGTGGATCTGCGGCAGGAACTCAAAGAAGGCAACCGTTCGATCCTGAGCCGTACCTTATATCAGAAGATGGACGAAACATTGCGGCAAAAAAAGCAGATTATGCTTTTCTTAAATCGCAGAGGGTATTCTGGGTTTGTATCTTGCCGTGCCTGCGGGCACGTGATCCGATGCCCACATTGTGATGTATCCCTTTCGCTTCATCGCAATGGAAAAATGATCTGTCATTACTGTGGCTACGAGATTCCGGCAGTGCAGAAGTGTCCGGAATGTGGATCTTCCTTTATCGGCGGATTCAAGGCAGGAACACAGCAGATTGAGGAACTGGTGGCATCAGCATTTCCGACGGCTCGGATCCTGCGTATGGACGCAGATACGACCAAAGGCAAAGATGGCCATGCGGAGATTCTTCGGGCATTTGGCAATCAGGAAGCGGATATTCTGATCGGTACGCAGATGATCGTCAAAGGGCATGATTTCCCTGGGGTGACCCTGGTAGGAATTCTGGCGGCAGACCTGTCGCTTCACATCAGTGATTATCAGGCTGCTGAGCGGACGTATCAGCTGCTGACACAGGCAGCAGGACGAGCAGGCAGAGGCAGTGATCCGGGCGAAGTCGTGATCCAGACGTATGATCCGGAGCATTATGCAGTGGCTTGTGCTGCAAGACAGGAATATGAGCCTTTTTATGAGCAGGAGCTGGCATTTCGTCAGCTGTCCGGCTATCCGCCGACCGGAGAGATGATGGCAGTGCATTGTGCATCAGAAAGTCTGGAACAGCTGGAAGTGGCGGCAGACTATCTGGCTCGTTTTTTGAGAGGAATCGCACAGAAACAGGGTGCAGTAGTAATCGGACCGGCAGATGAGGCAGTGTCCAAGATCAATGATATTTATCGAAAGGCACTTTTTGTAAAGCACCCAAAGGCTGCAGTGCTTACCACAATGAAAAATATTTTGGAGCAGTATATCGAGATCAATCGGGGGTTTGATAAAATCCTGATTCAGATTGAACGAAGATAGAAAAGATAGAAAAAGACAGATGCGAAAACATTTCGCAGATGAATCATGATAAAATTGGAGGAATGAAAAATGGCATTAAGAACAATTCGGATTATGGGCGATGAAGTATTAGAAAAAGTATGTAAGCCGGTCAAGGCAATGACACCGCGTACCAGTGAGCTGATCGAAGACATGCTGGATACGATGTATGAATCAGAGGGTGTTGGACTTGCAGCGCCGCAGGTAGGCATCTTAAAACGAATCGTAGTAATCGATATCGGAGAAGGTCCGATCGTGATGATCAATCCGGAGATCATTGAGACATCCGGAGAGCAGACTGGTCAGGAAGGATGTCTGAGTCTTCCGGGACAGGCTGGAATCGTGACACGTCCGAACTATGTCAAAGCGCGAGCATTGAATGAAGAGATGCAGGAATATGAAATCGAGGCAACAGAGCTTCTGGCACGTGCGATCTGTCATGAGTGCGATCATCTGGATGGCATCATGTATGTGCGCCATGTAGAAGGTGATCTGATCGACCTTTCCGAAGAACAGGAAGAAGAATACATCGAAGAATAAGACTGTATCTGAGGAGGAAATCAGAATATGATTAAGAATGTAGTATTTATGGGGACACCGGATTTTGCGGTAGGTACACTGCAGGCACTGCTCGACTGCGAAAGGTATCAGGTACAGGCTGTATTTACGCAGCCGGACAAACCGAAGGGACGCGGTAAGGCAATGCAGATGACACCGGTCAAAGAAGTGGCAGTGGCAGCCGGTATTCCGGTCTACCAGCCGGTCAAGATCCGGGAACCGGAATATGTGGAGATTTTGAAAGAACTGAAACCGGACGCAATCGTCGTGGTAGCATTCGGACAGCTGATCCCGAAGGTGATCCTGGAGCTGCCGGAGCATGGCTGCATCAATGTGCATGCGTCACTGCTTCCAATGTATCGCGGGGCAGCACCGATCCAGTGGGCTGTGATCAACGGTGACAAGGAATCCGGTGTGACCACGATGCGCATGGACGAAGGCCTGGATACCGGAGATATGATTCTCAAAGAGACGGTCACTTTGGCAGATGATGAGACGGGCGGCAGCCTGTTTGACAAACTCAGTGCGACAGGCGCAGAGCTGCTGATCCGCACACTGGATGCGATCAATGAGGGAACAGCGGTTTATGAAAAGCAGCCGCAGGAGAGTACAACGGCATATGCGGCAATGCTGACCAAAAAAGATGGGCTGGTGGACTGGAACCGATCTGCGGCAGAACTCGAATGTCTGATCCGTGGTCTGAATCCGTGGCCGAGTGCCTATACGAGATACCGTGGCAAGACACTGAAACTCTGGGCTGCCGAGGTAGAAGCACAGGGACAAACAGAGAAGGTTCAGCCGGGTATGGCAGCAGAGGTGACAAAGACGACCCTGAAGATTCAGACAGGAGATGGACTGCTGTCCATCACGGAACTGCAGCCAGAGGGCAAAAAAAGAATGGCAGTGGATGCATTTTTGAGAGGCTATCCAGTGGAAGTGGGAGAAAAACTGGGTGAATGAGACTGAGAAAAGAAAGAGAGATTTTATTTGGGAAGACTCAGCAAAGTATAAGGAGTTGATCGAATGAATTTATTAATTTCAGGAGCAAATGCATTTTATGGTTACGGAGGCTATGGCAGATACGGGTATCATTTTGACTGGACATATCTTTTGGTGATCGCAGGTCTGATCCTGTCGCTACTGGCATCTGCGAATGTGAAAAGTACCTTTGCCAGATATTCATCTGTGCGGAGCATGTCCGGACTGACCGGAGCGATGGCGGCGCAGAGAGTACTGCAGTATGCGGGGATCACAGATGTCCGCATTGAACGTGTTTCTGGTGAACTGACCGATCATTATGATCCGAGAAGTAAGGTGCTTCGTCTTTCAGACAGCACCTACGGTTCCAATTCGATCGCAGCAGTCTGTGTAGCGGCTCATGAGTGCGGTCATGCGATCCAGCATCAGGTCCATTACGGACCGCTTGTGCTGCGCAGCACGATCGTTCCGGCTGCTAATCTTGGTTCACAGCTGGCATGGCCGATTTTTCTGATGGGACTGGTATTTTCCATTCCGACATTGACTACAATCGGTATTGTGCTGTTTTCATTGGCTGTGATCTTTCAGCTGGTGACACTTCCGGTGGAGTTCAATGCATCATCCAGAGCAATGAAGGTACTGGAGACCAGCGGAATTCTGAGCACATCGGAACTGGCCCCGGGCAGAAAAGTACTTGGAGCAGCGGCACTTACTTATGTGGCAGCACTGGCAAGTTCTGTCCTGCAGCTTTTGCGACTGATCATTCTTGCGAGAGGAAGAAGACGAGATGACTAAAACAGTAAATATACGTGAGATCGTACTTGGTATTCTTCAGGAAATCACAGAAGAAGAGGCATACAGCCATGTAGTGCTTCGGGAAGTACTGGAGAAATATCAATATCTGGAAAAAAGAGATCGCGCATTTATCACAAGAGTAGTAGAGGGGACACTGGAGCATATGATCCAGCTGGACTATATCATTGAACAGTTTTCCAATGTTCCCGTTTATAATATGAAGCCGCTGATCCGCAATCTGCTGCGGATGTCGGTTTATCAGCTGAAATATATGGACAGCGTTCCGGATTCTGCGGTATGCAATGAGGCTGTCAAGCTGGCACAGCGCAAGGGCTTTTACAATCTGAAAGGATTTGTAAATGGTGTTCTGCGCAATATTGCAAGGCGGATGAATCAGATCCGTTATCCGGATCCGAAGGAAGAGCCGCTGCATTATCTTTCTGTGAAATACTCATTTCCAATCTGGATGCTGAACAAATGGGTTATGCAGTTTGGTTATGAGGTGACGGAAAAAATCTGTCGTGACTCTCATATGGAAAAGAGCACGACTGTTCGGTGCAATCTTTCAAAGGCATCAAGAGAAGAAATCATAGAGGAGCTTACACAGCAGGGAATCACGGTGCAGCCGCATCCTTATCTGGATTATGCACTGAAGATATCTGATTATAACTATATGAAGGCTGTATCTGCATTCAAAAAAGGATGGATCCAGGTACAGGATATCAGCTCGATGCTGGTGGCAGAGGTCGCAGCTCCGAATTGGGGCCAGAAGTGTATCGATGTCTGTGCGGCACCGGGCGGTAAGAGCCTGCACTTGGCGGATAAGCTGATGGGCAGCGGTTATGTCGAGGCGAGAGATGTTTCGGAACGCAAGGTTGGCTTGATGCAGGAGAACATTGAGCGAACAGGTGCGATCAATATGCGCGCTGTACTCAAGGATGCGACCGTGCTGGATGAAGGTTCCGTAGGTAAGGCAGATATCGTGCTTGCAGATGTGCCGTGTTCTGGTCTTGGTGTGATCGGAAAGAAACAGGACATCAAATATAAAATGTCAGAAAAACAGCAGCAGGATATCATCCGGCTGCAGAGAAGGATTCTCTCTGTTGTACAGAATTACGTTAAGCCGGGCGGCGTGCTGATTTTCAGTACCTGCACGATTGGAGCGGATGAGAATCAGTATAATGTTAAATGGTTTTTGGAGAATTTCCCATTCCATCTGGAAAGTATTGATCCGTATATCTGTGATGAACTGAAGAGCAAAACGACCTCCGGCGGTTATATTCAGCTGCTTCCGGGTGTACATGAGTCGGATGGATTTTTTATTGCACGTCTGCGCAGAAATGAAGAAGTGCAGGAGGATGTGCATCTGGAGCAGGAAGATGATCTGGAAGAGGAAGATTATTTAGATGAGCCGGCTACACTTGAGGAAGATGGAATGACAGAAGGCGAATAAAATATTCACCTATAATCGGAGTAACAATATGGAAAAAACAGATATCAAATCGCTTAGCTATAAAGAACTGCAAAATGAG
>CAZEPO010000090.1:0-7829 GCA_964514125.1 uncultured Lachnospiraceae bacterium
ACAGCACGGACGATTTCATCACGGCTGCCGTAATTCAATGCAATCTGAAAATTCAATCCTGTATTATTTTTGGAAGACTCTTCCAGTTCTTTCAATGAATCCTGCAAATCCTGATCCAGTGCTGTCGGATCACCGATCACCCGCACCTTCATATTATTGTCGCGCGCTGTTTTGACACAAGTCTTGGTATAGCTGCGGAACAGCTTCATCAGTGCATCTACTTCTTCCTGTGACCGTTTCCAGTTCTCTGTCGAAAAAAGATACGCAGTCAGATATTTGATTCCCATATTGTAGGCATCTCTGCAGATCACTTCCAGATTTTTGGCACCGCGCGCATGACCATAATTGCGCGGCATTCCTTTGCTTTTCGCCCATCTGCCATTGCCATCTACGATAATTGCAACATGCTGTGGAATTACCATACTTATTTCCTCCTAAAAACAGGGCATTGCAAAAGCAATACCCTGATATTCTTTATACTGTAAGAATTTCTTTGGATTTTTCTTCTACAGCTTTGTCGATGTCCTTGATGTACTTGTCTGTCCATTTCTGAACAACTTCCTCAAGATCCTTTACTTCGTCTTCTGATACATCAGCTGATTTGCCAAGCTTCTTCAGGAAGTCATTTGCATCTCTGCGGATATTACGAACAGCAACTTTGGCTGCTTCGCCTTTTTTCTTTACATCTTTAACAAGATCTTTTCTGCGCTCCTCTGTCAATTCCGGGAAAATCAGACGAATGATCTTGCCGTCGTTGGACGGGTTGATGCCGATATCAGACATCAGGATCGCTTTCTCAATCGCTTTTACCATAGATGCTTCCCACGGCTGAATCTGAAGGATACGCGGTTCCGGAACTGTGATATTACCGATCTGCTGAAGCGGTGTCGGTGTTCCGTAGTAATCTACTTTGAGTTTATCCAATACATGCGGATTCGCACGTCCTGCACGGATTGTTCCAAATTCGTTCAGAAGATTGTTGTAGGTTTTGGTCATCTTCTCGTCATATACTTTAATTCTCTCGTCCATTTATAGGTCCTCCTTTTATTTCAAAACTGTCACTGATTACACAGTCACTTTTGTGCCGTCCAATGTGCCATTGACGGTATTCACGATGCTGTTCTCCTGATTCAGTCCGAATACCAGCATCGGCATCTTGTTCTCCATGCAGAGAATGGATGCTGCCATATCCACTACACCCAGCTTCCGGTCAATGACTTCCTGAATGGAAATCTCTGAAAACTTCTTCGCATCCGGGTTGTCCTTCGGATCGCTGTCATAAACACCATCGATCGACTTCGCAAGAAGGATCACTTCTGCTTCAATCTCAATCGCACGCAGTACCGTAGCTGTATCCGTTGAAAAATACGGATGACCGGTGCCTCCTGCAAAAAATGTAACAACACCGTTTGCAAAGCATTCTTTGACTCTGTCCTTGGAAAACAGCTCAGTAAATGCACCGCATGCAAATGGAGTCATAACTGCAGTCTTCATACCAACGGATCGGAAGATTTCTGATACGTAGATACAGTTCATAACAGTGGCAAGCATACCGATCTGGTCTGCCTTTGTACGGTCAATATTCTCACTGGAACGTCCTCTCCAGAAATTGCCGCCGCCGATCACAATACCGATCTCCATGCCCTGTTCTACCAGTTCACGCACCTGAAGAGCTACCTTGGTAACGGTTGGTTCATCAAATCCTGTTTTTTTATCGCCGGCAAGCGCTTCGCCGCTCAGCTTCAAAAGCACTCTTTTCATCGTGTTTCTCCTTACTTTTTGTTTTTCACAGTAATTATACCATATTGCCGATTAAAATCCAGAAAAATTATGCAATTTTGCGTTTCTTCTTTTTCTTTTGATAAAATCTCGATAATTTTTTGATCCAGCTGCTCAGATAACGGAAGGTCGGCTCTGTCACAACGGCAAAAATGCCAAGCAGCATCACTGATCCCTTCGAGATACTGGTGATCGCAAAAATCTCACTGACGAAGATCATACAGTAGAGCAAACCTGCTGCCATGCCAAACCAGAGAATCCAGTGTGTTTTGGTCATCGGAGATGCAATCTGATACAGGATCATCAGCCCAACGATTGCCAGAATGATCGTAGACGATGTCGATACGTCATTTGCGTTTACATTAAATTCCATACAGAACAGATACAGTACGCTGATAACAATGAAATCCGTCAGACCGCCTGGCAGTGCCTTGAACAAGACATTGCTCAGGAAATGACCTTCGATCCGCTCGGTATTCTTCTCCAGTGACATGATAAATGCCGGGATTCCGATCGTAAACATACTGATCAGCGAAATCTGTGACGGTTCCAGCGGGTAGTTGACCATCAATATAATAGAAAAGATGGATAATAACAGTGAAAAGATATTTTTCACCAGGAATAAGCTCGCCGTACGCTCGATGTTGTTAACGACACGCCGTCCCTCTGCTACTACTGACGGCATTCTGGAAAAATCCGACTCCAGAAGTACCAGCTGGGAAACCTGAGAAGCTGCGTCACTGCCCGATGCCATCGCCACACTGCAGTCCGCGTCCTTGAGTGCCAGCACATCATTGACACCGTCACCGGTCATACCTACCGTATGTCCGGCACGCTTCAGTGCCCCGACCAGCTGGCGCTTCTGATCCGGTGTCACGCGTCCAAATACAGTGTAGCGGATTGCCGCCGCACGAAGCTCATCTTCATCAGAAATCGTAGACATATCTACATATTTCTCTGCGTTTTGGATTCCTGCTTCCTTGGCAATCTCTGAGACAGTAATCGGATTGTCACCGGAAATAACCTTGATTTCAACTCCCTGGTCTGCGAAATAAGCAAAGGTTTCTCTTGCATTTGCACGAACCGGATTGGCAAGAAGAATCATGCAGAGCGGCTCAACTGGCTGTGTCAGCTTTTCACCGGTCAGCAGTTCAGAATATTTGGCAAATACAAGTACACGATAGCCCTGACTGCCGTAATGCATGATCTGCTCCTCGTACTCCGAATACTGCTCCCGCAGGATAAATTCCGGCGCACCGAGCACATAGCTGCCGTCTTCAAAAACAGCGCCGCTGTATTTCGTCTCCGAAGAGAAAGAATACACCTTCTCCGGCCGTTTGCCGCTTCGCTTGCGGAAGAAGTCTTTGATCGCTTTCATCGTGATGTTGTCGGTCGCCATCGCTGCCGCAAAATCACCCACGATAACCTCTACCTCTGCTTCTTCCTCAGGAGTAAAACTCTGTTCTATGAACTCTGCCAGCTCCTCTGACTGACTCTTTTCCGAATCAACGTAAACCGTACTATCTGAATCCACTGGTGCTGCGTTTTCCTGAACGCTGACCGTTTTCTGCTGATGTTCCACATTTGCATCGTCCTCAGATTTTACTGTTTGAACAATTTCCGTAACATCTTCCTTCGTCAAAACGCCTTTACGCAGCGGAAGCATATGTTTCACCGTCATCGTATTATCGGTGATCGTACCAGTCTTATCCACACAGAGCACGTCAACTCTCGCCAATGTCTCGATACATTTCATGTTGTGCACAAGCACCTTCTGCGAAGCCAGGCGCATCGTACTGACTACAAGTGCGACGGTTGCCAACAGATACAGGCCCTCCGGGATCATGCCGATGATCGCCGCCACTGTTCCGGTCACGCTATCACGTATGGACGTATCATTGATAAAATGCTGCTGGCTGAACAGGATAATCCCGATCGGTATAATCACAATACCAATGATCTTGACTAAGCGATCCAGTGCACGGATCATCTCCGAGGATTCTCCCTCGTTCATAACTTTGGCTTCGAGTGTCAGCTTAGACACATAGGAATCCTTGCCAACCTTTTCAACGCGCGCCTTGCACTGTCCGGATACTACAAAGCTGCCGGACAGCAGCTCCGCGCCTGTTTTCTTGGAAATCTGATCTGATTCACCTGTCACAAGCGCTTCATTGACCAGTACCTCGCCCTCTTCTACCACTGCATCGACCGGAATCTGATTGCCCGCGCTCAAGAGAATAATATCGTCCAGCACGATCTCTTCTGCTGCGATCGTCTTCTCTTCGCCGTCACGCAGAACCTTATTCTTCGGTGCATTCAATATACTCAGGTTGTCCAGCACCTTCTTGGCCCGCAGTTCCTGCACAATACCGATCAGTGTATTCGCGATCACGACCGGCAAAAAGGTCAGATTGCGGAATGATCCTACCAGGATCAAAAGCACCGCGATCACAAAAAATACCAGATTAAAATAAGTAAAAACATTGCTGCAGATGATCTCTTTCTGCGTCTTCGATGGAGAATCCACTGGAAGGTTCACCGCGCCAAGTGCAATCCGCTCCTGCACCTGCGCCTCAGTAAGTCCCGTCTCCAGCATCGGATTGCACCGCTTCACCTGAATAATATTGTCCGGAAGCCGAAATTCCTCCGGCACCAGCTCCGGCCGCTTCAGCTTTCGCTGCAGATTTTTCAAACTGGTCCAAAGATCCTTTCCAGGTTTATCCGCTTCAAGAAAAGACAGTTCTTCCTCTTCCACCGACGGTTCCTCATTTTCATTCATTGTCAGTTGTTTTATCTTGTTTTGTTCAGTCACAGTTCTAACCTCTTCCTTTCTCACTGTGGACATTCTAACATATACTCTGCAGTTTTTTAACCCTTCAAATTCTGAAATTTTCTTAAATAATTCTATATTCTTGTCATCCCCCCTCAATTCTGCTATACTGCTCATGAGGAAACGGTTTTTACCGTTTTCTTTGTATGCATAAAAATACTATTAAGAGAAAGGAACATCCGATCATTCCCTGAACGAATCGGATCATAACAAAAATGAGCCTTCAATTAGGAAAAAAACTGATCAACGTCAGTACTTTTTATTATTTGATGATCCTTGATAAGCGTTTTTCCAAAAACCGCAAAAAGATCAAGGCAAAGCAGAACAAAAATGTTCACAAACTGATGAAAGCCGCTTATGAAATCCCATTTTACCGTCAGCGTTTCGAGGAAAACCATCTGACCCCGGACGATTTCCACTGCAGTGAGGATCTGGTCAAATTCCCAGTCATCACGAAAGCAGATCTGCGGCTCTGGATGAAAGAAATGTATGATGCCAATCCAAAGACACGCGATTCCTGGGATGCCACAAGCACCAGTGGTTCTACCGGTGTGCCGCTGACGCTGTACCAGTCTCAGCGTGAGCATGCCTGTGCCAATGCGAACTGGATCCGTGTACTGATGTCCTTTGGCTACAATCCGTTTTTCGGCAAAATGATCACTTTTGAATCCAGCTACCGTACGGAAAAAAAGAAACACGACTCTTTTGTACAGCGTTTTGGTATCCTTCAGCGCCGCGCGCTTTCCGAAAAACGCTGTGTCGGTGACGGTATGCTCGATGTGATCCGTGAACTCAATGAATATCAGCCGGATCTGATCTGCCTGCGCAAAAACTGCATCGTCCGTATCGCATTGTATGCACAGGAGCACAATCTCAAGATCAAAAAACCGAAATGGTATATCCCGATCAGCGAGATGGTCGATGATATGACCCGCAGTATTCTGGAAAAGACCTTTGGTCCTGGTCTGGTCGATGCCTACGGCTGTGATGAAACAGGAAGCTGCATCATCAAACGCCCGGGCAATGACTATTACGATATCTGCAATGATACTCATGTGGTCAACATTTACGATGACAATAATCAGCTGGCCAACGAAGGAAAAGTGATCCTCACAGCTCTGTACAAAACGGATTTCCCGATCATCAATTATGATATCGGCGATATGGCCTCTTCTTATGTGCAGGAGGGAATCCGCTATGTGACCAAGATTCACGGCCGTCTCAACGATATGGTCAAACACGAAAATGGTGAAGAAACTTCCGTACTGGAGCTGCGCAAGATTTCAAACGGCATTACCGGTATCGCTCAGTTCCGTTTTGTGCAGGAATCTTATCATGATTTCCGCGTCGAACTGGTACGCGATCCAAAAGATACCACCTATTCTAAGGAAGAGATCGAACAATTTTTCCTGGAACGTCTGAATCAGCTGTACGGAACAGAATTTAAGATCCAGATTCAGTGGCTCGATGTGATCCCGCCGGATCCAAACGGAAAACTTCGCTGCTTTGTCTGCAACGTCAAATAGAGTTTGTCAGGAGGTTTTCATGTCCAACAGCAAAAACAAATCGCTCAATAAGCTCGCGTTCAAAGCCGGTATCTTCTATATCATTTCGCAGCTTTTTGTACGTGGTATTTCTTTTTTGATGACACCTGTTTTTTCGCGTCTGCTCTCGCAGGAACAGTACAATCAGTACAAGATCTATGAATCCTGGCTGCTGATTTTCCTGCCGATCATGTCACTGTGCCTGTGGCGCAGTGTAGAGCGTGCCAAATACGATGTCAAAGAAAAATTCAATGAATTTGTATCCAGTGTACATTTTCTTTCCTATCTGTCGATCACAGTATTTTTTATCGTTTTCCTGATTTTCCGGAAACCGCTGCAAAAATTCTGTTCCATGACAGATTTTATGATGATCATCGCGTTTCTATATACCTACGCGCACACCAGTATCTACTATTTTCAGCGGCGAGAAAAACAGATGATGCGGTACAAGGCAAGTACTTCCTTTACCGCTGCCACCGTAGTTCCTGCTACCCTGATCTCGGTCGCTGCTGTCATCTTCGGCAAAACGCACGGACAGGAAGCACGTCTGCTGGAGCTTCGCATCGGCGGCTACTTTATCCCGATGATCTTGGGCGGCTTCGCAGTCGCAGTCCTGCTGACCGTTCAGGGCAGAAAACTGTTCAGCAAAAATTATTGGAAATATGCATTGACTTTCAGTCTGCCGCTGATTCCGGAAGTCCTCTCGATCCAGATCATGAATCAGGCAGACAAGCTCATGGTCACTTCTATGGTTGGCGACCTGCCCGGCTCTATTTTTGCCATGGCAACCGTTGTTTCCTATATTATATGGATTCTGGAAGACTCCGTCTGGAACGCATGGCTCCCATGGATGTACGAAAAAATGGCACGCAGCGAAGGTCATGATATTCAGCAGTACTGGCGAATCCTGATGAATGTGTTCGGTCTGATCTCATTTGGACTGGTGCTTTTTGCTCCGGAGATCATCTTAATCCTGGGCGGCAAAAAATATCATGATTCCATTTATCTGATCGCACCTATGGTCACCGGTACCTTGTTCCGTTTTTACAGCAACAGCTACACCGCCATTCAGAATTTCCACAAAAAGACGCGGTTTGTAGCCATCTCGACTGTATTTTCGATGATCCTGAATGTATTTCTAAACTATGTCTGTATCCTTATGTTCGGCTATCAGGCAGCCGCATACACCACCGCCTTCTGTTATCTGGTGCTGATGTGCATGCAGGCCTATATGGAAAAACGGCTCACCGGAGAACAGCTGATTCCGCTGAAGAAAACACTGCTGATCTCAGTTGGATATTTTGTCCTCTGTATGCTCACAATGCTTCTGTTTACTGCACCGGCTCTGATCCGTTATCTCATTGCACTTTGCCTCGTGCCAATCTGCCTGAGATACTTCCTGCCGCAGATTAAGATGATCCTGAAAGCGCTGAAGTCCAGCAAAAAAGCAAAATAAAAATACGATTCATACAAAAAGCCCTGTCCAGCAGCAGACCAGATATGGCCAGCTGCCGACAGGGCTCAATTTTTATCCTTCCTGCTTGTGCAGATACTTTTCTCTCGTCGCCAGACCGCCGCGGATATGACGTTCCTGCTTGTTTCGTTCAAGCACTCTGCGCACCTGCAGGGCAATCGATGGATTCAAAAAGCAGAGACGTTCGGTGACGTCTTTGTGT
>CAZEPO010000091.1:0-7803 GCA_964514125.1 uncultured Lachnospiraceae bacterium
TTTTTAAAGTTTTTTGTGAGCATTTTGTTTGTTCTTTGCTGTGCTCAGCAGCAACTTTGGGTATAATAGCACTGTTTTCCATTTCTGTCAACAACATTTTTCGTTTTTTTCCATTTTTTTGCAGTACTGTGCCAGCCATACTGCAAATAGAAAAAGACCAAGCTTCCCCAAATAGAAAGCTCGGCCTTTAACCCCTAATAAGATACTACTGTGGTACCCGCTCCACAATTGCTTGCCAGATAATTCAAATCTGCGCTTCCAAGTCGTATACATCCGCTGGACTCTGCACCTCTTGTAGTGCCTGATGTACGCATATGGAATGAATTTCCCCATAACTTCTGATTGTTCCATGTAAAATAAACACGAACTCCACCATATGCATAATCTCTCGAACGCGGATCTAATCTAAAAATACCCTGCGGTGTTTTTCCCTGACGTCCGATTACACACGGCATACTGCGTACCATTTTCCAATTGCCTTTTGAACCTTTGAATATCGTTACATTAGCTGTATATTGACTGATCCAGATTAAATAATTCGTCCTGCTGGAATAGCCCCTTGCATTAACAAATGCTTCTTTAACCTTCTGTGTATAATTCGTCTTCGCTACTGTAAGATTACTGTATTTTAACTTATTGCCACTGATTTTAAAAGATCTTCCATCCGTCAGATAGCCTGTTACTGTACTCGCAGAACGACTGCTCGTGGTAATACTTTGCCCTTTTTTCAGTTTTACTTTTTGCTTCGTCTTTGCAATGGTAACAGTTGTTGCGGTTTTCAGTGTTGCTTTATGACGTCTGCCGTGAACAGACTTAACAGCTTCCGAGAATTCTTTTCCTTCTACTGTCAATACACTTGAAAATGCACTTTCAATAATCTTGCCATTTACCTTTCGGTAGCTTGTCAGCTTAAATTTATAATCCGTACCATCCTTTAAACCGGAAATCTTGATATTCTTTTCTTTGGTTGATTTGTATTTTACGTATGCTTTCTTAGCACTGTCATATTTATAAAGATTGTACCCTGTTGCGTTCTTCGCTGTACTCCACTTCAGTGTAACGCTTCCGTCTCCATACATATTCACAGCAAAATTCGTTGGCTGTGCAGGTTTGTTCAGCTTTGTCTTAAACGCAATGCTCTTGCCTTTTGCACTTTTCAAAATATTTCCTTTTGCTTTTGTATAAGCAAAAATCTGATAGGTATATTTTTCTCCCGACTTAAGCTTGCTGACTGTATAGCTTTTGGCAGACGTTGTTTTGATTTTTTTCAGCTGCCCGGTCTCCTGATCAACTAAGTATACCAGATATCCATCTGCTTTCTCCACCTTAGACCATGTGAGTTTTGCCGATGTTTCTGTAATTGCACTCACAGACACTTTTTTCACATCTCCCGGCTCACTCGCCGCCGATACATGGATCATTGACGCCATACAAATCAGCAGCATCACACAGAACAGTGTCACTGTTTTTTTGAATTGTTTCATACGTTTTCCCCTTTTGATTTGACATAATTAGATTCTTTTTTATTGTAAAAGTAATAGCAAAAAATGTCAATCAAAAAGGCAGAATATCTTTTTTAGATTTTCTGCCGTCTTTTTTGAAATCATTCTTAATTTAAAACCCAGAGTGCCGTTTCCCATATTTTGACTCCTAGCAAAGCTAGGTGGATATCCGCAATGCCCGACTCTGTCTTCCACTGCAAACGGAGGCTTGACATCACCTGACACGATGTAGGACTTCCATGAAAAGTAAATGTAGGTTCAAAATAATGAGAGTGTCGCACACCCCAGGAATCTATACTGATTATACTCCAGTATATGTTGTTCCGCAATAAATATTTCGTCGAATTTTTGAAAATTTATGGAAATCTGCCAATTCTCTATGCACAAATCTGCTCATATGTTTCACGCACTGCCTTAATAAACGCTTCACTGTCAAGCACTGTAACATTGTCCAATGACGTAATCAGAGCCAGATCCTTTGTCATTTTACCGCTCTCGATTGTCTTGATCACAGCCTGTTCCATGCGGTCAGCAAACTCCATAAGTTCTGGAATCTGATCAAGTTCTCCACGTTTTCGCAGTGCACCTGTCCATGCATAAATGGTAGCTACTGAATTCGTAGAGGTTGTCTCACCTTCCAGATATTTATAATAATGGCGCTGTACTGTACCGTGTGCAGCTTCATACTCATAATTGCCGTCCGGTGAAACAAGCACAGATGTCATCATCGCCAAAGAACCAAAGGCGGAAGATACCATATCACTCATCACATCACCATCGTAGTTTTTGCATGCCCAGATAAAGCCGCCCTCTGACTTCATGACACGAGCCACTGCATCATCGATTAATGTGTAGAAATAGGTAATACCTGCTTGTTCAAATTTGGTTTTGTATTCTTCATCAAAAATCTTCTGAAAAATATCTTTAAATGTATGATCGTATTTCTTGGAAATGGTATCTTTTGTAGCAAACCACAGATCCTGCTTTGTATCCAAAGCATAATTAAAGCAACTCTTTGCGAAGCTTTCTATGGACTTATCCAGATTATGCATGCCCTGTAATACACCAGGACCATTGAATTCAAAGACTGTTTCACTGGACTGTGTGCCATCCTCTGCTGTGAATACCAGCTCAGCCTTGCCTGCACCCGGGATGATCATCTCTGTATTTTTGTATACATCTCCATATGCGTGACGCGCAATGGTAATTGGTTTTTTCCAGGTTCTCACATACGGCTCAATACCTTTGACTGTAATCGGTGCACGAAATACTGTGCCGTCCAGAATCGCCCGGATCGTGCCGTTCGGACTCTTCCACATTTCCTTCAGGTTATATTCTTTCATTCTGGCTGCATTCGGAGTGATCGTCGCGCACTTCACTGCCACACCATATTTTTTGTTGGCATTCGCGCTGTCTATCGTGACCTGATCATTTGTAGCATTGCGGTTTTCTAATCCTAGGTCATAATATTCGCTCTTCAGATCAATAAATGGATGAATCAGTTCTTCTTTTATCATCTTCCATAAGATTCTCGTCATCTCATCTCCATCCATCTCTACGATGGGAGTACACATCTTGATTTTTTCCATTCTTCTCTCCTCCTGTATACTACAGCTGTCTTATCTGATTTTGTGTATTCTATCACTGAATCTGTCTCACGTCAAACTCTTTTATCCCCACAAAAGCTTCCGAATATCAGGCATACCCCATCCCTGACGGTTCTGTGACAGCCCAAGATCCACAGCAGCTTCCTTCAAACGCATCTTTACCTCTACATTCGTCAGCCATGGTTCTTTCTGCAGCAAAAGTACTGCACATCCGGCTACTGCCGGTGCCGCCATAGAAGTTCCGCTTTTCTTACTGTAATAGGTGCCTTTTCGCCAATAAGGCGAGCAGGAAATAACATCGGTTCCCGGAACAATCAGCTCCGGCTTGCAGATACATGCCTGTGTCGGACCGCATCCGGAATAATTTCTTCTTCCGCCAAGCCTTCCATCCAAGGAGTCAAATGCCCCTACTGTAATCACCTTTTTGCTGTTACCGGGTACAGTAATACTCATCGGTTTCGGCCCCATATTTCCACTTGCCACAGTCACTACAATCCCAGCGTCCCATACACGTTCTACACTCTTCACCAGTCGCTGTGAATTCTCGTCCAGCTCTCCTTTCGTCGTTCCTGCCGAAATATTGACCACTCGAATCTGATATTTCTTTTGATTCTGAACAACCCATTCCAAAGCATTTATAATATCATCCAGGTTCCCCTGTCCAAGATGATCCAGCACTTTCAGATGAATCAATCTGCATTCCGGTGCAATACCTCGGTATCTGCCATGACTGCAGCTTCCGTCACCTCCTAAGATCCCAGACACATGACTTCCATGGGATGCATCATCATAGCACTTCTTTTTTCCATTTACAAAATCACAAAATGCAAGTATCCGATCCGCATAATCCGGATGTTCATTTATACCGGAATCAAGTATTACTGCTGTTATTCCTTTTCCGGTAATCTGCCTGCGATGTGCCTCATCCGCATGAAGCATGCTTCTGATCCGTTCCATAATGAACTCCTCCCTTATTTCAAAATATGCTGTTTTCATTAATCAGACACTATTATCAACACGTTATCCCTATCAGATTTTTCAGAATATTTGGGTTTGCCTAATTTCATTTTTATGGTATACTGTTAAAAAAGAACTGAGCGGGGGTACTACATGCATATAAATGAATCAGCAGAAAATTATCTTGAAACGATCCTTGTCCTGAGCAAACGGCTTCCAGTTGTGCGCTCAGTTGATATTGCAACCGAACTTGGCTACAAAAAATCCAGCGTCAGCATCGCTATGAAAAATCTTCGTGAGAAAGAGCATATTACCGTTGCTGATTCCGGTTATATTTATCTGACCGATTCCGGTCGGGCTATTGCAGAAGAGATTTATGAACGTCATGAGCTTCTTTCTTCCTGGCTTACAACGCTTGGCGTTGATCCTGCTGTCGCTGCAGAAGATGCCTGCAAGATCGAACATGTCATCAGCCGTGAAAGTTTTGAAGCGATCAAAAAGCATGCTGGCGGTCACTAATTTCACACCAAAATCATGAAATCCAGTTGGCAGAGTCTGAACCCTTCAGGCTCTGCTTTATTTTATGAGCAAATTCCAGACTGTTTCTTGTCATCACCACATCATATAATATAACAATGTATGTTTTTAGGAGGCAATATGCCTTACTCTTCGTCCATATCTGCTCAGTTTTCCTCTGTTTCTCCTATTCTTTCAGAAGATTATGCTGACATTATTTTTCGCAATCAGATTTCAGACCGACTGATTCCGCAAACTCTTGACCGCTATTTTCCTCAGCCAGTTGATTATCAGTACAGCATTCTTCATGCACCGCTCTCTGATAATCTCTCTACTGTTGAAGAACTAAGCTATTCCAGTGTTCCCAAACTCTTTACCTTCGTTGATACAACCAGTCTGGAAGTTTCAGGAATCTTATCTGCACAGACACAACCCTATCTGCAGCTGTCCGGATCAGGTGTTCTGATTGGTTTTCTGGACTCTGGAATCGATTATTCCCATCCGGCATTTCGCAATTCGGACGGTTCTTCCCGTATTCTGCGTATCTGGGACCAGACAATCCAGTCCGATCATGCACCCGACGGCCTTTCCTACGGAACAGAATATACCAAAGAACAGATTGATACTGCTCTGCGCAGCAGCACCCCCTATTCCCTCGTTCCGTCCCATGATACACTCGGCCACGGTACCGCTGTTGCCGGAATCGCCTGCGGCAGTGCAGATCCATCCAGTGATTTTTCAGGAGCAGCACCTGGCAGCCAGCTGCTGGTCGTGAAACTTAAGCCGGCCAAACAATACCTGCGCGACTATTTTTTGATCCCGGAATCAGCAACCGCCTATCAGGAATCAGATCTGATGCTCGGTATTCGTTACCTGGTACAAACATCCCAACAGCTACGTATGCCGCTCGTCATCTGTTTTTCACTTGGAAGCAGCCAGGGCAGCCACACTGGCACATCTCCATTGGAAGAAGTCCTCACTTCTGTACAGGCAAACGCCGGTATCTATGCTGTAGCCGGAACCGGAAATGAAACAGGAACCGGTCATCATTTCCGCGGTACTCTGACATCATCCGGCGACAGTACTGAGATTGAACTTCTTATCAATGCCGAAACCCGCGGATTTACCGTCGAATTCTGGGCTGATGCACCTGAACTGTACAGCATCGGCTTCACATCTCCTCTCGGTGAGACAATACAGCCTGTCCAGCCACGCAATAACATCTCCTATTCCTTTGATTTTCTATTAGAGGAAAGCCGCATCACGCTTACTTACACACTCGTAGAGCTGCTGACCGGCTCGCAACTGGCACTCATGCGCTTCCAAACACCTTCGCAAGGCATCTGGAGAATCCGCGTCGTCAATAAAACATTTATCAACGGAGTCTTTCATCTGTGGCTCCCGATTACAGGTCTTGTAGATCCTGAAGTCCGCTTTTATGATCCCAGTGCGGATACGACGCTTGTCATCCCTTCCTGTGCCGCATCTGTCATCACACCAAGCACCTACAATGCCTCCAACAACAGCCTTTTTTCTAATTCCGGCCGCGGTTTCACACGGAACAACCTGATCAAACCAGACTTTGCTTCACCGGGTGTCTCCGTCACTGCTCCAAAAGCTGATGGAGAGTACACCACTCTCACAGGCTCATGTGCTGCATCCGCACTTGCAGCTGGTGCGGCCGCTCTCTTCGCAGAAGCCGGTCTTCGCCAGGAAGTACCTCGTTATTTTTCAACGGAAGAATTAAAAAGTCTTTTTCTACGCGGAACAAAACGCAGCAGTATTTATTCTTACCCAAACAGAGAATGGGGATATGGCACCATGAACGTCTCCGCTTCTTTCGAATCCTTTTTGCGTTAACTTATAACAAAATAAATTTGTAACACCTTTTCGGTTTTCGCATATGATACCAGTGTAAATGAAATTTCCGGAGGAAATAAAATGAGCGATTTAACTGCAACAAACTGTGGATGTGGATGCGACAACAATAACAGCTGTTCTTCTCTGATCTGGATCCTGCTCCTGCTCTCCTGCTGCGGCGGATGCGGCGGCAATGGAATCGGTCTGAACAATGATAACGGAAGCTGCTGGATCATTCTTCTTCTTCTGTTCTGCTGCGGCGGATGCGGAAACTCCTTGTTTGGCAATAACAACGGATGTGGCTGCGGCTGCTAACCAGCAACTTCTCCTACACAAAACGGCGGGTTTTTCGACCCGCTGTTTTTTCATTTTCTATCTATTTCTGATTCTCCTTTTTTCTACTCTCCACACTTTTTACTGTTTCCTTTCCCTGCTTCTGTTTCTTTTCGCTCTCCTTCTTCTGCGCCAGACATTCCTCGTCTATCTCATAAAACGCATTCCCATCAAGAATCGTACGAGTTTTCATAGTTTATTCCTTTTTTACTAAACTATTCTTCTGTCATATCTTCGGTTCATCCCAGCATATATTTTCAAAAAAAGAAGGTTCCGCAATGCTCACTCCGATCGACCAGATTGCCAATCAAAATCACCTGCAGCTCGTCAAGGCTGCGCTCCCATATATCCAAACCTCGTCCCAAAAGACACTCTCTGTACTTATCAAGGTAATGGAGCTCCAAAACATTTTGCGTTTTTATACAAAAGCTCCAGTTTCCATCCTTGCATGCAATACAGAATCCGAACACCCTGGCATGCTGGATATGCTGACCGAAATGAGAGCTTACTGTGAAGGCGAGGAGCAGAAAATGCTCGACCAATGGATTCAGCTCGCATCAACACTGGAATTGTATTCTATCTTTATGCAGACTCCGGAAGAAACCGCTGTTTCCTCCGATACGTCTGCCAAAGGATAAACAGTAACCAAAACTGTACGCTATGCATAACCTGTAATAATCGCTCACACAACTCCTATTTTAGAAAGAAGGCCTTTTTATGAATGATCAATCCTGGATAAATCATCCCGCCCTCAGCAGCATTGATCCAGCAAAACTTCAAATGCTCTCTTCTTTGGCTGAACAGGCACAGGGCAAAAAACAAAATGAACTGCTTCCGTTTTTGATGTCAGCGGCTTCGCAATCTCGTTCCAACAATCTGTCTTTCGATAATTCCGAGATGGATGCTGTCATAAATGTGATGAAGCTTGGAAAAAGTCCGCAGGAAATTCAACGGATTGACAAGATCTGTGCATTGATGAAACAGATTCGAAAATAAAAAAACTGAGGCGATACAGCTGCATAAACAGT
>CAZEPO010000092.1:0-7762 GCA_964514125.1 uncultured Lachnospiraceae bacterium
ATAGAAATAATATAGTCCAAGCGTAAGAAAGGGGATATCACTTCGGTGGTATCCCTTTTTTGTGGAAAAACGTCGTTGTAATTGTTTTACATCGGCGTTTTTCTATGTTACAATGATTAGATGTCATAGGACAAAATAAAATCAGAAATAATCTATCCCAAAGGTTTATTTCAGAGAGGATATTTAAGTGTTATGCAGAGAAGAATCAGCAATTTTTTGCTGGCTTTGATCGGTTTTCTGTTTCTGGTCTGCGGCAGTGTGACGCTGGTGCTGAACTGCAGGCAGCTCTATGCGTGGGATCTGCAGCGGCTGAAACTGGGGGACGAGTTGGGGCTGCCTGAAACAGTGCTCATGGATAACTACAATGCACTGATCGACTATAATCTGGCAATTGGAGGAACAGACAGACTGGAGTTTCCTGACTTTCCTATGTCGGAGCATGGAAGGATTCACTTTGAAGAAGTAAAGGTGATTTTTGTCCGGATTCAATATTTGTTTTGCTTTATGGGTATTCTTTTTCTTATAGGATTGATCTGGAAGATCAGACAAAGAGAGTATCTATTTTTAAAGACATTGGCGATCATGACATGGGGGATTCCGGCAGTGCTTGGCACATTGATCGTATTTTTCTGGGAGCCGTTTTTTACGTTGTTCCATCGGATCTTTTTTAACAACGATTACTGGCTGTTTGATCCGATGACAGATCCCATTATTTTGATCCTGCCGGACGAATTTTTTGCACATTGTGCAGCGGCGATCCTGTTGCTCGTGGCAGCAGGAGGGGCGGTTAGTCTGATCGCATACTGGGTGCTGAAACGACATATTCCCACAAGAACACGAAGCAGAAAAAGATAAAAGTCTGAAATAAAAAACTGCCGAAGAGCGGCGAATTGGAGGTAATTTATGAATATAGAGAGAGTTCCGCAGTATGAACTGATCAAACAGGAGCGGATCGATGACATTCGGTCGGAAGGATATCTGCTCCGTCACAAAAAGAGTGGAGCAAGAGTGCTTCTGCTGGAAAATGAAGACGAAAATAAAGTGTTTAATATTGCATTCCGTACACTGCCGACCGACAGTACCGGTGTAGCGCATATTATGGAGCACAGCGTGCTTTGCGGCAGCAGACTGTTTCCGGCGAAGGATCCGTTTGTAGAGCTGGTCAAAGGTTCGCTGAATACGTTTTTGAATGCGATGACCTATCCGGATAAGACGATGTATCCGGTGGCGAGCTGCAATGACAAGGATTTCTGCAATCTGATGCATGTTTATCTGGATGCAGTCTTTTATCCGAATATTTATCAGAAAAAAGAGATCTTTCTTCAGGAGGGCTGGAGTTATCAGCTGGAAAATCCGGAAGATGAGATCGTATATAATGGTGTCGTTTATAATGAGATGAAGGGAGCATTTTCTTCACCGGAAGATGTGCTGGAGCGCGAGATCATGAACAGTCTGTTCCCGGACAACACCTATGGCGTGGAGTCCGGCGGTGATCCATCCTGTATTCCGGAGCTGAAGTACGAAGATTTCCTTGCATTTCATCAGAAATATTATCATCCGTCCAACAGCTACATTTATCTGTACGGAAATATGGACATGGAAGAGCGGCTGGAATGGCTTGACCGAAACTATTTGAACAGCTTCGAAGCACAGCCGGTTGATTCTGCGATTTCGCTTCAGAAATCATTCGATGCGCCGAAAGAAGTCAGCAGACATTATCCAATCTCAGAATCTGATGAGCTGGAAAACAACACCTATCTGTCCTGGAATGTAGTAGTCGGTACAAGTCTCGATGTAGAACTGACCAATGCGTTTGCAGTGCTGGAATATGCACTTTTATCCGCACCGGGCGCGGTACTGAAGCAGGCACTGCTGGATGCAGGAATCGGCAAGGATATCATGAGCTCTTATGACAGCGGTGTATATCAGCCATTTTTCAGCATCATTGCTAAGAATGCCAACAGCAGTGACAAAGAGCGTTTCCTTCAGACAATCCGGGAAACACTGGAGAAGGTTGCAGCCAACGGAATTGACAAAAAAGCACTTTTGGCAGGCATCAACAGCATGGAATTCAAATTCCGTGAGGCAGACTATGGAATGTACCCGAAGGGACTGATGTACGGTTTGGATGTATTTGACAGCTGGCTGTATGACGACAATATGCCGTTTGATTATCTGAAGCAGCTGGATATCTATGACCGTCTGAAAGAATATGCGCAGGGCACCTATTTTGAAGATCTGATCCGCAGATACCTTTTGGAAAATACCCATGTATCTGTCGTTGTTGTAGAGCCTGAGCGTGGGCTTACTGCCAAAAATGATCAGGCAGTGCGCGAAAAACTGCAGGCGTACAAGGCATCTCTGTCAGAAACGGAGATCAATGAGCTGATCGAGGCGACGAAAAAGCTTCGCGCTTTTCAGGAAACACCGTCCACAGCAGAAGAACTGGAAAAGATTCCGATGCTGGAACGTTCTGACATTGGAAAAAATGCGGCGCCGTTTATCAATAAAGAATATCGCTGCGGTGATGTCACCGTGCTGCATCATGATGTATTTACGAATGGAATTGCATACATTGATGTGCTGTTTGATCTTGGCTGTGTAAAAAATGAAGAACTGGGTTATCTGGGTATCCTGAAATCGGTACTTGGCATGATGGATACAGAGCATTACCGCTATCAGGATCTGAACAATGAGATCAATATGAATACTGGCGGAATCTCAGCCGGCATCAGTGTATTTCCGCTTATGAAAGAAGAAGGTAAGCTACGTGCATTTGCCGGTATGCGTGCACGAGTGCTCTACGATAAGATTCCGTATGCGTTTGAGATGATTGAAGAAATCGTGCAGAAAACGCTGTTTGAAGATGACCGGAGACTGTATGAGATTCTGGCGCGGCTGAAATCGCGTCTTTCGATGCAGCTCAATTCTGCTGGTCATCAGGCAGCAGCATGCAGAGCACTGTCGTATATCTCACAGCTGAATGCGTTCAACGATGCGATCAGCGGCATTGCGTTCTATGAATTGGTGGAATCACTGGAGCAGAATTTCGAAACAGAGAAAGAAGCACTGAAGGAGAAGCTGCGCAGCCTTTGCCAGAGAATCTTTACAAAGCAGGCATTGTTTGTCAGCCTGACTTCTGATCAGGATGGTCTGAAGCAGACACAGGAAGTTTTGAAGACGTTCATCGATCAGCTGCCAGAGGGGGAAGGCACGTGTCATGAGATTCATCTCAGCCTTGAAAAGAAAAATGAAGGCTTTTTGACACCTTCTCAGGTACAGTATGTAGCCAGAACCGGCAATTTCAAAAAGGGCGGCTCTTATACAGGTGCACTGCGTATTCTGAAGGTTCTGATGAGTTATGATTACCTGTGGACAAATATCCGTGTCAAAGGCGGAGCCTATGGATGCATGAGTGCGTTTGGAAGAAGCGGAGATTCTTACTTTGTTTCCTACCGTGATCCGCATCTGAAGCAGACCAATGAAGTATACGAAGGCATTCCGGCTTATCTGGAACAGTTTGACGCAGATGAGCGGGAGATGACCAAATACATCATCGGTACCGTCAGTGATCTGGATGTGCCGCTGAATCCGTCGGCCAAGGGAAGCCGTTCTCTGAATGCATATTTTTCCGGTATCACAGAGGAAGAAATGCAGAGAGAACGAGATGAAGTCCTGAATGCGACACCGGAGCAGATTCGTGCACTGGCACCGCTGATGCGTGCGATCCTCGCAGATGACTGTATCTGTGTCATCGGAAACGAAGAAAAGATAAAAGATTCGAAGGAATTGTTCGGCACGATCCGAATGCTGTCGGGCAGTGCAGAGAATCTATAATATAGGTGTCCGGCAGAGGTGTGTTTTTATTCGGTAAGAAAGTGTGTCCTATTGAATAAAAACGCTCCGAGAGATTCTTTTTCATATGTTTGCCGGAGTGTGTAAGAGAAATAGTGGGAAGATAAGAACAGAAATGGAGATAAGAATGGAAAATGCAAAATTTAAATCAGGCTTTGCGACATTGATCGGCCGTCCGAACGTTGGCAAATCGACGCTGATGAATCATTTGATCGGACAGAAGATTGCAATCACATCCAATAAGCCGCAGACAACACGCAATCGTATTCAGACCGTGTATACCTCAGAAGAGGGACAGATTGTTTTTTTGGATACACCTGGAATCCACAAGGCAAAGAACAAGCTGGGCGAATATATGGTAAATGTTGCAGAGCGGACACTGAAGGAAGTCGACGTTGTACTCTGGCTTGTAGAGCCGACTGACTTCATCGGAAAGGGCGAGCGGCATATCGCAGAACAGCTGAAAAAGGCAAATGTGCCGGTGATCCTGATCATGAATAAGATCGATATGGTGGATAAGGATAAGATTCCGGGCTTTCTGGACGGATATCGGGAAATCTGTGATTTCGCAGATATGATTCCTGTCTGCGCACTGCGCGGTGTCAATATGGACCGCGTGATTCGGGCAATCATGAAATATCTGCCTTACGGTCCGAAATACTATGACGATGACACGGTAACAGATCAGCCGCAGCGTCAGATCGTGGCAGAGATGATCCGTGAAAAAGCACTGCGCTGTCTGGAAGAGGAGATTCCGCATGGAATCGCCGTGTCAATTGATGTGATGAAAGAGAGACCGGACGGTATGATCATGGATATCGAAGCGACGATCATCTGTGAGCGTGAATCGCACAAGGGTATCATCATCGGAAAAGGCGGCACAATGCTGCGCAAGATTGGGTCACAGGCACGCCGTGACGCAGAGAAGATGCTGGAAATGAAAGTGAATCTGCAGCTCTGGGTCAAAGTAAAGAAGGACTGGCGGGACAGTGATTTTATGATTAAGAACTTTGGGTATGACAAGAAAGAGATTTGATCATGAGTGAACCGCAAAAGGTGACCGGAATGGTGCTTTCCGCAGTGCCTTCCGGAGAATATGATAAGCGCATGGTCGTACTGACAAAGGAGCGGGGAAAGATCACAGCCTTTGCACGCGGTGCACGGCGGCCGAACAGTCCGCTGCTTGCGGCTGCCAATCCGTTTACCTTTGGCAGTTTTACCGTCTATGAAGGACGCAATGCCTATACACTGGTGCAGGCAGATGTAACCAACTACTTTCGGGAAGTCCGAGAGGATTTTACAGCTGCCTGTTATGGCTGCTATTTTATGGAAGTAGCGGAGTATTACACCAGAGAAAATCTGGACGGTTCAGAAATGCTGAACCTCTTGTATGCGACTCTGCGAGCGCTGATGAATGATAAACTGGATCAGGAGCTTGTGCGCTGTATTTTTGAGATGAAGGCAATGGTGCTCAACGGAGAATATCCTTATGACGTAGTCAGTGACACCAGCCTGTATGAGTCGACCCGCTATGCGCTGAGCTATGTGATTCAGTCGCCGATCCAGAAGCTGTACAGTTTTACACTGACACCGGAGGTTTTTGCACAGTTCCGTCAGGTACAGGATTATTACAACAAGCTTCATATTGACCGGGAATTCAAATCCCTAGCGATCCTGAAAACTTTGCTGGCATAGACAGCGAGAACAGGAGTTGTATAAAAAAACAGTTGAAACCAGACTGTTTTCTGGGTATAATGAATGGGATTTGTGAGGAGGAACAGAAGTGTTGATAAAAAAGATATGGGCGGCAGCGGGACTTGCGGCGGCAGTTTTAATGCTTGGCGGGTGTGATCAGCTGCAGCAGGAAAAATGGGAGCCGCAGGAGTCGGCAGCCATTTCGATAGATGAAGACGGGGTGATCACAGAGATCATTCAGGAGAAGCTGGATGCAGCCTATTATGATGCGACAGAGCTTCAGAGCATGATCGACCGTGAGGTTGCCGAGTACAATAGTCAGTATGGTGCAGATGCGGTCAAGGTAGACACTTATGAGGCTGTAGAAGGCGCGGTAAAGCTTGTGATGGAGTATGCAGCTCCGGAACATTATGCGGCATTCAATAACGTCGAATTTTATTATGGTTCGATGCTCAACGCACAGATGGAGGGATATTTGTTTGATGTATCCTACAAGAAGGTGCGCGGAGGTGTAGTTCAGGGCTCAGCAGTATCAGGCAGTGAGGTCATTCAGAATATGGCTGATACCGTAATGGTGGTGCGTGCTCCGCTTGAAGTGAAAGTGCCGGGAGAGATAAGGTATACGAGCACCAATGCAGATGTGCTTGGAGATAGCGTAGTGAATGCGACTGGTGAGCAGGAGGCGGAAACAGATCAAGGTCTGGTGCTTCCGTCCAATGCTGTATACAAAGAAGAAGCAGAGGTGACCTTGGAAGAAGAGGCAGCTGCTAATCGTGTATACATCGTATTTGAAGATTATTAAAAGTCTGGAGGAGAAAAATATGGAAAAGACAATGGACAAGATTGTAGCCCTTGCAAAAAGCAGAGGATTTGTTTATCCGGGTTCCGAAATCTACGGCGGACTCGCAAACACATGGGATTACGGTAATCTCGGAGTAGAATTGAAGAATAACGTAAAGAAAGCATGGTGGCAGAAATTCGTTCAGGAAAATCCATACAACGTAGGTGTGGATTGTGCAATCCTGATGAATCCGCAGACATGGGTGGCATCCGGTCATCTTGGCGGTTTCGCTGATCCGCTGATGGATTGTAAAGAATGTCATGAGCGTTTTCGTGCAGACAAAGTGATCGAAGATTACTGTCAGGAGAAGGGAATCGAGCTTCCGAAGCCGATTGACGCTTTTTCTCAGGACGAGATGAAAGCATTTATCGAAGATCATCAGATTCCGTGTCCGACCTGCGGCAAGCACAACTTCACAGATATCCGTCAGTTCAACCTGATGTTTAAGACCTTCCAGGGTGTAACAGAAGATGCAAAGAATACCGTATATCTTCGTCCGGAGACAGCACAGGGTATTTTTGTCAACTTCAAGAATGTACAGAGAACTTCCAGAAAGAAACTGCCGTTTGGTATCGGTCAGATCGGAAAATCCTTCCGTAACGAGATCACACCGGGTAACTTTACTTTCCGTACACGTGAGTTTGAGCAGATGGAGCTTGAGTTCTTCTGCCAGCCGGGAACAGACCTTGACTGGTTCCAGTACTGGAGAAGCTTCTGCTACAATTGGCTGTTGACACTTGGCATGAAAGAAGAAGAACTGAAGCTGCGTGACCACGATCCGGAAGAGCTTTGCTTCTACAGCAAAGGTACAACTGATATCGAATTCCTCTTCCCGTTTGGCTGGGGCGAGCTGTGGGGAATTGCTGACCGTACAGACTATGACCTGACACAGCATCAGAATGTATCCGGCGAGGATATGACCTACTTTGATGATGAGAAAAAAGAAAAATATATCCCGTATGTAGTAGAACCGTCACTGGGTGCAGACCGTGTTGTTCTTGCATTCCTTTGCAGTGCATATGATGAGGAAGAGCTGGAAGGCGGAGATACACGTACTGTTCTTCACTTCCATCCGGCACTTGCACCGGTTAAGATCGGTGTTCTTCCGCTCTCTAAGAAGCTGAATGAGGGTGCTGAGAAGGTATTTGCACAGCTGTCCAAATATTACAATTGTGAATTTGATGACAGAGGAAATATCGGTAAGCGTTACAGAAGACAGGACGAAATCGGTACTCCGTTCTGCGTAACCTACGACTTTGAGTCCGAGACAGACGGTGCAGTAACTGTCCGTGATCGTGATACGATGGAGCAGGAGAGAGTGAAGATCGAAGATCTGAAAGCTTATTTTGAATCAAAATTTGAGTGGTAAAT
>CAZEPO010000093.1:0-7721 GCA_964514125.1 uncultured Lachnospiraceae bacterium
TAGGGCAAGGAGGAAATTATGAGTAAAGAATTGGCAAAAACCTACGATCCGAAAGGACTCGAGGACAGACTCTACCAGAAATGGCTGGACAAAAAGTATTTTCATGCAAAAGTAAACCCGGACAAGAAACCGTTCACAATTGTTATGCCGCCGCCAAACGTAACCGGTCAGCTGCATATGGGCCATGCGCTCGATGAGACGATGCAGGATATCCTGATCCGTTTTAAGAGAATGCAGGGTTATGAGGCACTGTGGCAGCCGGGAACAGACCATGCAGCGATCGCTACCGAAGTAAAGGTAATCGAGAAACTGAAATCTCAGGGAATCGAGAAAGACGATCTGACTCGTGAAGAGTTTTTGAAGCATGCATGGGACTGGAAAGAAGAGTACGGCGGAAAGATCATCAATCAGCTGAAGAAGCTGGGTGCATCTGCTGACTGGGACAGAGAGCGTTTTACGATGGACGAAGGATGCTCCAAGGCAGTACAGGAAGTATTTATCCGTCTTTATGAAAAAGGATATATTTACAAAGGTTCCAGAATCATCAACTGGTGTCCGGTATGTCAGACTTCTATTTCTGATGCAGAGGTAGAGCATCAGGATCAGGACGGATTCTTCTGGCACATCAATTATCCGGTTGTCGGTGAGGAAGGACAGTTTGTAGAGATCGCAACAACACGTCCGGAGACACTGCTCGGTGATACCGCAGTTGCAGTCAATCCGGAAGACGAGCGTTATCAGCATCTGGTCGGCAAAATGCTGGAGCTTCCGCTGACAGGCAGACAGATTCCGGTGATCGCAGACTCCTATGTAGATAAAGAATTCGGAACCGGCTGTGTAAAGATTACACCGGCACATGACCCGAATGACTTCGAAGTAGGCAAGCGTCACAATCTTCCGGAAATCTGCATCATGAACGATGATGCAACGATCAATGAGCTGGGCGGCAAGTATACAGGCATGGATCGTTATGAAGCACGAAAAGCAATGGTCAAAGATCTCGAAGACCTTGGTCTTCTGGTAAAAGTAGTGCCGCACAGCCACAATGTCGGTACACATGACCGCTGCAAGACAACTGTTGAGCCGATGATCAAACCGCAGTGGTTTGTCAAGATGGATGAGATGGCCAAACCGGCAATCGAGGCGCTCAAAAACGGCACACTGCAGTTTGTTCCGGACCGTTTTGACAAGACATACCTGCACTGGCTTGAAAATATCCGTGACTGGTGTATTTCCAGACAGCTCTGGTGGGGACACCGTATTCCGGCTTATTACTGTGACGAGTGCGGCGAGACTGTAGTGGCAGCAGAGATGCCGGGTGTATGCCCGAAATGCGGCTGCACACATTTTACACAGGACGAAGATACACTGGATACCTGGTTCTCTTCCGCACTGTGGCCGTTCTCCACACTTGGCTGGCCGGAAAATACCGCAGAACTGGAATACTTCTATCCGACCGACGTTCTGGTAACAGGCTATGATATTATTTTCTTCTGGGTTATCCGTATGGTATTCTCTGCACTGGAGCAGACAGGTGAGGTTCCGTTCCATCATGTACTGATCCACGGACTGGTTCGTGACTCTCAGGGCCGCAAGATGAGTAAATCACTCGGCAATGGTATCGATCCGCTGGAGATCATCGATCAGTACGGAGCAGATGCGCTGCGTCTGACCCTGATGACCGGAAACGCACCGGGCAATGATATGCGTTTCTATATGGAGCGTGTCGAGGCTTCCAGAAACTTCGCAAATAAGGTATGGAATGCTTCCAGATTTATCATGATGAACCTGGAAAAAGCAGAAGTTCCGGCTCAGATCGATCTGAATACACTGACTGGCGCAGATAAATGGATTCTTTCCAAGGTCAATACACTGGCAGCAGATGTGACCGAAAATATGGAAAAATACGAGCTTGGTATCGCAGTACAGAAGGTTTATGACTTCATTTGGGAAGAGTTCTGTGACTGGTACATCGAGATGGTAAAACCGCGTCTTTACAATGATGAAGACACAACCAAGGCAGCAGCACTCTGGACACTGAAGACCGTACTTTCCAATGCACTGAAGATGCTGCATCCGTATATGCCGTTCATCACAGAAGAGATTTACTGCACACTTCGTCCGGAAGAAGAATCCATCATGATCTCTGAGTGGCCGGTACAGAAAGACGAGTGGAATTTCGCTGCAGATGAAAAGGCAGTTGAGATGATCAAAGAGGCAGTCAGAGGCATCCGAAATGTGCGTACCGGCATGAACGTTCCGCCAAGCAAGAAGGCACAGGTTTATGTTGTTTCTGAGAATGCAGAAGTACGTGACATTTTCGAAAACGGTAAGGTATTCTTCGCTACACTGGGATATGCAAGTGAAGTGCATGTACAGGCAGACAAGACCGGCATCAGCGATGATGCAGTATCTGCAGTGATCCCGGAGGCAGTCGTATATATGCCGTTTGCAGAGCTGGTTGATATTGAAAAAGAGATCGAGCGTCTGAAAAAAGAAGAAGAAAAGCTGACAAAAGAGCTGGCACGTGTCAACGGCATGCTCAGCAACGAGCGTTTCATCAGCAAAGCACCGCAGGCGAAGATCGATGAAGAAAAAGCGAAGCTGGAAAAATACACACAGATGATGGAGCAGGTAAAAGAAAGACTTGCACAGCTTGCGCGATAAAAATATATATTTTTTGTTTTCGCTTTTGGCGCCCGGTGGTCATTTGACCACTGGGCGTTTTAACGTTGTCTTGCGACTACATTTGCTTGAGTTTCTAAAATGAATCACGTATACTAGAGAAACAGAAAATGAATTTGTATTAGAAAAAAGCAGATGTTGACCTGACAAATAGGTATAGATAAGGAGCAGTTATGTCACTTCAGTTTATTTTTGGAAATTCCGGCAGTGGAAAATCACATCTTTTATATGAAACGATCATAAAGGAATCGATGGCATATCCGGAGCGCAATTATATCGTGATCGTGCCGGAGCAGTTTACGATGCAGACGCAGAAGGATCTGGTCATGATGCACCCGCGCAAGGGGATCATGAACATTGATGTACTGAGCTTTGGGCGTCTGGCGCATCGTATTTTTGAGGAAGTGGGAAATGACCGCAGGACAGTACTGACGGAGACTGGCAAGAACCTGATGCTTCGCAAGGTGGCCAATCAGGAAAAGGAGAAGCTGCAGGTACTCGGAGGCAGGCTGAACCGTCCGGGGTATGTATCGGAGGTCAAATCGATGCTCTCTGAACTGATGCAGTATGAGGTGACCGATGCAATGCTGCAGGATATGCTGGAGCTGACTGCAGGCAAACCGCTGCTCCATGCGAAGCTGACGGATATTCGCACGCTGTACGGCGCATTTCTCGATTATCAGAAAGACCGCTTTATGAAGCCGGAGGAATTGCTGGATATTTTGGCACAGGTAGCCGGCAGATCGGAACTGCTGCGGAAAAGTACGCTGGCATTTGACGGTTTCACTGGATTTACACCTTCTCAGATGAAGGTGCTGGAGCAGTTGCTGGTGCTGTGTCCGCAGATTTATGTGACTGTGACGATCGATGCCCGTGAACCATTTTACGGAGCGATACAGGAGCATGAGCTGTTTGCAATGAGCCGGAAGATGATCCGCAGTGTCACTGAGGTGGCGCATGAAGCGGGCATTCTGGAACCGGTCATCTTGGGCAAGAACAATCTGCCGCGCTACCGAAAGGGCGGAGCACTCTATCATCTGGAACAGAATCTGTTCCGCAGGAAAAAATGGATCTGGAAGGGTGAGTCGGAGGAAATTTCACTGCATACCTCGGCCAATCCGGCTGCGGAAGTACATTTTGCAGCGCGGACGATCAGCCGACTCGTGCGGGAGCAGGGCTGCCGCTATCGCGATATTGCGGTGATCACAGGTAAGCTGAGCGCTTACGAGAATCATATAAAAAAGATTTTCCCGATGTACGGGATTCAGGCGTTTCTGGATCAGACACGCCATATTTTGCTCAATCCCTGTATGGAGTTTGTGCGCGGGGCACTTTTGATGATCGAGAAAGACTTTTCGGCAGAAACCGTCTTTCGTTATCTGAGAACAGGAATGGCCGGACTTACGCCGGAGGAGACGGACCGGTTGGAAAACTATGTGCTGGCAGCCGGAATCCGCGGTTACAAACGCTGGAATGAAAATTGGGATTATTGTCCAAAGAGTGTCACACCGGAGGATCTGGAGCTTTGCAACGGCTATAGGCAGAAGCTGATGGAGTCTTTGGGTGAGTTTGCAGAAAAAATGAAACAGAAGCAAGCTGTGCTTGGCTGGTATGCAGATGGTCTGTATGAGCTGCTTGTGAAGGAACAGGTGCAGCAGCAGCTCAAGGATCGGGAAATCCAGCTGAATGAGAATGGCGCAAGAGAAGAAGCCGGAGAATATGCACAGATTTATGGAATTCTGATCGGTCTGCTCGATGAGATGGTCGAGCTGATGGGAGAAGAAGAGGTTACGCTGAAGGAATTTATGGAAATTTTGGATGCCGGTTTTTCAGAGGCCAAGGTAGGTATTATACCGCCTGGAATTGATCAGGTTCAGGTCGGTGATATCGAACGATCACGACTGAATCATGTAAAGGTACTGTTTTTCCTCGGACTCAACGACGGATGGGTACCTGCCAAGGCAGAGAATGGCGGGATTGTTTCGGATATGGAACGGGAGCTGCTGCGGGAAAATGGTGTCGAGCTGGCACCGTCTGCCCGAGAGAACAGCTATATTCAGCGGTTTTATCTGTATCAGAATCTGACCAAGCCAAGTGAACGCCTTTATTTGTCGTGGTGCAGTGCAGGCGGAGACGGATCTGCGATGCGTCCGTCTTATCTGGTAACAACGATCCAGCGTCTGTTTCCAAATCTCAGCGTCCAAAAAGAAGAAGAGATTGGCACCTCGATCGAACAGGTTACTTCCAAAGAAAACGGTATGCTGTATCTGACGAATGGTTTCGCAGATCTGCGAAAAGGAATTCAGCATAAAGAGTGGCTGGAACTATATGCCATGTATCTGCGTGATGATGCGTACAGTGAGCGGGTGAGGACGCTTGCCAAGGCAGCATTTTTGAAGGGAAGTGACAGTTCTCTGTCCTATCTGACTTCCAAGGAGCTGTATGGAGAATGCATGGCAGGCAGCGTCACACGGCTGGAGCAATTTGCAGCCTGTGCCTTTGCACATTTTGCACGATATGGACTGCGGCTGCAGGAACGAGAATTGTATGGAATCAAGCCGACAGACCTTGGCAATATTTTTCATCGGGTTATGGAGCTGTTTTCCCGCAGACTGCAGAGGTGTGAGTGCGACTGGAGTGAGCTGCCGATGAAGCAGCAGCAGGAAATGATCGAGCGGTGTGTAGATGAGGTGTCTGAACAGTACGGAGCCGGTATGCTGCATGGAAGTGCGAGAGATGAATATACGATCCAGAGACTCAAGCGGATCATGCGCCGTACCATCTGGGCACTGCATCAGCAGATCTGTGCGGGTAAGTTCCGGCCAGTCGGTTTTGAGGTATCGTTTGCGGATATCGGCGAGCTGGAAGCGGTACATGTACGTTTCGGCGAGCATGGACAGATGCGTCTGAAAGGACGAATTGACCGGATCGATACGGCACAGCAGGACGACACCGTTTATGTGAAAATCATTGATTATAAGACCGGAATGGCCAAGTTTGATCCGGTTTCGTTATATTATGGACTCCAGCTTCAGCTGGTCGTCTATCTGAATGCGGCGCTTGAGATGGAACAGCGGCTGCACCCAGACCAGAAAGTTGCTCCGGCCGGTATTTTTTATTATCGAATGCAGGATCCGGTGATGGAAAAAGAGGCAGAGGACAGCGATCTTCAGACGCAGGCGAAGCTGCTCAAAAAGCTTCGGCCGGACGGTGTGCTGAACAGTGATCCGGAGGTGCTTCAGCTGTTTGATGAAGGTCTTGAGCCACACAGGGTTGGAGAATCGGTGGTCGTACCGGCTGGTTATAAAAAGAACGGTGGACTGAGAGCATCTTCCTGCGTGGCAAGCGAGGAACAGCTTGCGCATCTTTCCAAATTTGTATCCAGCAAGCTGACACAGATGGGGGAACAGATTTTGGAAGGCGTGATCGATGCAAAGCCTTTCGCTGACAAAAACGGCAGTGCCTGTGATTACTGCGATTTTCAGGAGGTCTGCGGATTTGACCGAAAGATACCGGGCATGTGTGAACGGCGCGGCAGTGAGCTTTCGGAGCAGGAGGCATGGGCGAAGATTGTTGAGGAAACCGAGGAAAATCAGGAAGAAATGTGCAGAGAAGGGAATAGAGAGTGATGGCAGTGAAATGGACAGAGGAGCAGCAGTGCGTCATTGATACGAGAGACTGTAATATTCTGGTATCAGCGGCAGCAGGCTCCGGCAAGACGGCGGTGCTGGTCGCGCGGATCCTTGCGATGATCACAGATGAAAAACGACCGGTAGACATCGACCGGCTGCTTGTGCTGACTTTTACGAATGCAGCAGCGGCAGAGATGCGGGAACGTATCCGCGATGCACTGGAGCAGAGAGCAGAGGCGGAGCCGGACAACCTGCACCTGCAGCGTCAGCTGGTGCTGGTGCATAATGCGAAAATTACAACGATACATAGCTTTTGTCTGAATGTCCTGCGCAATCATTTTCAGACGGCTGGGATTGATCCGTCTTTCCGTGTGGCAGACGAAGGAGAGGTTCTGCTTTTGGAGCAGGAGACCGCAGCAGAGGTGATTGAGGAAGCCTACGCGGAGAAAAAAGAAGAATTTCTGGCATTTCTGGAAACAGTTGCGACCGGAAAAGATGACCGTATTCTGGAAAGTATGATCCTGCAGCTGTATCATTTTGCACTTGGGCAGCCTTGGCCGGAGAAGTGGCTGGAGGAATGCCGGAGGCTTTATGCAGTGAATCCGCTGTCAGACAGAAATGAAGTGCAGTCAAAAGAGCAGGAGACAGCGGCCGAAAAGGAATTGCCAGAAGAGCAAAAGACAGCAGATGGGCAGGAATTGCCAGAAGAACAGAACAAGGCAGCAGAGGAACCGGCATGGATCCGCTGTATCATAGAAGACACGGAGCAGACGCTTTGGGATATACAGGATCGGCTGGAGGAAGCACTGCGGATCGCGGAAGAAGCGGACGGACCGTATATGTATATACCGATGCTGGAATCGGATCTGGAGATGCTGAAGCGGATCATACGAGCAGCACAGCGGACTCAGAAGCAGGACAGCACAGCGGACATAGACACAGTAGCTGATCCGCAGAAGATGCAGGATACGGCTGGTATGATCTGGGGCAGACGGTACCTTGCCTATGCAGAGGCATTTTATTGTATGCCGAATTATGAAGTGCTCAGCCGCAAAAAAGATGAAAATGTTTCTATAGAAAAGAGAGAACTGGCAAAGGCAATCCGCAATGAGGCAAAGGAAGCACTGGCAGGACTGCGGCAGAAATATTTTTATGACAGACCGGAGGTATTGCAGGAAGAATTTCTGGCAACAGGTGTGTCGATTCGGGCATTGACCGGACTGGTCGAAGCGTTTATACAGCGGATCAGAGAAAAAAAGGCAGAGAAGAATATTTTGGATTTTGGTGATCTGGAACATCTGGCACTGAATGTTTTGATCGAAGAGACATCAGATGGACTGCAGCCCTCTGCAGCTGCGCGTGAGTATGCAGAGAGCTTCGAGGAAATCATGACGGACGAGTATC
>CAZEPO010000094.1:0-3834 GCA_964514125.1 uncultured Lachnospiraceae bacterium
AGTTCGATTTTTGCCATGATTGGTGCACCTCCTTATAGATTTGAGTGTACCGCCGTATAGTCAGGAATAAAAAAATCCCTCTGACATAAAGACAGAGGGCATAAAAATTCTTCCTAAGAATCAATACTCCTCGGCAGGCGTTTTCTCCTTATGCCTTACGGCACCTGCTGTCTTCGGCAGTCATCTTTTATAAGATACCACAGAGCAACAGCTCTGTCAAGCACTTTTTTCAAAAAATTATTACGTTGTTTTTTATCAGCATTTACGCAAAAAATACCCGAAGCGCGTACCTTCGGGTATTTATCTCAATCATGCTTATGCAAGTTTTGTTGTATTCAGTTTGATTCCCGGGCCCATTGTCGGTGCAATAGTAACGCTCTTAAGGAACTGACCCTTAACAGCTGCCGGTCTTGCTTTGATGATTGCTTCAATAAGCGTCTGGAAGTTGTCGCTTAACTGCTCCTCTGAGAAAGAAGCTTTTCCAATTGGCACATGAATGATATTTGTCTTGTCCAATCTGTATTCAATCTTACCAGCCTTGATATCTTTTACAGCTTTTGTTACGTCCATTGTAACTGTTCCAGCCTTCGGGTTCGGCATAAGACCTTTCGGTCCAAGTACACGACCAAGACGACCAACAACACCCATCATATCCGGTGTAGCAACTACAACGTCGAAATCAAGCCATCCTTCGTTCTGGATCTTCGGAAGAAGTTCCTCAGCACCTACGTACTCAGCACCAGCTGCAAGAGCCTCATCAGCTTTTGCATTCTTAGCGAATACAAGTACACGAACCTTCTTACCTGTTCCGTGCGGAAGAACTACTGCGCCACGGATCTGCTGGTCAGCATGACGTCCATCACAGCCTGTTCTGATATGAACTTCGATTGTCTCATCAAATTTTGCTACTGCAGATTTTTTTGCAAGTGCAATAGCGTCATTTACATCGTAGAGAACTGTACGGTCAATTGCCTTAGCAGCCTCTGCGTATCTCTTACCTTTTTTCATATTAAATAACCTCCTGGTGGTAATGTCGGGATTTCCCTCCCACTTGTTCTTGTTTACTCTTCTACTGTGATACCCATGGAACGAGCTGTTCCAGCGATCATGCTCATAGCTGCTTCAACGCTTCCTGCGTTAAGGTCCGGCATCTTCATTTCTGCGATTTCACGGATCTTATCTTTGGAAATTGTAGCTACTTTTGTCTTGTTCGGAACACCAGAACCTGATTTCAGGTTGCAAGCTTTCTTCAGAAGAACTGCAGCTGGCGGAGTTTTTGTGATGAAGCTGAAGCTTCTGTCTGCATAAACAGTGATAACAACCGGAATGATCAGGTCGCCCTTATCAGCTGTTCTAGCGTTGAATTCTTTTGTAAACTGAACAATGTTTACACCATGCTGTCCGAGTGCCGGACCAACTGGCGGAGCCGGTGTTGCTTTACCAGCAGGAATCTGTAATTTAATATAACCTGTTACTTTCTTTGCCATGTTAGGCACCTCCTATGTGGTAATGTCGGGGGTTATGATTCCCTCCCACGTCCCGCGGCTTTGCCGGGGGCTTGTTTAATTGTCATACTTTCTAATTTCTGTGAAACTTATTTCTACCGGTGTTTCACGACCGAACAGTTCAACATTGATTGTAACGATCTGCTTGCTCTGGTTCATGGACTGGATCACTCCAACCGTATCCTTCCAAACACCACCGATTACTGTAACCATATCGCCTTCAGCGAAATCTACATCAATGTTGTTTGCCTGGATACCCAGATTAAACATCTCTGTCTCAGTAAGCGGAACCGGTTTGGAGCCCGGACCAACGAAACCTGTGACACCACGTGTATTTCTTACGACATACCAGGTATCATCATTCATCACCATGTTGAGAAGTACATAGCCCGGAAACAGCTTTTTCTGAACTGTTTTCTGAACACCATTTTTCACTTCTACAACATCCTGAAGCGGCACGCGAACCTCCAGAATCTGATCCTCCAGATGTCTGTTCTCAATCGTCTTCTCGATGTTGGCCTTTACTTTGTTTTCATACCCTGAATAGGTATGAACTACATACCAGTTAGCTTCTGCCATACAATCACCTATGCCCTCACTTCATTTAGAAACTGATGTTTACCAGAATATCAATGCCATACTGGAAGATAAAATCCAGAATCGCGATGATCATTCCGAGTACGATAGAAACGGCAACTACGGCACCAGTCTGCTTTACAAGCGACTTGCGATCCGGCCATATGATTTTCTTAAACTCAGCTTTCAGGCCGTCAAACCAGCTCTTTTTGGAGCTTTTTTCTGTTTTCTCTGCCATTATCTTCACTTCCTTTGCACGAATCTACCGATTATTTTGTTTCTTTGTGTAATGTGTGTGTTCTACAGAAACGGCAGTATTTCTTCGTTTCCATACGATCCGGATGAGTTTTCTTATCCTTTGTCATGTTGTAATTACGCTGTTTACATTCTGTACATGCCAATGTGATTCTAACGCGCACAACTTCCACCTCGCTCTCGTTATTAAATTTACGCCAGCAGGTCGCCCTGCCGTTTTTTGTTTTAGGCACAAAAAAAAAGCCTGCTTCCATACGCCTGATTAGAATATCACAGGCCTCTATATAAAGTCAAGCTTTTTCTTAATTCTTTTTATTTTTTCTTCTATAAATAATGCAGCGATGCGTTTACCGGCCGCCCCTCTTCGACTTCAAGCACTGCATAGCTCGGACGATGTCCTTCCTGACGCGGTTTGGAAAGGCTTCCCGGGTTCAGAATCGTCAGACCAGGTGTGCTCTGATCCAGCAGCGGTACATGTGTATGACCAAACAATACAATATCACATTCATTTCTGCGCGCTGTCGCCGCCAGCTCTGTCGTTCCCATGGATACATAATAATAATGTCCGTGTGTCATAAAAATCCTGCTGCCTGCTGCTTCGACTATTTTGCTCTTTGGATAACGGCAGAAAAAATCACAGTTGCCTGCTACGAGGTGCATCGGTGCTCCGGACATCTGACGAATGATGTCCTCCCCGCCTTCCGAATCCCCAAGGTGCAGGATCAGATCCGGCTTGCCTGTCTTTTGTAAAACCTGCTGCAGGTTTTCCTCCCGTCCATGTGTGTCACTTATCACAAGAATCTTCATCTGTCATTGACCTTTCTCCTGCTGAGCTGTTACGAAACGCGATCACAGTATCTCCTGCAGTTTTTCTTTCATACTGCGCAGAGCCTTGCCGCGGTGACTGAGCTCATTTTTCTGCTCCGGTGAGATTTCTGCAGAGCTGCAGCCGTATTCCGGAAGATAAAAAATCGGATCATAGCCAAATCCGTTTTCGCCCTTAATTTCATAACCGATCTGTCCTTCCATCGCACCATAGCTGGTCAGGATACGGCCATCCGGCAGTGCACAGGCGATCGAGCAGGCAAAACGTGCCGTTCTCTTTTCATCCGGAACACCATCCAGCTTTTCGATCAAGGCACGGTTTTTGATATCATATGAAGTATCTTCTCCCATAAACCGAGCAGAATAAATCCCCGGTGCGCCGTCGAGATAATCAATCTCCAGCCCGGAATCATCTGCCATGACGATCTCGCCAGTCATCTCCATGATTGTTTTCGCTTTTATGATCGCATTTTCCTCAAAGGTGGTTCCGTTTTCTTCGATATCTGCTGTAATGCCGGCCTCTTTCATTGATACGACCGGAATCCCCAGATCTGCCAGAATCATACGGATTTCTTTCATCTTCCCTGCATTGCCTGTCGCAAAGATAATTCGTTTTTCCATGTTGGTTTCCTCTATTTCTTATTGTGCCATTTCTTTCTAATTTGTAACTGTT
>CAZEPO010000094.1:3934-7696 GCA_964514125.1 uncultured Lachnospiraceae bacterium
GTTTTTGAAATTTTATTTTGTGTTGAACTGTTACCTTATTTTAATATCCAGCCCAGTCTTTTGTATATGCCTTCAGACATACGTTTGTACCGAACTTCGACTCTGTATGCTCCCAGTTCTTACCATACTGGCTGAGATAACCGTTCTTGCCTTCCAGCGTCACATTCTGCGTGTACTGATCTGCGGAATATTCCACTGCCACTGGATTTTCGCTGCCCGGTGTCGTGATGTGTACGATCACTGCAAACTGCTCTCCCTGTATCAGACTGACCGGCTGCTCCAGATCGACTGTATAATAACCTGCTTCCTGCAATGTGCCGCGCTGCAGAAATATCCGCTCATCGAACGACTCTTCTCCGCAGAATCCTTTGACCAGATACAACTCATATGCTGTATTTTTCCCAGTCGCATAAAAACCAAAGGCTGAAAGTGTCTCATTTTGCTCTGCTGTATAGACGTTTGCCATCCAGCAGCTCTCATCGTCATAGCCTTGTCTGCCCTGCCAGCCACAGTCATCCGTCTGATACAAATGATCATAATTATCAACCGACTCCATCCTGTCATATACAATCCCAGTCACACCGATATTGGCGTCTGCATAGGACACATAGAAAATGCCATCCTCGCCAAAAGATTCACCCCAGGTATTCTGGCAGATAAATGCGCCGTCCTGATCTGGAACCTGTGCAAAGCGAAAACGTGAAAACTGGTCGTCCCAGCCCAAAATCAGAATATCATGGTTCTGCTGCTTCTGCTCCGGATAAAAATACCCACAGGTGTCCGGCTGATAAAACCCATTTCCGGCTTTTGTCGTTTCGCGGCTCATATATAAAGAAGTCTGCACCGCTCCATATTGGTAAACAGCCTCCTTCAGCTGACCGACGCTCGCCTGCTCCAATATCTGCATCTCCTGTACATGTATCGTCGGCTGCAGATCTGCCGGAGATTCCCCATCGCCATATGGATCCTGTTCCTCCAGCACCGGTCCCTGCCAGCCACTCAGATAAGCCATCGTCATCAGATAATCGCCGCCTTCGTCTATCTCTGCCGTAAACGCATTTTGATAGACCAGATGATCGGCCGAAAAGACCTGTTCTTCTTCCGGAAGCAGTGCAGCTTCCAGTGCTGATACTGCTGTCAATGCCCAGCATGTCCCATAAGCTCCCTGACTGCGAACCGTCGGCTTTTTGCCGCTATCACCCGCATACCAGCGTTTCGGGAGCAGTTTTGACCGATCCCACGACAAGACCGGCACAGACATTTGCTCTTTTTCCGCCTTCACTGAATCATCATATAAATATCGTTCTAATGAAAACGCAGCAAATTTTTCCAGTTTTTCTGCATAATACGCTTGGATTTGATCTCCAATTTCGTCTTGATTCGATGTCTCTGATCGATACGTTTCCACATTCGCTATCGAACAACGATCTGCCGGATATCTGATACCAGCCGGAACATCGTCTGCTGCATCGCTTCCCAGACAGAATTCAGAGAATCCTGTCTGAACCAATATGCTTACACCGACCAGCAGCACTGCCTGTTTTTTTAAATTCAACGGTTTTCTCCATCTCTTTTTTTCGGCGGACGCGGTCCAATGAACTGATAATAATACGTCTTGATCATACCGTTGTAAATCTTGCGGTTCTTGTCCGCTTTTTTGCCGATGTATTTTTCGGTCTCGTCATAGGAGGTGATCAGATACTCCGACCAGCTGTCCAGTCTGGAAAATGCCTTGCCAATCTCCCGATACAATGCCGGAAGGTTCTCCCTGTCCTCGATACGCTCGCCGTATGGCGGGTTTGTGATCACAAAACCATATTTTTTCGGATGATTCAGCTCCGAAACAGAACGCTGCTGAAAATGGATCATATGATCAACCCCTGCCAGCCTTGCATTCTCTCTGGCTGCTTTGATCACCTCTCCATCAATATCGTATCCCTGAATATCGGTCTTTACTGTCAGATCCATCAGATCCTGTGCTTCCTCCACCGCGTTGTACCAGTGCTTGCGCGGAACAATGTTTTTCCAGTTTTCTGAGAGGAAGGAACGATTCATGCCCGGTGCGATATTCGCTGCCATCATCGCTGCTTCGATCGGGAAGGTACCGCTGCCGCAGAATGGATCAACCAGAATCCGGTCCGCCTTCCATGGGGTCAGCATGATCAATGCTGATGCCAGTGTCTCCGAAATCGGCGCTTTGGCAGTCAGTTTGCGGTAGCCGCGTTTATGCAGTGATTCGCCTGTCGTATCAAGCCCGATCATCGCTTCATCTTTCATAAAAAAGATACGGATCGGGTACTGTGCACCGTCCTCGGTGAACCAGCTGACGTTGTAAACGCCTTTCAGACGCTCTACGATCGCCTTTTTGACAATAGACTGAATATCAGACGGGCTGAACAGCTTGCTCTTGACTGATGTTGCCTTTGTTACCCAAAATTTGGCATCAACCGGAAGATATTCCTCCCACGGAAGTTCCTTGACACGGTCAAACAGCTCCTCGAAGGTCTCCGCGTGAACTCGTCCTACCTTCAGCAGGATTCGCTCCGCAGAACGCAGAAATACATTGGCGATTGCGATTGCTTCTGCATCTCCGTAAAAGCTGACTCTTCCGTCTTCCACGCAGCTGATCTCATAGCCAAGATCTAAGATTTCTCTTTTGAGCACCGCTTCCAATCCAAAATGACACGGTGCGACTAATTCAAACATTTTCATAAATTCATTTCCTTTACTGTATTTCCTTCAAAATCACGGATCGTAAATCGGCCGTCCTCATAAACCGCATAGGTCGGCGGATTGCCTTCTTTCGGGATCGACACGGAGCCCGGATTCAAAATGATGATGCCGTCCTTTTCTTCTGCCCGAAGTACATGTGTATGTCCATGCAGCAGAATGTCTCCCGCTTTCATCGGTGGACGCTTTTCTTCATTATAAATATGTCCATGTGTGACATAGACTGCGCGGTCTTTCCAGAACAGCAGCATATAATCTGCCAGAACCGGAAATTCCAGTACCATCTGGTCTACTTCCGCTTCACAGTTGCCGCGCACAGCATAGATTTCCTCTTTGTGTGCATTCAGCATCTGGATTACCTTTTTCGGTGCATATTCTGCCGGAAGATCATTTCGCGGTCCATGGTACAAAATGTCCCCCAGCAGAATGATTCTCTGTGCCTGTTCCTTTTCGTATGCTTCCAAAAGTTTTTCACAATAATATGACGATCCGTGGATATCAGATGCGATCAACAGCTTCATATTGTCCTTCCTTTCCAGTCAGACACGCTGTATCTTCTGAAGTTTCCAGACATCTGACTCCTGTTCTTTTTCTATCTTAATGCCCGACCGGCAACCTGTCAATCGTTATGTTGCCCTTAAATCGACCATATTTTTCCCACGATACGCTCGAATACCGCCTACCACGCTTTTTGTGTGGTAGCCCTGTTCCTCCAGTTCCCGGGCAACCGACATGCTGAGTGCGCCGCGCGTACAATACAGTACGATGGTCTCTCCCTGACGCCCCCAGAGCTCCCTGTCAAATGCTCCGTCCGGTACATTGATCGCGCCTCGGATATGCCCCTGCATATATTCTTCCCGCGACCGCAAATCTACGATCATGGTTCTGCCGTCCTGTACATACCGATCCAGTTCTTTTGCTGAGATAGTTTCCATCATATCCCCTGCCTCCTCTTTTTACCGCAAAGAAGAAAGCATTTCTCTGAAACGCCGCTTCCTTTGCGGCAATGGTATGCTCTATTATATGTAAAAA
>CAZEPO010000095.1:0-5419 GCA_964514125.1 uncultured Lachnospiraceae bacterium
GCATTTTGATCGGAAAGCCAATGGATGAAACCTATGCACAGCCGCGCTGTATCATTCCGTTTGGCATTACAGCAACAGTTGATGTTGATCATCAGATTATTCGGTTTTACAATTAAAAAAGAAAGGAAGTGTTTGATATGTGGTTTGTATTTGCACTGCTGTCAGCCGTATTTGCAGCACTGACATCTATATTAGCGAAGATCGGCATAGACGGAGTGAATTCAAATCTGGCAACGGCGATCCGCACTGTTGTAGTGGTAGTGATGGCATGGGGCATGGTGTTTCTTACGAATACCCAGAATGGTATTTCTGAAATCAGCCGGAAAAGCTGGCTTTTCTTGATCCTGTCCGGACTGGCGACCGGTGCCTCCTGGCTTTGCTATTATCGCGCGCTGCAGATTGGCGATGCTTCAAAAGTAGTTCCGATTGACAAATTGAGTGTAGTGCTTACACTTTTGATGGCATTTGTCTTTTTGCATGAAGAATTTACGATGAAGTCACTGATTGGATGCATTCTGATCGGAGCAGGGACATTGGTGATGGTACTGTAATTCCTACTTTTATTGTGTTTCTGTTTCATGAATTTCGGAAGATGTCGAAAGAGAATGTGGTTTTGAAATATTCCATATAAGATCAATGAGATGATTTGGCAGTACTGCAAGCGTGTAGGCTGCCATTTCTTCTGGTGAATCAGCCATATCCCTGGAAAACCACAGCATAAAGTGATTGAATGTGCCTCCAATATGAAAGGCAATATCGTATTGTATCGATGCCTGCTCATGTATGTTGTCCTGACATCCCGAATTATACAGAGGCAGCAGACAAAAAAGGAGCAAAGAGAATTCATCTTATCCGCCGATTGTTTTCGCGATGTGTATCATGATGGCATCTTCTATGATCATGGCATGTTTTAACCTTGGTATGTTCTTGTGCAGTCCGATTCAGGCAATGGTAGATGCTGCAGTAGGAAATGGCCTTAAGACACTCCTTTACATAGGTGCAGTAATCTTTGTTCTTGGCGCAGTTGTCTTCGCAGTATATAATCCATTGGCAGGCATCAAAAAAGAAGATTAAAAAAATACATCTTTTACTTGACGAAATAAGCAGAAGATAGTAAAATTTTATCAATTCACCAAAGTAGTGAGATAAAGAAAAATTCTATGAAGGGAAGAAGTAGAACAATCATCCTTTCTTCAGAGAGCTGCCGTTTGGTGCGAGGCAGCGGAGGTATTGTTTCGAAGATCAGCCCGGAGAAGGACAGCTGAACACTGCAGGTTTGGTCATTAAGCTGTCACGGTTATTCCCCGTTACAGGAATCGTGTATGCCGGTACACTGCAAGGATTGCATTGTTTCAATGGAGAAACAGGGTGGTTACGGAATTATGATCCGTCCCTATTTAGGGACGGATTTTTTTATAACTGTATACCAAAATGATTCAGAACTGAAGCATGTAATGATCCGGCAAATTTAATGTCTGGAGGAGAGAGACTATGAAAGCGTACAAAAAACTCATGAACGCAATCGCAGCGATTGAAAAATTTATTCTTATCGTCACAATGCTGCTGATTCTTGTTCTGACAGCGGGCAATGTATTTTCCCGCTATGTCATTCACCGTTCCTGGTCCTTCACGGAAGAACTGGTTGTAGCCGTGTTTGTATTGATCACACTGCTGGCAGCAGCACTTGCTTGTCGGGACGGCGAACTGGTCAATTTGACCTTGGTGACGGATCGTTTGCCGGAAAAACTGAAAAAGCCATCTGTCATTCTCACAACAATCTTATGTGTCATCTTTTCCCTGCTGTTGTTTAAATATGGCATGGACAAAGTACTTACACAGCTGGCAAACGGCAAGCGTACCTTCGTTCTGAACTGGCCGGAGTGGATTTTCTGGTCATTTGTTCCAATCGGAGCCGGCTGTATGGTACTTCATTTTATTGAATACTGTATCGATTTCTGCACAAGTGGAAAGGAGGAAGCATAAATGGTCAGTGCGGTACTTTTTATCTCGTTTTTTATTTTCCTGATTTTGGGTGTGCCGATCTCTATCTGTCTCGGACTGTCATCAGTCTGTGCGATCTTATATTCGGGAACATCTTTGACGATCATTGCGACGAATATGTATTCCGGTATCAGCAAATTTCTGCTTCTGGCAATCCCGTTCTTTGTATTGTCCGGTAATATTATGGCAAAAGCAGGTATTTCCAAACGTCTGGTTAAGTTTGTAGATAAATGTGTAGGACACAGACGCGGCGGTATTGCGATCGTATGTGTAATCGTTGCATGCTTTTTCGGTGCAATTTCCGGTTCCGGTCCTGCGACAGTAGCAGCTCTGGGTGCAGTTTTGATTCCAGCTATGATTGAAAGTGGTTTTTCAGCACCGTTCTCTACCGCATTGATGGCAACGTCCAGTTCGATTGCCATTGTCATACCTCCGAGTATTGCATTTGTCGTATATGCATCAATTACCGGTGTGTCGATTGCAGATATGTTTTCAGCAGGTATTATCCCTGGTATTCTGATGGGTGTCGCACTTGTTGTTGTCGTAATGCTGGAAGCCAGAAAGAATCATATGGAAGCTGCAAGAACAAAAGCGACCGCAGCAGAGCGCTGGGCAGCATTTAAAGACGCATTCTGGGGCTTTTTGATGCCGGTGATTATTCTTGGCGGTATCTATGGCGGTATCTTCACACCGACCGAAGCCGCAGCAGTATCGGTAATATATGGTCTGTTTGTAGGTATGGTAATCTACCGAGAAGTAAAGATCAAAGATCTGGCTGATATCTTGATCGATTCAGCGAAGACCACCGGAGGCATCATGCTCATTGTAGCTTCCGCAACATTGTTCTCATATGTATGTACAAAATTCGGTATTGCAGAGGCGGCTTCCGCATTGCTTGGCAAGGTGGCTGTGAATCAAGTTGTATTTCTTCTGATCTGTAATATTATCTTCCTGATTGCGGGCTGCTTCGTCGATGCAAACTCTGCAATGTACATCTTCATTCCGATCATGCTTCCGGTATGTCAGGCTTTGGGCTATGATGTGGTTGCATTTGGTGTGATGGCAACAGTAAACCTTGCAATCGGTCAGGTAACTCCGCCGGTAGGTGTAAACCTGTTCGTTGCGATCAGTATCAAACTCAAGAAAGGACTGACTGTTACCCTTCCTCAGATTTCCAAGGCAGTAGTACCGCAGATCATTTCTTGCGTAGTTGTATTGCTTTTGATCACTTATGTTCCTGAAATTTCTGTGGCATTGCCGAAAGCACTGGCAGGAGAGCGTTATTCTGGTGTTGTAAAAACAGAAGAACATACTGGAATAGGTGACCAGGATGATAACCATTCCTTTGACACAGTTGCAGACTACAGTGATCTCGACTGGCCGGAAATGACTTTGAACTTTGCATGTTCTACCGGTGACAACAGTACCTGGGCATTGGCAGGACAGAAGTTCGGCGAATTGATGGAACAGGCGACCGGCGGTAAAGTGAAAGCTGCAGTTTATGCGTCTGATCAGCTGACCAACGGCAATCAGTCAGAAGGTATTCAGGCGCTGATGAATGGTGATCCGGTACAGATCTCTATGCACAGCAATCTGATCTATTCTGCATTTGATGCAAGATTTAACGTTGTATCGCTTCCATTTATTTATGATTCATTAGAGGCAGCAGATGCCAAATTTGATGGTGAAGCCGGTCAGATGATGAAAGAAATCCTGAATGAATACGGACTGCATTGCATGGGTATTGCAGAAAACGGCTTCCGTCAGCTTACCAATAATGTAAGAGAGATCAAATCCGTAGAGGATATGAAGAATGTGAAGATCCGAGTAGCAGGCTCCAACCTGTTGATGGAATGTTTCAAACTGTGGGGAGCAGATGCTACCAACATGAACTGGTCGGAAACCTACACTGCACTGCAGCAGAATACCGTAGAGGGTCAGGAAAATCCGCTTCCGGCAATCGATTCCGCGAGTGTACAGGAAGTACAGGATTATTGCTCTATGTGGAATGCAATCTATGACTGTCTGTTCTTCTGTATGAATCAGGAGATTTATGACAGCTTCACACCGGAGCAGCAGGCGGTCATCGACGAGGTTGGTCAGAAAGCAGTCGAATATCAGCGTTACATCAACCGTGCAGGCGATGATGAGATCAAGAACCGTTGGACAGAAGAAAACGGTGTGATGATTACTGAAAATGCAGATATGGATATCGATTCCTTCAAAACAGCAGTAGCGGGTGTAGCAGATTGGTATGTAGAAGAACTGGAAAAACAGGGCTTTGAAGATGCCGAAAAACTGGTAGAAACATTTGTGAAAGATGCGGAAGAAAATGATGGTCTTGATGCAAGTGCAGCAGATGTTGCCATGGACGATCACAGCGACCTTGACTGGCCGGAAACGACACTGAATTTTGCATGTTCGACCAGCGATACCAGTACCTGGGCATTGGCAGGACAGAAATTCGGCGAATTGATGGAGCAGGCTACAGACGGAAAAGTAACAGTAAAAGTATACGGTTCCGATCAGCTGACGAATGGCAATCAGTCAGAAGGTATTCAGGCGCTGATGGACGGTGATCCGGTACAGGTTTCCATGCACAGCAACCTGATCTATTCTGCATTTGATGCGCGATTTAATGTTGTATCGCTTCCGTTTGTATATGATTCATTGGCAGATGCAGATGCCAAATTCGACGGCAAAGCCGGTGAAATGATGAAAGAAATCCTGAATGAGTACGGATTGCACTGCATGGGTATCGCCGAAAATGGATTCCGTCAGCTTACGAACAATGTAAGAGAAGTCAAATCAGCAGAGGATATGAAGAATCTGAAGATTCGTGTAGCTGGATCAAATCTGCTGATGGAATGTTTCAAGCGTTGGGGAGCAGACGCCACCAATATGAACTGGTCGGAAACTTACACTGCATTGCAGCAGAATACGGTGGAAGGTCAGGAAAATCCGCTTCCGGCAATCGATTCCGCAAGTGTACAGGAAGTACAGGATTATTGCTCTATGTGGAATGCGATCTATGACTGCCTATTCTTCTGCATGAATCAGGAATTGTATGACAGCTTTACACCGGAGCAGCAGGCAGTGATTGATGAAGCCGGACAGAAGGCAGTGGAGTATCAGCGTTATATCAACCGTGTGGGTGATGATGAGATCAAGACTCGCTGGGTGGAAGAAAATGGTGTGACTATTACAGAACTGGCAGATATCAATATCGACTCCTTCAAAGAGGCAGTAGTCGGTGTAGATGAATGGTATATCGAAGAACTGGAAAAACAGGGATTCGAAAATGCAGCAGAGCTGGTAGCCGCATTCACGGAAGATGCTGCCTGAATAAAATAGAGATAACTGTGAAATGTAATAAAGACAGAGAAAAAGATCGTCGGAATTGTTCCGGCGATCTTTT
>CAZEPO010000095.1:5519-7677 GCA_964514125.1 uncultured Lachnospiraceae bacterium
ATCGTACGCATCGAACACCAGATCAGCAGCAATGCCATCACAGCATTCATCAGTTTGTAATGATCTGTATAAAAGCGTTTTAATATATTTCCTGCAAATGCCCAGATCAGATTTCCGATTCCGCCCAAGATCATCAGATATACAGCGAAAAGGAAGAGAACCGGAATACGATTTTCGTGGGGCAGGATAAAGGAAGAAAACATCGTCAGGCCATAGACAATGATCTTCACATTGAGAAGCTGCAGCAGCAGCCCCATGATATAAGATGGCTCCTTGTCAGAGGCATTCTCTTTGGGTGGTTTGCGTTTCCAGGTCTGCCAGGCCAGATAAAGAATATAGGCGGCTCCTACATATTTCATGACCGGCTGAATACCGGGAATAATACTTCCAAGTGTGCTGCAGAAAATACCGCACAGGCACATCAGGCTTAAGGAACCGGTCCAGATTCCAAGCAGAAGCTTCAGGTTTTTTCTGATTCCATATTTGCTGGCAGTAGATAACAGCAGAATGTTGTTGGGTCCGGGAGACCAGACGGTCAGAGCTGCGGTGATCGTCATTTCGATAAAAACATTGATTGGCATAGGCGTTCTTCTCTTTCTTATTCTTAATAGTAAAGTATTTATATTATACTACAAAATGATAAGAGAAAGAAGAACTTTTTACTTTAAAGCGTTAATTTTCAAAAGATTTATTTTACAAATATGAAAAAGCCATGTATAATAATGATGTCTGTGCCTGAAAGACATCAGGGCAGAATAGGAAGTAGATTGGCCGACAGCCAGTCAAAGATTTACCTGATAAAAATACAAAGAATTGGGGAAAGGAACTGAAAAATGAGTGTAACAAAGAAAGGTAAAAATACGGGACATCCGCATCCAAATGGCGGTTTCAAAAATTCATTTGGTTTTGTGCTTGCCTGCGTTGGTTCGGCAGTGGGAATGGGAAATATCTGGCTGTTTCCATACCGTCTCGGACAATATGGAGGAGCTGCATTTCTGATTCCGTATTTGCTTTTTATTGCATTATTCGGTCTGGTTGGTCTGTCAGCAGAGTTTGCAGTCGGACGCCGGGCTAAGACAGGAACATTAGGTGCGTATGAATACTGCTGGTCTAGGAGAGGAAAAGGAAAGGTCGGAGCAGTGATCGGCTGGATTCCGCTGTTCGGATCTCTTGGAATCGCAATCGGTTATTCTGTAATTCTGGGCTGGGTGCTCCGCTCCCTGCTTGGAAGTTTGACAGGAGAGATCCTGTCAGGTGATTCGGCCGGCTTTTTTGCTGAGATGTCATCAGATTTCGGCAATATTCCGTGCCATATGATTGTTGTAGTGTTGGCATGTGCATTGCTTCTGTTTGGCGCGACCAAAGGAATTGAGGCTGTCAACAAGGTTATGATGCCGGCATTTTTTGTCCTGTTTGTTGTGCTTGCAGTGAGAGTTTCTTTTTTGGACGGAGCAGCAGAGGGTTATAAATTCCTGTTTGTTCCGAAGTGGGAGTATCTGCTTCAGGTAGACACCTGGGTAATGGCGATGGGGCAGGCATTTTTCTCCCTTTCGATCACGGGCTCCGGTATGATCGTATATGGATCTTATCTTGGAAAAAATGAAAACATTCCGAAGGCATCTATCAATACAGCTGTATTTGATACAATGGCGGCGATGCTTGCGGCATTGGCAATCATGCCAGCCGTATTTGCATATGGCATTGACCCGGTCAGCGGACCGCCTTTGATGTTTATCACGATTCCGCAGGTATTTTCACAGATGGCATTTGGAAGACTGTTTGCAGCGTTCTTCTTCCTGTCTGTTGCTTTTGCGGGAATTACAAGTCTGATCAATATGTTTGAAGCAGTCTGCGAATCCTGGCAGATGCGATTCAAGATTTCAAGACGTACAGCAGTGATGATCTGCGGTGCGATCACACTTGCAGTCGGACTGTTTATTGAGAATGGCGACAGGGTTGGATCATGGATGGACTTTATCACAATCCTGATCGTACCGTTTGGTGCATTGCTGGGTGCAGTTTCCATCTACTATGTATGGGGTTGGAAGGGACTGAAATCCGAACTGTCGATAGGTCGCACGAAGCTGGTTTCTGAATGGTTCGGCAGAATCGGCAAATATGTATATGTGCCGCTGGCATTGATCGTATTTATTCTCGG
>CAZEPO010000096.1:0-7624 GCA_964514125.1 uncultured Lachnospiraceae bacterium
AAAAATCCATCAGAACTCAGGAAATTGAGTCTGGTGGATTTTGTTGTTTCTAGGTAAAATAAGCCCAGTCAGGCTAAAAATTTCTGAATGGCATCTGTTACCAAGTCCAGATGCTTGTCATAGCAGTGTGTGTCATCCGGAATGATCACCAGTGTAGCATTTTCATATTTTTGAGCAGCCTGATAAGAACATTCGACGGAAATAGTCTGATCGGCAGAACCGTGGATCAAAAGAACAGGTCCATGATACTGTGAGATTGCCTGATCGACATCGATCATCTGTGCCACGCGTGCATAGTTGCCTTTTAAAGTACGGCCGTTGGCCAGCTGTACTGAATCGGGGATATGTTCCGGATCAAAGTGATAGCCGAGCAGTTCGCCTCTGCGTGCGCCTTCCGGAATCGAGTAGGCAGGAGAGAGCGGAAGGATCGCTTTGAAAAGATCACGTTCCAAGGCACCAAGCAGTGTGGTGAGCAGGCCGCCCTGAGAATGACCGCAGAGATAGAAGTCGGACACAAAATCCAGTGTTTTCGCATAATCGACGACTGCCAAAGCACAGGTGATCCATTTATAAAGTGTGTGATCGCAAAATTCACCGTCGCTCTGCCCGTGGCCGTACATATCAGCACGCAGAACTGCATAGCCAATCTCGGTCATGGCATCGGCGACCGCTGTGATATGACGTTCCTCCATATGTCCGGTGAATCCATGGATCAGGATCACAAGCGGGCAGCTTGTTTTTTCCTGCTTTGGAAAATCCAGCTTGGCATGGATTTTGAGACCATCATTTGTGATAAAAAATTCTTTATTTTCCAATGTGTTGCCTCCTGTGCAACCTTCTTACGGTTTTTTTGTTAGGGTAAAGATAAATTCTGTTCCGACACCTTCTGTACTGACAACATTGATATTCTGGCCATGGGCACGGATGATTTCCTTGACGATCGACAGCCCAAGTCCGGTGCCTTTTTTATCCTTGCCGCGCGAGGTATCTGTTTTGTAAAAGCGATCCCAGATTTTGGAAAGATTTTCTGCCGCGATTCCGGAACCATGGTCTTTGACGGAAATCAGAACACGGTTTCTTTTTTCTGTGACGGAAATCAGGATCTCGGAATCCGCCGGGCTGAATTTGATCGCATTGTCCAGCAGGTTGTAGAGCACCTGCTGAATTTTGCCCATATCTGCGTGGACGTATACGGCAGCAGAAGAAAACATAGTATGGATTGTAAGATTTTTCTTCTGGCAGGTACCTTCAAAGGTCGCGATGGTATTCTGAATCACTGCAGTGATATCAAAATCAGACTGCTCCAGATAAACGCCGCGTTCAGCAAAGCTGTTGAGCAGCAGGATTCCTTCGGTCAGCTTGTTGAGGCGTTCCGTTTCGGTTAGGACGATATGCAGATATTTGTCCTGCAGTTCAACTGGAATCGTTCCGTCCAGAATGGCTTCCACATAGCCCTTGATCGAGGTCAGCGGCGATCGGAAATCATGGGAGATATTGGAGAGGAACTTTCGCTGATATTCTCCGGAATTTTTGGTGCTGTCTGCCAGATAGTTCAGCGAGGCAGTCAGGCGGCCCAGTTCATCGTTGTTGTCATAGGCGATTGGTTCATAAAAGGTTCCGTCTGTATAGAGGGCGGCAGCCTGAATGATTCCATTCAATGGCAGATAAATCTTGAGCCAGAAAAATAAAAGCGGAAATAGTGACAGCAGGATCACGATCAAAATGATCAGATGGCATACATTTTGAATGCTGACAAACTGGCTGCTTAAGAACTCGGCAGCTGCTTCGGAACTGATATTTTCCATCAGGAAATGTTTCAGAAGCAGAGGCGTGGCGAAAACAGAGGTAATCAGTGTACCGGCCAGAAAGGCAGCATAAGTGCCAAGAAAACGGTAAAGCAATTTTCTGTTCATAATGTCTCCTGATTAGTTTTTGACTTCAAATTTGTAACCGATGCCCCAGACGGTAGCGATGGACCAGTTGTCGTAATCCTTGATTTTTTCACGGATTCGCTTGATGTGTACGTCTACGGTGCGGGTATCGCCGATGTATTCATAGCCCCAGATATGGTCGAGCAGCTGCTCGCGTGTGAATACCTGATTGGGAGAGGCAGCAAGAAAATAAAGCAGTTCCAGCTCCTTGGGAGGCATATCTACGGTATCACCCTTGTAGAGTACGGAATAATTGGTCAGGTTGATCGCCAGTTCTGGATATTCGACATATTTGCCGCTTGGCTGCGGCTGACTGCCCGGCTGCGGCTGGTAACGGCGCAGGACAGCTTTGACACGTGCGACAAGCTCCTTGGAATCGAATGGCTTGATCATGTAATCATCTGCACCGAGCTCCAGTCCGAGTACCTTGTCAAAGACTTCGCCTTTGGCGGAGAGCATGATGATCGGTACATTGGAACGCTGACGGATCTCGCGGCAGACCTGATAGCCGTCGATGCCCGGCAGCATCAGATCCAGCAGAATCAGATTGGGCTGGTACAGCTGAAACTGGCGAAGTGCTTCCTCGCCGTCATATACGATTTTGGTATCATAAAATTCCTTCGTGAGATAGAGCGAGATCAGTTCGGAAATATTCTCGTCATCATCTACGATCAGGATTTTCTGTTTGGTTGGCATAGGATTCTCCTTTTGGTTTAATGATGTGCAAGCACATCGTGTTTTGGGGCTTATGACCCTGGTATCATTTGAACTCTACAATTGTGACGCCGGCGTCGCCTTCTCCGAATTCACCGAGGCGGTAGGAGGCAACGTGTTTTTGGCGGCGCAGATACTGATGGACTGCCTTGCGCAGGATACCGCTTCCCTTGCCGTGTACGACACGTACCGGAGAGAGGTGTGCCAGATAGGCATCGTCGAGGTATTTGTCCAGTTCTGCGATCGCTTCGTCAGAAGTCAGTCCGATCAGATTGATCTCAGCACTGATCGAATAGGATTTCGTGGATTTGACCTTGCTTCCTGTGGTATGGGTCTTGACTGCTGGCTTGAAGGCCGGCTCTTCCTCGATCTTTTCGAGGTCACGGATATTGACCTGGGAGCGAAGAATGCCCATCTGTACATATAGATTGCCGCGTCCGTCCGGCAGGGTGCTGACCGTACCTTTCAGATTCATGCTGAGTACTTTGACACTGTCACCGATGAGCAAGTCTTTGGCAGTAAGCTCTTTTTTCGGCTTCTTCGGTGCAGCACTGCCAGCTGCTTTGTCCAGCTTGGACATTTTTTCGCGGAGTTTGGTACGTTCCTGCTCCATTTTTTTGGAGGCGTCGGATTCCTTGCCAAGCTTGTTGTATTTGCGGATCGTTTCGTCCGCATACTCTTTGGCTTCGCGCAGGATGGTCTGTGCTTCCTCGCGGGCTTTCTGCATGATCGCTTCGCGGCTGGATTCCAGCTTGTCTTCTTTGCGTTCCAGACGCTTCTTCAGTTCTTCGACTTCCTGTTTGTAGCGATTGATCTCCAGCTGTTCCTGTTCAATCGTTGCACGGCTGGATTCCAGATCGGCGATCACATCTTCGAAATCCTCAGCTTCCTGAGAAAGATGTTCTTTGGCTTCCTCGATCACATAATCCGGGAGACCGAGCTTTTCGGAAATCGCAAACGCATTACTCTTGCCCGGAATACCGATCAGCAGGCGGTAGGTTGGGCGCAGCGTTTCGACATTGAATTCGCAGCAGCCGTTTTCAACGCCTGGGGTAGAAAGTGCATAGACTTTCAATTCACTGTAATGGGTGGTTGCGATCGTGCGGATTCCTCTGCGGTGCAGATTGGAGAGGATTGCGATCGCAAGTGCAGCACCTTCGGTTGGATCCGTTCCGGCACCGAGCTCATCGAAGAGGACGAGTGAGTGCTCATCTGCTTTTTCCCAGAAGGATACGATGTTTGTCATATGTGAAGAGAAGGTACTCAGGCTTTGCTCGATACTCTGCTCATCTCCGATATCGGCATAGACCTCTGTGAAAACAGAGAGCTCAGAATGGTCAAAGGCCGGAATGTGAAGACCAGCCTGTCCAAGCAGCGTGAAGAGGCCGACTGTTTTCAGCGAAACAGTCTTGCCGCCGGTATTCGGACCGGAGATCACAAGCAGTGTAAAGTCATCGCCGAGTCGTATATCGACCGGAACCACCTTTTTCGGATCCAAAAGTGGGTGGCGGCCTTTTTTGATACGGACACGGCCTTCGGTATTAAATTCCGGCTCGGTGCCGTTGTAGGAGCGTGAGAGCAGTGCGCGGGCAAAGATGAAATCCAGCTCAGTCAGCAGCAGCACGTTGAAATTCAGCGGCTCTGTCTGCTCTGACACCTGTGCGCTCAGGTTGGCGAGCACGATCTCGATTTCTTTTTCTTCTTTGATCTCGAGCTCACGCAGATCATTGTTCAGTTTGACGATGGCCATCGGCTCTACGAAAAGGGTAGATCCGGTGGAGGACTGGTCATGGATCATGCCGGGAATCTGTCCGCGGTATTCTGCCTTGACCGGAATACAGAAGCGTCCGTTTCGCTGTGTGATCACTGCTTCCTGCAGATAGGTTCTGGTGGAGCCGTTGACATAGGAGGCCAGTTGAGTACGGATCTTGTCGTGTGCTGCCTTCATAGCACGTCGTACCTGACGCAGTCCCGGACTGGCATCGTCGCTGATCTCTTCTTCGGAGATGATGCAGCGGCGGATCTCGTTGGCCAGCGGAGTCAGCGGCTGAAGGTCAGCAAACATCTGCTCCAGAGAATCATCTGGCATTTCCTCACGATTTTCACTGCGGGACCACGCCTTGACACGGGAAGTCGTTTCCAGTACCTTGCAGATCCGCAGAAGTTCTTCGATATTCAGAGTGCCGCCGATCTCCAGACGCTTCAGGGAGCCGCGGATATCAGACAGACCGGAAAAAGAAACCGTTCCTTTGCGGCAGATTCGGCTGACTGCGTCAGAAGTCTCACGCTGCATTCGGCGGATCTCACTGATGTCTGCGGACGGAGTCAGCTCTCGGCACAGTGCCTTGCCGGGCTGTGAACCGGCGAAGGTAATCAGTTTTTCTATGATTTTATGGTACTCCAGTACCTTTAATGCTTTTTCGTTCATATTTACCTCATATATATAAATTCTTGCGGCCGCTTTTTACACAGGAACAAAGCGGTGCAGTGCAGATGTGGGTGTCTCTGCATACAGAATCATTTTACTCCATAATCCTTGTTTTGGGAACCGTAAGTTTCGGAGAAATATTCAGTTCAAGATTCTGTTTACTAATTCGAAAAATTCTTTTATAATAGGATAACTGAGAAGACTCAGGATGGCAGCAGGTCAGGCGGTCTGCAGTCATCCTGTTATAGTTTATAAAGAGATGGAGGATGAAATGAAATATATAGAGGCGTTCCGGGAAGGGGACAAAGTAAACGACATTTATCTTTGCAAATACAAACAGGCAGCGACTGCGAAGAATGGCAAAATGTATGAAAATGTGGTGCTTCAGGATAAGACAGGCACGATCGACGCGAAGATCTGGGATCCGAATTCATCAGGAATCGAAGATTTTGAGGCGATGAACTATGTGTTTATCAACGGAGATGTGACAAACTTTCAGGGAACTCTGCAGCTGAGTATCCGCCGCGCGCGCAAAGCAGACGAGGGTGAGTATATCCCGGGCGATTACCTTCCGGTCAGCGAGAAAAATATTGATGAAATGTATACAGCTCTGATGGGTTATATGAAGCAGGTGGAGAATCCGTATCTGCAGAAGTTGATCCAGATGTACTTTGTGGACAATGCAGCTTTCATTGAAGCATTCAAAAAGCATTCCGCGGCCAAAACAGTCCATCATAGTTTTGTCGGAGGACTTCTGGAACATACGCTCGGCGTTGTGCGCCTCTGTGCTTTTTATGTGGAGCAGTATCCGTTCCTCAAAAAGGATCTTCTGTTTACTGCAGCATTGTTCCATGATGTCGGCAAGCTAAAGGAACTTTCCAACTTCCCGGAAAATGATTACACCGATGATGGACAGCTGCTGGGACATATCATGATGGGCTGCGAACTGGTTGGATTTGGCTGCCGCCATATCAAAAATTTCCCGAAAAAGCTGATGAGCGAGCTGCAGCACTGTATTCTGGCACATCACGGAGAGCTGGAATACGGTTCACCGAAAAAACCGGCACTTGCAGAAGCGATGGCACTGAATTATGCAGACAACACCGATGCGAAGCTGGAAACAATGCGCGAGATCCTCAAGGGTGCAGGCGATAACAATGAATGGCTTGGCTATAATCGTCTGTTTGAGTCAAATTTAAGAAAGAGTACAGAACTGTAATGAAAAAAGACGATATTGTAACGCTGAAAATAGAAGATCTGAGCAGCGAAGGACTCGGAGTCGGCAGATGCGAAGACGGCATGACGCTGTTTGTCAAGGACACGGTCATTGGCGATGTGGCAGAAGTCAAGATCATGAAAATGAAAAAAAATTATGGCTTTGCACGTCTGATGAACCTTATTGAGCCGAGTGCAGACCGTATCGATCCGCCCTGTCCGGTGGCACGCCAGTGCGGCGGCTGTCAGATTCAGGCGATGAATTATGCAGCACAGCTGCAGTTTAAGGAAAAGAAGGTGCGGAACAATCTGGAACGCATCGGCAAATTTGAAAATCCGCCGATGGAGCCGATCATTGGTATGCAGGAGCCGTTCCGCTACCGCAATAAGGCACAGTTCCCGATCGGTAGAAACAGAGACGGCAAGCTGGTAGCCGGATTTTATGCGGGCAGGACACATGCGATCATAGACTGCCAGGACTGTCTGCTGGGTGATCCGGTCAATGAAAAGATCCTGCATCTCGTGCTGTCTCATATGGAGAAGTTCCAAATCGAACCGTACAATGAGGAAACCGGCAAAGGACTGGTGCGCCATGTCATGACGAGAGTCGGATTTGCGACTGGCGAGATCATGGTCTGTCTGGTTGTCAATGGGAACAAACTGCCGAAGGCAGAGATCCTTACAGAGCAGCTGGCACAGATTCCGGGAATGACCAGCATTACCCTGAATATAAATAAGGAAAGAACCAATGTCATCATGGGCAGGGAATTGTCACTGCTCTGGGGCAGAGACTATATCGAGGATATGATCGGTGCAGTGCGTTTCCGTATTTCTCCGCTGTCCTTCTATCAGGTGAATCCGCGCCAGACGGAAAAACTGTATGGAAAAGCGCTGGAATATGCCGGCTTGACCGGAGCAGAGACCGTCTGGGATCTCTACTGCGGCATCGGAACAATCTCCCTTTTCCTGGCACAGAAAGCTAAACAGGTATACGGTGTCGAGATCGTGCCGGAGGCAATCCGCGATGCGAAGCAGAATGCGCAGCTGAATCACTTTGACAATGCGGAATTTTTCGTTGGCAAGGCAGAAGAAGTCCTGCCGGAAAAATATGAAAAAGAAGGCATTTTTGCAGATGTGATTGTAGTCGATCCGCCGCGCAAGGGCTGTGATGAGGCTGCCCTCGAAACGATGATCAAAATGGCTCCGAAGCGTATCGTCTATGTGAGCTGCGATTCAGCAACATTGGCAAGAGATCTGAACTATCTGTGCGCGCGGGGCTATCAGCTGGAACGCTGCTGCCCGGTTGATATGTTCGGAAATAGTGTGCATGTGGAGA
>CAZEPO010000097.1:0-7519 GCA_964514125.1 uncultured Lachnospiraceae bacterium
AGAGTCCCTAAATTAGCTGTACGGACAAATGGACACCTTAGAATTTAAAGTAAGTCTAAAGTAAGGTTAAAAAGGAGGTACATTATGGCATACAGTGAGTTGATCAAGAATTTTCAGCGCGTAAGAGATTACATGCGCGAATTCTATATATATGGTTTTAAGAGCCGTGATGAATTCAACAAAAAAAGTGCTCGCTCGTATGATGATGAGCGCAGGCGGTTGGAGAGTTGGCTTGGAGAATATATGGGATTCCGTCAGACTTCTGAAGGGAAGAACATATTTATTTCTATTGACAGCCGGTTGTCTAATCATAATCCATTGTATAAAGGCTGGAAAACCAAAAGTTTTACAGATGGAGATATTACACTTCATTTTATTCTCTTTGATATTTTATCATCACCGGAGATTTTGATGTCTCTAGGTGAAATAACAGCTGAAGTGGATCGAATCTTATCTGTATTTGCTGAACCAAGATGTTTTGATGAATCAACTGTTCGTAAGAAATTAAAAGAATATGTTTCAGAAGGGCTGATCACAACGGAAAAGAAAGGAAAGCTTTTATATTACAGACGTGCAGCGGACAGCAAACAATACGGAACGGATTGTTTAGATTTCTTTTCTGAGATTGCACCGTGCGGCGTTGTTGGGTCGTATCTTTTGGATAAGGTGGATGAACATGACAAGCATTTTGCATTTAAGCATCATTACATCACTAGTGCAATAGACAGTGAAATAGTTTTTTTATTGTTTCAGGCGATGAGAGAAAAGCGTAATATTATAATAGAAACAGTTAACCGGCATAAGATTCAAACGGCAGAGAATCTTGTTGTTCCGCTTAGGATATTTATAAGTGTTCAAAGCGGACGTCAGTATTTGCTTGCATATGTGCCGCGATATAAACGGCTTACGTCTTACAGAATTGATCATATTTTAGCCGTAAAAATGATGGATGAATGTCAGGCGTTTGATTTTTGGCGTGAAAAATTGAAGAAAGTGCAATCGCATATGTGGGGGGTGAGTACGCAAAGCACCTCTGGGGCGAGGATGGAATATGTAGAATTTACGGTTACATATCGCGATGATGAGAGATATATACACAGACGCTTGGAACGTGAGAAAAGATGCGGTACGGTTGAACGAATTGATGCGAATACCAGCAGATTTTCAGCAGAGGTATTTGATGCGAGTGAGTTAGTGCCATGGATTCGCAGTTTTATTTGCCGTATTGTCGATATTCAATTTTCTAATAAGGAATTGGAGAGACAATTTAAAGATGACTTGGAGAAAATGTACCTGATGTATGATTTGGGAGGTGCAGAATGAGTATGTTTTTCAGTGAATTATATAGTACATATTATTCGACAGTATCCAGGATTATTAAGAGTGCAATAGAATCACCATTGAGCGGTAATGAGATAAGGAAAATTGTCGAGGACAATGCTTTTGGTGAAAGTGTGTCCAAGATAGAGTATGCTTTAACCAATGAAAAATGGCAGCTTATAACAAAAGAAGGCAATACGCCTATTAGAAACAATCCATCATTGCCATTGACGAATCTTGAAAAAAATTGGTTAAAAGCGATTTCTTTAGATCCACGGATTAAACTGTTTTCAGAGGATTTTGCAGACTTAGAGGAGGTAGAACCATTATTTACTCCGGAAGATATTTATATTTTTGATAAGTATGCAGATGGAGATCCGTATGAGGACGAACAATACAGGCAGAATTTCAAATGTATCCTGGATGCAATTCAAAAGAAATCCCCGCTTAGGATCAGAAGCAAAACAAGAGCAGGACGCGAAATTTGTGTTGTGTTTATGCCTGAATATTTAGAGTATTCTGAGAAGGATGACAAATTTAGATTGATTGGATCCGGAAGAAAGTATGGAGATACTATAAATTTGGCACGAATTGTCTCCTGTGAGCCATATACACAGGAGTATGTACCGTATCCGCATACTAGAATGAACGATAGAACAAGAAGGGTAGAGTTTGAGCTTGTAGATGAACGAGATGCATTGGAACGAGTGCTGATGCACTTCGCACATTTTGAAAAACAGGCGGAAAAGATGACGGACAATTGCTACCTGGTTAAAGTAACCTACAATATAGATGATGAAACAGAACTGTTGATCAGAATCTTATCATTCGGACCTATGATTAAGGTGGTAGGTCCAGATCAATTTATTGATCTCATAAAAGAAAGACTTTTGAAACAAAAAAGTTGTGGACATTGAGTTGTTCGCAGCTTTTTTTCCGTGATAACATAGTACATTTTGCGTAAAATGAGTATTGTAAAGAAAACGCAGACAGAAATTCAAGATTCGCCCAAGGGAAGAGTTAGAATGTGAGTGTTATATGGAGACAGTGGTATGACGTACAGAAAGGAGATTGGCTATGTTAGAAATTATAGGGAAAACAAATACTGCAGTCTGTTATGCAGCAGTTATTGAAGATGAAGCAAAAGAGCAGATTCGCAGAATGTGTGATTATAAATTGACGGAAAACAGCAAAATTCGAATTATGCCTGATGTACATGCAGGAAGAGGTTGCACCATCGGAACAACGATGACAGTAAGGGATATGGTATGTCCAAATATTGTAGGAGTGGATATTGGATGTGGCATGTATACACTAAAACTGACTGATCGAGAACTGGATTATGAAAAAATAGATGAAGCCTGCCATTATATCCCATCTGGGAAAAATGTATGGGAAGGAAGAATGGAACGTTTTGACTTGACGACGCTGCGTTGTTTTCGGTCTTTAAAAGATACAAAACGAATGGAACGTTCTTTGGGAACATTAGGAGGCGGTAATCATTTTATAGAAATTGATCAGGCAAAAGACGGAACTTATTATATCGTGATTCATTCTGGAAGCCGAAATCTTGGAAAACAGGTGGCAGAGATTTATCAGCAGCTGGCTGTTGATCTACATATGGGAAAAGAAAATTATTTCAAGCAGCGAGATGAAATTATCAGCACCTATAAGCAAGAAGGAAGACGAGCAGAAATTCAAAATGCCCTAAAAGAACTGCAGAATAATTATGAGACAAAAGCGCTGGAGGTACCGGAGGATTTGTGTTGGTTATATGGCACATTTCTTGAGGACTATCTTCATGATGTGGAAATCTGTCAGTCTTTTGCATGCAGAAACAGAGAACGAATAGCAGAGATCCTTTTGGAACGAACGGGAATGACTGCGTCGGAGTCCTTTCATACTATTCATAATTATATTGATACGAAGGAAATGATTTTACGCAAAGGGGCAATTTCAGCTCATGCGGGTGAAAAGGTACTAATTCCAATCAATATGCGGGATGGTTCGGTAATAGCACTGGGCAAAGGAAATGCGGAATGGAATTACTCAGCGCCTCATGGTGCAGGGCGTGTCATGTCTAGATCAAAGGCGAAGGAAAAAATTAGTCTGGAAGAGTACCAGGCGGCGATGAAAGGAATCTATACGACTTCTGTAAATGAAAGCACGTTAGATGAGGCACCAATGGCATATAAATCTCTGGAAGATATCATTGATGTCATTCATGATTCCGTTGAGATAATTGATATTATGAAACCGGTCTATAATTTCAAGGCATCTGATGATGCACCATGGAAAAAAAGCAAGAAAAAAGAATAATCCTCCAAAAACAGGCAACACTCCTGACAGATACAGGAGGGTTGCCTATTATGTTTGGAAAGAAAAAAGGAATTGCCGTGTTCACAGCCTGTCTGCTTCTCTATATGAGTGTACATGCAGGAGAGCGGGCGCTCATGCAGCAGAGGATTGCATCAGAGGTATTGCGTTTTCATGTGCTTGCGAACAGTGACAGTGAGGAAGATCAGGCAGTGAAGTATCGGGTGAGAGATGCAGTGCTTGCATGGTTGGAACAAGAACTGCAGTCTAGGGATGAAAAGCAGGAAGCTGTATTTAAGGAAAAGAGATTGGATAGTGGGAGCAGCAGTGCACTTGATGGCCGGGAAGAGACGATGAAGCTGCTGCAGGGAAGGCTTGCTGAGCTAGAGGCGGTTGCGGATGGCGTGCTGGAAGAGGAGGGCATGGCATATCGTGCGTCTGCCGAGGTGACCAGATGTTACTTCCCAGACCGGACATACGGCAGCTGTACTTTTGCAGCAGGCTGGTATGATGCACTGCGGATCAGTCTTGGTGAGGCGAAGGGGCAGAACTGGTGGTGTGTGCTTTATCCACGTCTGTGTTTCCAGGATTGTCTGCATGCGGTGATGGAGGATGACCAGCTGCAGGAACTGCAGGAGGTGCTGACAGTCGAAGAGTATGAGAGTCTGCTTGTGCAGCCTCAGAAGTGGAAACTTGCGTTTCGCTGGTTTTGATCGAGATTGGGATTGCGGTATTTGGAGTTCATAGTTATAATAGAAAGAAAAAAAGGGGTATATAAGATGGAATTATTAAAACTGATGCAGAATCGACGCAGTGTGAGAAAGTATACAGAGGAAACCGTGTCCGAGGACAAAATAGAAAAAATTCTTCAGGCGGGTCTGCTCTCTGCCAGCGGCAGAGCAATCCGGCCGTGGGAGTTCATTGTAGTACGTGACAGAGAGATGCTGAACCAAATGTCCAATGCGAGAGCAGCCGGTGCAGCTATGCTGACCGGTGCAGATTGTGCGATCGTGGTACTTGGTGATGAAACCAAAACAGATGTATGGACAGAAGATTGTTCTATCGCCATGGCGAATATGCATTTGATGGCGGATGCGCTTGGCGTTGGCAGCTGTTGGATTCAAGGCAGACTTCGCATGGCAGCAGATGGGAGAACTACGGAAAATTATCTGAGAGAACTTCTGAAGTTTCCGGAAAATCTAAAGCTGGAAGCGATTTTATCTCTTGGTATGCCGCAGAGCCACCCGGCTGCGTATGAACTGGAGTCACTGGATTGGTCGAAGATACACAGAGAAATTTTTTGATAGAGAAGAAAATTATCATGCAGAAACGACTTAATTTGAAACAGAGGATTCTGGTGGCAGGTACTCTGTTTGGTATGTTTTTTGGAGCCGGCAATTTGATCTTTCCGGTTCATCTAGGGCAGCTCGCAGGCCGAAATGTGATTCCGGCGATGATCGGTTTCGTTATCACAGCGGTTGGCATTCCGATCCTTGGCGTGGCGGCGATCGGAAATACATATTCTGAAGGATTGCAGGATTTGGCGAGCAAGGTTGGCAGACGGTACGGAACGATCTTTACCTGTCTGCTGTATCTGACGATCGGCCCGTTTTTTGCGATTCCAAGATGTGCGACGACTTCCTTTACGTCAGGGATCCAGCCAATGCTTGGAACTGGAGTGTCGGAGCAGCTGCTTCTTTTGATTTATACAGTGGTGTTTTTCGGATTTGTTTTGTTTTTTTCGCTGCGTCCGGCCAATATCACGGTATGGATCGGCAAGATCATCAATCCGCTGTTTCTGATTTTCCTTGGGATTCTGGTATTTGCAGCACTGCGTGCTCCTAGCACCGCGGTTTCAGCGATTGAGCCGGAGGCAGCATATCGAAGCGGCGCATTGTTTTCCGCGCTGATCGAAGGCTATGGGACGATGGATGCGATTGCCGGACTTGCGTTTGGGATCGTTGTGATTGACATTATCCGAAAGATGGGGGTGAAAGACAGCTCTGATATTGCCAGAGAGGTTCTTAGTTCCGGAATCCTGACCGGTATCTTGATGGCGGTGATCTATGTTGTGACGATTCTGATCGGAGCACAGTCAAGAGGGTTATTTGAGATTTCTGAGAACGGCGGAATAGCGTTGAATCAGATCGCAGGTCATTATCTTGGAAAGCTTGGCAATGTAGTGCTTGCTCTGACGATCACATTTGCCTGCCTGAAAACCTCAATCGGACTTGTGACCAGCTGTTCCGAAGTATTTGAAAAAATGTTTCCTAATCAATTTTCCTACAAAATCTGGGCAGTTGGCTTTACCATTTTTTCCTGTATCGTTTCGAATGCAGGGCTGTCGACGATCATCGAATATTCGGTTCCGGTTCTGATGTTTTTGTATCCGCTGGCGATCACGCTGATTGTGTTGGCGCTGATCGGCGGGCTGTTTCAGCATGACAGAAGCGTATATGTCTCTGTCACGGTCTTTACCGGAGCTGCGGCACTGTTTGACTTATTCAAGGCACTTCCGAAGACTATACAGGCGGCTTTGCATCTGGAAGGGGCGGTCGCAGCTGCAGAAAAGCTGCTGCCGTGGTTTGACCTGAAGCTGGGCTGGGTAGTTCCGGCAGTCTGCGGATTTGGAGTTGGTATACTGATCAAATATCTGAGAAGAGACCATGTAGAAAAAGAAACAAAAAGAGATTGAACTCAAAAGCAGAAAAATGAGATGTAGAAACACATAGAAAAACGCTGTATGCGGGCAACGATTTGAAATCGGTCCGTATACAGCGTTTTATTAATTACTGATTTTTATTTTTGAAGGAAGCTCTCTTTCTGAGTGTCGGATCCAGAATTTTTTTGCGGATACGCAGACTCTTCGGAGTAACCTCAAGAAGCTCGTCAGTATCGATGAATTCGAGTGCCTGCTCCAGTGAAAGGATACGAGGCGGTGTCAGCTTCAGGGCTTCATCTGATCCGGAAGCACGGGTATTGGTCAGATGTTTTGTCTTGCAGACATTCAGCTCGATGTCTTCCGGTTTTGCACACTGGCCGATGACCATACCGGAGTACACTTTTTCACCAGGTCCGATGAAGAGGGCACCGCGGTCCTGTGCATTGAACAGACCATAAGCAACGGATTCACCGGATTCAAATGCGATCAGGGAACCGAGGCTGCGGTACTGCAGATCACCCTTGTATGGGCCATAACCGTCAAAGATTGTATTGATGATACCGTTTCCTTTGGTATCCGTCATAAATTCACCACGGTATCCGATCAGACCACGGGACGGGATTGTGAACTCCAGACGAGTGTAGCCGCCCTGTCCGATGTTCATGCTCTGCAGTTCACCTTTTCGCTGGCTCAGCTTCTGGATAACATTGCCGGAAAATTCATCCGGTACATCGATGTAAGCGATCTCCATCGGCTCAAGGCGTTTGCCGCGTTCGTCTGTTTTGTAAATAACCTCTGCCTTGCTGACAGCGAACTCGTAGCCCTCACGGCGCATTGTCTCGATCAGGACGGAGAGATGCAGCTCGCCACGGCCGGAAACTTTGAATGTATCGGTATCCTCGGTATCTTCTACACGCAGGCTGACGTCGGTATTCAGCTCACGGAACAGACGCTCACGCAGGTGACGGGAAGTAACGAATTTGCCTTCTTTGCCTGCCAGAGGGCTGTTGTTGACGATGAAGTTCATAGAAATCGTCGGTTCAGAAATCTTCTGGAACGGAATTGCTTCCGGTGCTTCCGGTGCACAGATGGTATCTCCGATATGAAGATCTGCGATACCGGAGATGGCTACGATCGAACCGATTGTAGCGGAATTCACATCGACCTTATTCAGACCGTCAAATTCATACAGCTTGCTGATCTTAACGCGCTGCTTTTTGT
>CAZEPO010000098.1:0-7514 GCA_964514125.1 uncultured Lachnospiraceae bacterium
ACTGAGGGGGTGAAATAAATGAATCAAAAAAAGAGAAAACCAAAGCTGATCCTGTGTGATATTGACGGAACTCTGATCGACGCAACACAAAGAGTAACAACCGCATTTGCTGAATTGAAATCTTTGATTGCAGAGTATGAGCTCTGTTTTTCTTTGGCATCAGCAAGAAGCTTAGAACTTCAGCAGATGTATATTGATGCGTTGGGAATCAAAACACCGCTGCTGATCAATAATGGTGCCGGTGCAAGAGAAAATGGATCTGTAATCTGGGATGAGTTCCTTCCGCCGTTGTGTATCAAAGAAGCTGTGTTGGAAGCGAATAAGAGAGATATGGCAATCTTTTTCTGTTGGGGTGATCATGAAACCGTATATCGTCACAATGCGTATATTCAGAGAGAGATTGATGAATACCAAAGATACAATCATTTTTATATTCCATTGGAATCAGAATGGCCGAGTTTGAAACTGGAACGTGTGATGATTACAGATCCGGAAAAGATAGGAAGAGTAGACGAAATACTTCCATTTTTGGAACCATATCAGGACCAGCTTCAAATCGTTCGGAACGATGCAAGACATCTGGACATTATGCGAAAAGGAATCACAAAAGGAAGTGCAATCAGACGTTTGGCCAAGTACTGTAAGATTGAACTTGAGGATATCATGGCGATTGGCGATGGAATCAATGATATAGAGATGATACGCATGGTTGGAACTGGTGTTGCAGTGGGAAATGCATGCGAGGAGTTGAAAAGTGTAGCAGATTACGTCTGCCAGGAGAAAAATACATTCGGAGTCATTGAAGCTATACGGCAATTTTGCATCGATGAATGATTCGAATAGCAGATCTTGCTGCAAGGGAGAAGAAGATGAAAAGCAATAAATTAAAAGTAAAGCATATAAAGCCGTATTTATGGCTGCTGCCCAGTTTTCTGGTATTTTTTATTTTTACATTTTATCCATTTCTAAAAACAATCTATCAGAGTTTTTTTCTTGTCAATGCACAGGGAGAGGTGAATCGGTTTGTAGGATTGGAAAACTATCTGTATATTTTAACCGATGAAAAGTTTTTGATTGCGATAAAAAATACGATCATATTTACTGCATTTACGGTGCCGACTTCCAAGGTGATTGGATTTTTTCTGGCGCTGCTTGCGAACAAAAGAAGAAAATTATCACCAATCTATGAGACTGCATTTGCACTCCCAATGGCGATGTCTTCTTCTATTATCGCAATGATTTTTCAGCTTTTATATGTTTACCCTTTGGGATTATTAAATGGAGTCTTTCATTTAAATATTCGTTGGCTGACAGATCCCAAATATGCGCTGATGGCAATCGGAATCGTACAGATCTGGCTATCATCGGGACATGCATTTGTATTTATGCTTTCCGCAGTGCGTTCAGTGTCAAATGATGTTTTGGAAAGTGCGCAGATTGACGGTGTAACAGGATTTCAGAAAATTATCAAAATTTATCTTCCGCTGACAACGCCGACCTTGTTTTATTTAATCGTAACAGATCTTGCATACAGCATGATGATGATGGGTCTCGTAAATGTATTGACACAGGGCGGACCGAATAATTCAACTATGACGATCATGCAGTATATTTATCGTCAGTTTGCAGGCACAGGCAACTATACTAATGCCAATCCAGCTGCTGTAATTGCGTTCTTCATTACGCTGTTTTGTACCTTATTGACATTTATCTGGGAGAAGAAGGGAGTGCATTACCAATGACAAAAAAACGTACTCAGAATATACTCATGCAGGCGTTTTGTCTGTTTTGCGCTTTTGTAATCCTTGCGCCAATCTTGTACGCTGTTTCTGTTTCCTTTATGGAGCAAAGAGATATTTTGTCAAAAAACTTTAATATACTGCCGCCTATAGTGACATTGGAGAACTATCGAAAAGCTTTTACTGCAACTCCAATCATACGCTATATGATCAACTCCTTTGTAATTGCGATGATCTGCAGCATTTCGCGTGTATTGATTGGTGCATGCTCTGCATTTGCATTTTCGTTTTATGAGTTCCCAGGAAAAAGGTTGTTGTTTATTTTGACCTTGGCGACGATGATGGTGCCGCCGGATGTGCTGATTGTTCAGAACTATGTAACGATTTCAAAGATGAATTTGCTGAATACCTATCTTGGCATCTGTTCTGTTTTTTTAGTTTCAGCAAACAACATTTTTATGATGCGTCAGCATTTTCTGGGCTTTTCCAGATCACTGTATGAAGCATGTAAGCTGGACGGAGCTGGTGATGTAATCTTTTTCACAAAGATTCTTCTGCCGACCAGTAAACCGATTCTGTCTACAATATTTATTTCTTCATTTGTAAATATCTGGAATCAGTATGTATGGCCGATGCTGGTAGCCAGTGAGACCGAAATGAGAACGATACAGGTCGGAATTACAGTGCTGAAAGACAGAGAATCCTCTGCGTATGGTCCTGTTATGGCAGGAACTGTGATTGCATTGGTACCTACGCTGATCGTATTTTCTGTATTTCTGAAAAAGGTAGTTACCGGTATGATGGCCGGATCTATAAAAGAATAAAATTAAAGGAGAATGGGAGAAAATGAAAAGAAGAGTACTTGCAACTGGTTTGGCACTTTCAATGGCAGTATCCTGCTTTGGAATGAATGCAGCAGCTGAAGATGTGGTAGAAATCAGCTTCTGGCATTCAATGGATGGCGTTTTTGGTGAAATTGTTCAGAAACATATTGATTCATTCAATGAGACGGTAGGTGCTGAGAAGAACATTCATGTGACAGGTGTTTTTCAGGACTGGCCTGGAACGAGTGCATTAACAGCAGCAATGACAACGGATGATGTGGAAAACATGCCGGATGTTATCCAAATGTACAGTGAGTATGTTGATCAGGTGCGTGACTGGGAGCGTACTGCATGGGCAGAGGACTTTATCACAGCAGAAGATGCAGAAGTGAAAAAAGAAGATCTGGTATCCAATATGGTATCTGCATATTCTATTGATGGAAAGATGATTGGTGTTCCGTATGCCGTTTCTACATTGCTTCTTTATTATAATATGGACATACTTGAGCAGGCAGGTTATGATCATGCACCGGAAACGATTGCTGAGATGGCAGAAATGATTTCTGCAATCATGGAGCAGACAGATGCGGATTATGGTCTGAATGTAAGAATCAATCAGTTTGAATTTGAAAATTTTATTGCTACACAGGGTGAAAATGGTACTTACTTCGGTAATAACGAAAGCGGACGAAGCGGAAAAATGACAGAGCTGGCTTGCCAAAATGAAATTGACTGCTTCCTGACAGAATGGGAAAAAGTAATTGCTACAGGCGGATTCAAAGCAACAAAAGACAGTATGAACGAAGAATTTGCGCAGGGTTTGAACGCAATGGTACTGATGACAAGTACTCGAATTCCGACAATCGCAGAATTAACAGGAGATGAGTTTGAGTGGGGTGTTGCTCCGGCACCAAAGGTAAACAGTACTGATATTGGTGGTGGATATCCATCTGGAAGTGGTTTATTTATGGTGAACAGGGACGATGATGCGAAACTTCAGGCTGCATGGGAATTTACACAGTACATGATCTCTGCTGATGCACAGGCAATGTGGCTTGATGGCGCATGCTATGTTCCGGTAAATACAAAAACACTGGAAACGGATGCTTATAAGGCGGCAATTGAAGCAGATCCGCGTCTTCAGGTTCCATATGATGTACTTGCTAATTCACCGGAAAATCTTGTGGCATCCTTCTGCCCGAGCTCAAGTGAAGTAGATACGATCATCAAAGACAACATGATCGCTTTTGCAGACGGAGTATCCAAGGACGACACTTACAATGCTATTGTAGATGGAATTGCAGGTGCATTTGAAGATTATTTCCGTGCAAATCCGGTTGATTAAGTAAAAGGAGGAAAAGAGCCTGCTCTTGACAGGCTCTTTTAAAAGTTTATGGAACAGATTCCAGTAATAATTGATTGTGATCCGGGAGCAGATGATTCTCTTGGAATATTATTAGCACTTTATTCGCAGAAGCTGTCTGTTCTGGGCATTACGGCTGTCTGCGGAAACGCACCGGCGGCACAGACCGCATTGAATGCGACTAAGGTTTTGCGGCTGGCAGGTCAGAATGATATTCGGGTTTATTGCGGTGCCGAACAGCCGTTAAAACGTTCACTGGAGTTCAGTACAAAATACAGTGGGGCAGATGGACTTTGTGAGACAGGTCTTTCGGAGGCTCCGGAATTACTTTCAGATATTTCTGCGACAGAGTATCTGATTAAGAGTCTGAAGCATACAGAAACACCAATTACGATTATTGTTACGGCAGGATTTACAAATTTAGCTGCGGCATTGCAGATGGATCCGTCGATTAAAAACGGAATAAAGGAAATTGTGGCGGCTGCAGGGTATTACGGCATGAATCAAAAAGAATGCAGAGCTGAATGGAATATAGAGGTTGATCCGGAAGCGGCTGATCTTGTTTTTACATCAGGGATTCCAATTCGTGCAATCGGATTAGATGTAACGTGTATGCTGGAAGATGCATATACAGAACAGGTACTGGATGGAAGCACAGGGGAAATTGCAGATTTTCTCAGAAAATGTGATGCATATAATCGAAGAACTGGACTGAGTTCATACAGTCTGCTCGTAGATGGTATGGCGGCAGCAGCAGTGATTGATCCTGAAATCGCACGATATCATACTGGTTGGGTAAAGGTGCATCCGAACCAGAAGGGCGCTGACCTGATGAATTTCACCATAGCGGAAGGAAACGTGAAGGCAGCTTACCAATATGACATGAGTCGCTATATAGAAATGATTAAAGGAATGATAAGAGGATGATTTTATCAACATCAACAAATTTATTGTGTGAGAGACCAGATGGAACAATGTATCCGTTGGAAGATACACTGAGAGTATGTTCGAAAGCGGGTTTTAATACATTTGATATGAGCTTTTATGAATGGTCTTATCCGGAAATGCCTTTTTTGGGTGATGCATGGAGAAAATGGATTAACGGAATTGCAGATCTAAAGGATCAATTAGGAATTTCTTTTTACCAGAGTCATGCATATACATATGATTTTTTGAATCCAAGATTCGAACTAGCGTCAGAACGGGCGTATTATGAAAAACTGGTTTTTCGTTCTCTGGAATGTTGTCGGATTTTGGGCTGTAAGGTTGTCGTTGTGCACCCGAGTATGGATCCGGCTGTGAAAGAGTGTTCAGAAGAACGATGGAAAAAGAATATTCCATATTTAGAACGATATTTGGAGTATGCCGATAAATGTGGTATGGAACTTGCTGTAGAAAATATGTATCAGTATTCAGGGAATACAAAGGATTTATTTTTTGCGGATCCACAGGAGATTGCAGCGCTTATTGATTCCTATGGTGATTCAAGGCTGGGGGTATGCTGGGATTTTGAACATGGGGTGATTTTGGAGCAGGATCAGCCGCAGGCTGTACAGATATTGGATAAACGACTGAAGGCGACTCATGTTTCGGATACGGCAAGCGATGAATTTGAACCGTATATGCATATATTACCGTTTAGTGGTATGCTGGATTGGAAGCCGATTATGAATGCCTTGACAGAAATTCGTTATGAAGGTGCATTTTCTTTTGAAGCGCATAATTTCGCAAAAAAATTGCCGGAAGAATTGTTGACAACAGCAATGAAATTTGCATGGGAGATAGGTGATTATCTGACAAATACATTGACAAAATAGAGGAATGAGGTATGCAGTATGTTTACTCACTATTATAGATATAAAGAACGATATCAATCAAAGATGATAAAAGATGATATTCGATTGAAAATCGCGTATCCCACAGATGATCATGCCATGATAACGACAGGTCATGATTTTTATGTGATTGGTTCATTTCATGGGATAAATGTACATTCGGAAGCCGAACTCAAGGTTGAATTGATAAAGCTTGATACCGGAGAGATAGTACGTACTGTAGCCGCAGGTAAAAAGGATAATCGAGCTGGTATGAAAGTAGATTATCCGGGAATAGAATCGACTGATAATGTTGAGACGATACGAAGCTGTGGAATGCCTGATCTGGTTTATGATCCTAACGAACCAGAGTCGTTTTGGTATACATGGAACAAAGCATATTATACAGATGACGTGTTTGCAGCACTGGTTTATGGTGGAACATGTCGATTGGAGCATACCTGTCCTTATGATCAAAACGGCAAAAAACTGCATCCGATCGAAGCAGGATATTATGAATTGCGAGTATCGCTGGACAACAAGGATGAAATTATTTCTTCAGCAAAGACACTGTGGTTTGCTGAAGGGAAAAAAGAAATCATTTTGTCACGTTTTTCGCCGGATGCACATGTAGAATGTGTAAAACAATTCGTGGAAGAAAATAGCTTTGAGTCTTTTACAGATCCGTATGCAGGAATCTGGGATACACAGTATTTTGCAATCGATTGGCCGGTCAAGGCGTGGGTGGAAATACCGGCTCGCTGGCATTTTGGAGATGCACAGGAATATGAGAGCGGCACAGTACATTTTTTTAATTATAATATTTCAGAAGCTTGTATTTCATGGAAAACAGAGATAGGGACAATGCTGGCTAAGCAGCGAGATTGTGTCGACAATATGACAAGACTTGTGACCTATTTTTATAGGGAAGGCTGTCCGGAGCGGGGGTCATATACGACAGCGGCAGAACGTCTGGAAATCATGTCTCCGGAAAATTATGTTCAGATAACAAAAATGAAGATCATAGCTGGTGATAAAGGCTGTCAGCTGCTGATTGACGGAATCTGCAAGCCGCTTCCGTCACAGACTGAGGCAATCTCAAACTGTGCCTATGAGATAAAAAACAGAGTGACAGCTCTGGATTATGCATTGTTTGAAGAAGATGCAGAGGTGCCTTTTGCAGTTTATGAAGGAAATGCAACTGGAGTCATAAGTGAGAAAACAGATGCGCCGGATGAAAATCTTTTATTGCATGTCAAGCATCAGTTGATAATCAAAGAAAATGTGTCTGGCAAAAAGCTGTTTGTTCTTGTGAAGGCAAGAGACTGAGGCAATCTCAAACTGTGCCTATGAGATAAAAAACAGAGTGACAGCTCTGGATTATGCATTGTTTGAAGAAGATGCAGAGGTGCCTTTTGCAGTTTATGAAGGAAATGCAACTGGAGTCATAAGTGAGAAAACAGATGCGCCGGATGAAAATCTTTTATTGCATGTCAAGCATCAGTTGATAATCAAAGAAAATGTGTCTGGCAAAAAGCTGTTTGTTCTTGTGAAGGCAAGAGATCGGCAAGGTAATGTAGTAGAACAGCAGAAGCATACTGTAGAACTGGATGCGTGCTGATCTGATTTTATTTAAGAGCCCCTCTGAATTTTGCATCGTTCAAACTCCAGAGGGGAAATAAAAATAAAAAATACAAAAAAGTTCTTGACAAAAAATAGAAAAAGTATTATAAATATTACTGTTGCAGCGAGAACGCTGCAGAGAATATGAAAT
>CAZEPO010000099.1:0-7497 GCA_964514125.1 uncultured Lachnospiraceae bacterium
GAGACGGAAACTGTGACAGCAAATCCGGAATGTCAGCCTGATGGTGATAAAATGGAGAAGGCGGCAGAAGGCATTCATGTGCGGGAGCTGATCCTTGAGCCGGATCATTCGGAGCACGGAATGGAAGCGGTTCTGGCGTTTTGCAGAGCATATGGAGTCATCAAGATAGAAGGATTCAATCTCGCAATGGAAGAGGCAGATACAATGGCAGATTCCTATGAGGAATGGAAGTGCATGACAGCCAGACAGGAGCAGGCTGCATACCAATCAGTTCCGCTGCTGATGGGCAAAACACCTTCCAAAACGGTTCAGTCGATGGAGTGTGCAGAACAGAGATCCGAAGGTGTTTTTGATCTTGCGGCAAAGCGAATTTTTATCAATGAAGTGGTTTAAAAGATTGACAAAGCTTCTGATTTTGCATAGACTTAAATGCAGCAGATAAATCCAGAGATTGATGCGCAAAGAACGGATTTGAACCGGATCAGGCAGGAGAGGTACAAGCCCCGCTTGTCCTTTGCGCAATCTGAGATTTATCAGAAAGTAGAGGAAAAGATTCATGAAATTATTTAATACACAGACAAAGTGCAAAGAAGAATTTGTGCCGTTGGTGCCGGGCAAGGTAAGCATGTATGTATGCGGTCCGACGGTATACAATTTTATTCATATTGGAAATGCGCGTCCGATGATCGTGTTTGATACCGTGCGCCGCTATATGGAGCATAAGGGCTATGAGGTGAATTTTGTATCCAACTTTACCGATGTAGACGACAAGATCATTGCCAAAGCAAACGAAGAAGGCGTGACCGCGCAGGAGATTTCAGAGCGTTATATCGCTGAGTGCAAAAAGGATATGGCTGCCATGAATGTGAAGCCGGCAACGACACATCCGCTGGCAACACAGGAGATCGATGGCATGATCGAGATGATCTCCACACTGATCGAGAAGGGCTATGCTTACAACGTAAACGGTACCGTTTATTTCCGTACCCGCAAATTTGACGAATACGGCAAGCTTTCTCATAAGAATCTCGATGATCTTCGCTCCGGCAACCGTTCTCTGCTGGTAACAGGAGAGGACCAGAAAGAAGATCCGCTTGATTTTGTACTCTGGAAGCCAAAAAAAGAAGGTGAACCGTCCTGGCCGTCACCGTGGAGTGACGGACGTCCGGGCTGGCATATCGAGTGCTCTGTAATGGCGAAAAAATACCTCGGTGAGGAGATCGATATCCATGCAGGCGGCGAGGACCTGGTGTTCCCGCACCATGAGAATGAGATCGCACAGAGTGAGTGCTGCAACGGCAAGACCTTTGCAAGATACTGGCTGCACAATGCGTTCCTGAATATCGACAACCGCAAGATGTCCAAGTCTCTCGGCAATTTCTTTACCGTGCGTGAGATTTCTGAGAAGTATGATCTGCAGGTACTGCGTTTCTTCATGCTGAGTGCACATTACAGAAGCCCGCTGAACTTCAGCGCTGAGCTGATGGAATCCTCCAGCAACGCATTAGAGCGTATCAAAAATGCTGTGTCCAACCTGAAATATCTGCTGGATTCCGCGGCAGAGGGTGAGATGACAGAGGCAGAAAATGCAGAGATGACAGCTGTAATGGCCTTCGAGAGCAAATTTGACGAGGCGATGGACGATGATTTCAATACCGCAGATGCGATCGCTGCTGTATTTGAACTGGTTAAATATGCAAACAGCAATGTGACCGCATCAAACACAAAGGCATTTATCGGCGCAGTGCGTCAGGAGATCATCAAGCTTTGCGAGATCCTGGGCATTATCGCAGAGGAAGCAGAGGAGCTTCTCGATGCTGATATCGAAAAGCTGATCGAGGAACGTCAGGCAGCAAGAAAAGCAAAGAATTTTGCAAGAGCTGACGAGATCCGCAACGAACTTCTGGAAAAAGGAATTACACTTCTGGATACAAGAGAAGGAGTAAAATGGAAAAGAGCATAATATCTTTTACAGAAAGCCTGGATGAAATATTCAGGCTTTCTGACAAAGACTGGAAAATGTATTCGCCGCTGGCTCTGGCGCATATCGGAGACGCGGCATATGAATTGATCGTAAGGACTTATTTTATCAAACAGGGCAATTGCCAGGCGCAGAAGCTGCATCAGAAAGTGACGGCCTGCGTCAGCGCGAAAGCACAGGCAAAGATGATCGAAGCACTGCAACCGGAACTGACAGAAGAAGAAGAGGCCGTTTATCGCAGAGGCCGCAATTCAAAGCCGTACACAAAGGCAAAAAATGCGAGTATGCAGGAGTATCTGGAAGCGACCGGATTTGAGGCGCTGATGGGTTATCTCTATCTGCAAAAAGAATATGTACGCATGAATGAACTGGCGGCAAAAGGCATGAGGGCGCTTGGAATCGAGATAAAATAATACCGATATCAAAAATATGCATAAGAGCATAGTTAAAGAAAGATTACAATGCCTGAAGCGAGAAACAGAGAGCGAAAAAGGATTTGGAAAGGAATAAGATGAGATATTCAGAGAAGGAAAGAGATGGTCGTGATGCGAAGCAGCGTCCGACAAAAAATGACAACAGAAACAACCGAAGAAGTACACAGCGGCGTGAAGAACGTGCTGAACGGACACGCGAATACCGCAATGCAGTGAATTTTGAGGCAGATACAGATGAGATGGGTGAGAATAGTCGTATCGTAGAGGGCCGCAATGCAGTTTTGGAAGCATTTCGTTCTGGCAAGACGATCGACCGTCTGCTGATCCAGGACGGCTGTCAGGACGGTCCGATCCAGTCGATCAAGCGTGAGGCGAGAAAGCACGATACCGTGATCGACTTTGTGCGGAAAGAGCGTCTGGATCAGATTTCTGAGACAGGCAGACATCAGGGCGTGATCGCTTATACAGCGTCCTATGAATATGCAGAGGTAGAAGATATCCTGCGTGCAGCCCGTGAAAAAGGAGAGGATCCGTTTATCTTCCTGCTGGACAACATTGAAGATCCGCACAATCTTGGTGCGATCATTCGTACAGCCAATCTGGCAGGTGCACATGGTGTGATCATTCCGAAGCGCAGAGCGGTTGGTCTGACTGCGACAGTGGCACGTACCTCAGCCGGTGCACTGAACTATACACCGGTTGCCCGTGTGACCAATCTTGGCACAACGATTGAAGAGCTCAAAAAAGAGGGAATCTGGTTTGTCTGCGCGGATATGGGGGCAGAACCGATGTACCGCACGAACCTGACTGGTCCGATCGGTCTGGTGATCGGCAACGAAGGCGATGGAGTCAGCCGCCTGATCAAGGAAAAATGTGATTTTGTAGCGTCGATTCCGATGAAGGGTGATATTGATTCTCTGAATGCGTCTGTGGCAGCTGGTGTACTGGCATATGAGATTGTGCGTCAGCGTGAATATAAAAAATGATAGAACGAAATGATCGAAACATGAAATGGCTGCGCAGAGCAGCAGACCGGATCGAGAGCCGTCTGTCGGCTTCGCAGATCATGATGGTAGGTTTTGCAGCGGCGATTCTGGCAGGCAGTTTTTTGCTTGCACTTCCGATCTGCAATACGGATGGGCAGTGGCTGAATTATCTGGACGCACTGTTTACGTCCTGTACAGCAGTCTGTGTAACCGGACTGGTGACGATCGTTCCGGCAACGCAGTTTACGCTGCTGGGCAAGATAATTCTTCTGATCCTGATCCAGCTTGGCGGTCTTGGAATCATCGTCTGTACAATGTGGATTTTTTTGATTTTCAAAAAGCAAATTACGATCCGTGACCGTGTGATGATCCAGGAAGGCTTCAACCTGACGACGATGAGCGGACTGGTGCAGATGCTGCGCTATGTGATCCGCGGTACATTTCTGGTGGAAGGAGTCGGAGCGTTATTTTATGCGTTTCAGTTCGTACCGGAATTTGGACTGATCCGAGGCATCTGGTATTCGATTTTTCATGCGGTTTCCGCTTTCTGCAATGCCGGGATCGATCTGCTCGGAGAGACCAGTCTGGAAGTATATCAGACGAATCCGCTGATCAATCTGACCACGATGGGGCTGATTCTGCTCAGCGGACTTGGCTTTCTGGTATGGCAGGATCTGACCAGGACACTGAAACGGATCCTGCGGCGGGAAGATACGCTGCGGCGCTGTCTTCTGCACATGAAGCTTCAGACCAAGATTGCGGCACTTATGACCGTGATCCTGTTTTTGGGCGGCTCACTGGTCATCTTTTGTATGGAATATTCCAATCCGGATACCTTCGGACCGCTGTCATTGGGCGAAAAATGGCTGGCGGCGATGTTTCAGTCGGTGACGACCAGAACAGCCGGATTTTTTACGATTCCGCAGGGATTGTTCCGGGAACAGACGAAGCTGTTTTCCTGTATTTTGATGTTCATAGGAGGCTCACCGGGCGGAACAGCCGGTGGTGTCAAGACTACGACTGTAGCGATTCTGCTGCTGACCTGCTGGTCGGTACTCAAGGGTACGCAGGATACAGAAGTATTTCGCCGGAAGATCAAGGCAGTGACGGTGCGGACGGCGTTTTCGATTTTTACCGTTTCGTTCCTTGCGCTTCTGTTTGGAACGATGGCGATCGTGGCGTTTGAACAGGTGCCGCTGATGGACGCACTTTACGAGGTGACTTCTGCGGTAGGTACGGTCGGTCTGACTGTCGGGATTACACCGGGCCTGTGTGCGGCGAGTAAGCTTACACTGGTTCTGCTGATGTATCTTGGACGAATCGGTCCGGTTACGATGGCAATCCTTTTTGCAGGGAAGCTTGGCAGACGTAGGAATAAACGAAAGCTGCCGGAAGAACAGGTGATGGTTGGATAAGTTTCAGAAGTGGCTGAGAAGAACAGCATATAGTCAGACAAAGTGTCAGTGCAGACAGGTGAGTCCTGCAGAAAATGGCACGAGGGAGGAAATGCGTGTGAAAAAGCAGTATGTTGTATTTGGCGCAGGAAAGTTCGGCGGCAGTCTCGCCGTGACTTTGCAGCAGCTTGGCTGTGATGTGATCCTGGTTGATAAAGATCCGGAAGCGATTCAGAGTCTTGCGGATCAGGTCAGCTATGCGATCTGCGCCGATGTTGAGGATAAAGAGACGTTTGAAGAACTGGGCATGAACAATGTCGACGGTGCGATCGTTGCCATCACAGAAAGTCTGGAAGCGAGCATCATGACAACCATGATGTGCAGTGAGAAAGGTGTGCCGCGGATTTTGGCAAAGGCGAGAAATCAGATGCACGGTAAGATTCTGTGCCGCGTAGGTGCGCACAAGATCATCTATCCGGAGTCTGAGATGGGCCGCAGGGTGGCGAAGTACCTTGTGGCAGAGAACTTTGCCGACTGGATCGAACTTTCTCCGTATTTCAGTCTCGTTGAGATGGATATACCGGCTAACTGGTGCGGCAAAAGTCTGGCGGAGCTTCAGATCCGTGAAAAATACCGGGTCAACGTCATCGGGATCAAAGACGGTGATCAGGTCAGCGTCAGCCTGAATCCGACAGAACCGTTGAAGGCGGGCGTTGTACTGATCCTGGTGGGCGAGAACAAGGATCTGGAGGCATTGCGGGGATAGCAGTCGGCTGATCAAACGTGGATAAAGGGGCTATTGCAAAATAGATAAGCAATTATCTTATGGAGCAATGGCTCCTTTTTTGCAAAAATAGAAGGGAGCATCGCTCCATAACTGATAAATACAGTTATTTTGCGAAACTCCCTTTTATAAGCGAACTAGTTAGCGATGCATTTTAAACTCATAAGATGCTTCGCATTCATTTACGGTATCGGTAACCTTGCGGTTGTCCATAACCTTCTGCAGAGCATCACGTACACGTTTGGATTCCAGCTCTGTGAGGATACAGCCAGGGCCATTGACGCATCCGCCCTCACAGGCCATTCCTTCGATGAAATCTTCCGGAAGACGATTGTTCTTGAGCAGAGTCAGTGCTTTTTTGCATTCTTTGGCACCGTTGGCACGGAAGACGCTGACTTCTTTTTCGATTCCTTTTTCTTTGAGCGTCTGGAGCACAGATTCTGTTACACCACCTGCATGAGCGAAGCGGCGTCCGTAGATACTGCCCTGCTGCAGATGTGTGCCTGCTGCTTTGATGATGATGTCTTTAGCAGCAAACATTGCTTCCAGTTCTTTCAGAGTCAGTACATAATCAGCACTTCCTTCGATATTTTCATCAAGCATCTCACTCTTTTTGGCCACACACGGTCCGATGAAGACTGTTACAGCATCCGGATCCATCGCTTTGATGTAGCGTGAGGTGGCAGCCATCGGAGAAACGGTTGTAGAGATCAGATCAGCCAGCTGCGGAAAATGTCTGCGGATCATACCAACAAATGCCGGACAGCAGGAGGTAGTCTTTTTCTCGCCATTCTGAAGTGCTTCCAGCCATTCCTCTGCTTCGCTTTCGGCAGTGAGGTCCGCACCGAGTGCGACTTCGTACATATCTTTGAAGCCAAGCTGTTTGATCAGCTCGCGCAGATCTCCCATTGTCACATCTTTTCCAAACTGACCTTCAGCAGCCGGTGCAACCATGGCATAGACAGGTTTGCCTTTGCGGATCGCCTTGATAACCGGTACGAGGAAGGAAATCTCAGAGAGCGCGCCGAACGGACAGTTTTTGATACACTGACCGCAGTGGATACATTTTTCATCGTCGATCGTAACGATGCCGTTCTCATCGGTGCTGATGGCATTGACCGGACAGCTGCGTTTACATGGACGCTGATGGTCACTGATCGCATTGTATGGGCAGGCCTGGGCACATTTGCCGCATTCCTTGCACTGATCCGGATTTATGTATGCCTTGTTCGGGCCGATGCTGATCGCACCGAATTTGCAGGCGTTCATACAGTTCTTGCCGAGACATTTCTGGCAGTTGTCGGTAACCACGAAACGCTGCAGCGGACATTCGGCACAGGCACTGTCGAGTACCTGCACGATATTGTGATTCTTCAGTCCGGCTGCCGGATATTTGCCTTCTGCGAGGCGGACACGCTGACGCAGAATCTCGCGTTCGCGGTAGACGCAGCAGCGAAAGACCGGTTTTGGTCCCGGCAGCAGTTTGTAAGGAATATCGTCGCGTTTTTCTTCTAATGTATTTTCAAATGCAAGCCTGGCAACTTCGCGCAGGACTGCCTGTTTTACATCATTGATATCGGAAGTTGGTGTAAGCATAATGTTCTCCTTTTGTATGAGTCGGTCTGTCATTGCTGTACTGCAAAAATGAGCGCAACGGCAGACAGGTGAATTGATTGTATACAGAATACAAACAGTATATTTTATGAGAACCTGATTGTCAATGATGGAAATCCTGGAATGTGTTGTTTATTCCCGCAAACAACGAGTTAAGTGGTTGCCTGCAGATATTTGGCGACTGCAGCGAAGAGCAAATCCCTATTGCTCTGCTGCACTGCAAGTTAGGAGTTTTCGTTGTTTGCAGATTGAAAAAAGCTTACGTCATTCAGCGGTAATGTAGACCAATCCAAATACATTCGGT
>CAZEPO010000100.1:0-7486 GCA_964514125.1 uncultured Lachnospiraceae bacterium
ATATGCTCAAGGGCGGTCTTGTCTATGCAGACCGTGTGACGACGGTCAGCGAGACCTATGCGAACGAGATCCGGACGCCGTTCTATGGAGAAGGACTGGATGGTCTGCTCAATGCCCGCTCCAACGTACTGAGCGGCATCGTGAATGGAATCGATTATGATGAATTCAATCCGGAGACTGATATGTGGCTTCCGGCACATTATGACGCTGAGACTGCTGCGAAAGAGAAAGTCAAGAACAAGACAGCACTGCAGCAGGAGCTGGGTCTTACTGTAGATCCGGATGTGATGCTGATCGGTATCGTTTCACGTCTGACGGATCAGAAGGGCTTCGACCTGATCGCTCATGTAATGGATGAGATGTGCGGCGACGCAGTGCAGTTTGTCATTCTTGGTACCGGTGAGGCGAAGTATGAAAATATGTTCCGGCACTTTGCATGGAAATATCAGGGCAAGGTATCGGCTAATATCTGCTACGCAGAAGAACTCTCTCATAAGGTTTATGGCTCCTGTGATGCATTCCTGATGCCGTCTCTGTTTGAGCCGTGCGGACTTTCACAGCTGATGAGCCTTCGCTATGGTACGATCCCGATCGTGCGTGCGACAGGCGGTCTTGCAGATACGGTTGAGCCGTACAATGAATTCGAGCAGACCGGTACAGGCTTCAGCTTCAACAACTACAATGCACATGAGATGATGGGCGTGGTGCGTTACGCAGAGCATGTATTCTACGACCAGAAGGAAGAGTGGAATGCACTGGTGAAACGTGCGATGGAGCAAGACTTCTCATGGAGAGCATCGGCAGAAAAATACCAGCAGCTTTATGATGAAGTGCTTGGATGGTAAAAGTCTGCCGTATTGGTAATACAAAACGATTAGAAAGGCATGGGATACGGAGGATATATGGCATATCAGTTTGACAGCAGAGTAAGATACAGTGAGATTGACATGAATCGGAAGCTGACCGTTGGTTCACTGATCGATTATTTTCAGGACTGCTCGACTTTCCAGTCAGAATCACTTGAATATGGACTGGATTATATGGAACAAAACCATCTGGCATGGATGGTGCTGTCTTGGCAGATTGAGATTATCCGCAGACCGGCTTTAGCAGAAAAAATCACAGCAGTGACCTGGCCGTACAGCTTTAAGGCATTTTATGGATACCGCAATTTTGCACTTTTGGATGAAAACGGCGAGTTTTTGGCCAAGGCGAACAGCGTGTGGGTCCTGATGGATGTGGCAGCAGGCAGGCCATGCAGGACACTGAAGGATCACACCGAAAAATATGTATTGGAACCACCGCTTGACATGGAACCGGCAGCACGCAAGATGCAGATTCCGCAGGAAAGTCAGGCACAGGAAGCATTTTATGTAGGACAGCATCATCTGGATACGAACCACCACGTCAACAACGGACAGTATATCCGGATGGCAGAAGCATATCTTCCAGAGGGCTTTGAGACAGGCCGGCTCTGGGTGGAGTATCGCCAGCAGGCACATCTGCATGACCGGATCATTCCCAAGGTATATCAGGAAGCAGATCAGGTGATCGTCAGTCTCTGCGGAGAAGAGGACAATGTCTATGCAGTCGTAAGTTTTCGGCGAAGAGAAAGATAGAACGGAAAAGACAGGAGAAATTATGTTAAAAATAGGAGAAAAACAGGAACTGCTCGTAGTGAAGGAAGTAGCATTCGGTGTCTACCTTGCAGAGGAGATGAATGCCAGTGAGAAGGTACTCCTTCCGAAAAAAGAAGTAGAGGCAGGAACAAAATGCGGAGATACGGTGACCGTATTTCTCTACAAGGATTCCAGCGACCGCCCGATCGCAACGAAGCGGGAACCGGCGCTGACACTTGGACAGACAGCTGTACTGAAGGTAAAGGATGTGACCAAGATTGGTGCATTCCTGGATTGGGGTCTGGAGAAAGAACTGCTTCTGCCGTTCCGTGAGCAGACCTGCAAGCTGTATCCGGGTGATGAGGTACTGGCCGCTCTGTATCTGGACAAGAGCAGCCGTCTCTGTGCGACGATGAAGGTATATCCGTACCTGAAAAAGAATTCACCGCACCAGATCAATGAGGAAGTACATGGCCGCGTCTATGAGATCAGTGACAACTTCGGCACCTTTGTGGCTGTGGATGACCAGTATTCCGGTCTCATCCCGAAGCGGGAAGGCGATACCGGTCTGAAGGTCGGCAACCTGATTACAGCCCGTGTAAGCGGTGTCAAGGAGGACGGCAAGCTGGATCTGAGCGTCCGCGATAAAGCATATCTTCAGATGGATGAGGATGCAGAATATGTAATGCAGACGATTGAGGACTTCGATGGTGTCCTGCCGTTTGATGATAAGGCAAGACCGGAAACGATCCTGCGCGAGTTTGGTTTGAGCAAAAATGCATTCAAGCGTGCAGTCGGCCGCTTGATGAAGCAGGGACGGATTGAGATCGCAAACGGCAAAATTCGTAAGATATAATAATCAAGCTTACAGTAAATGACAGAGAGGTACACAAGAGCAGATCATGTAAAGTGTGATACACATATAAAAAGGAGAAATTACATTATGAAAAAGGTGATCAGTACAGAAAAAGCTCCGGCAGCGATCGGACCTTATTCACAGGCAATCGAGGTAAACGGTATGGTATTTACCTCCGGTCAGATTCCGGTCGATCCGGCAACCGGCAAGATTGCAGAGACCGTAGAAGAACAGGCGGAGCAGGCACTCAAAAATGTATCCGAGGTTCTGGCAGCAGCAGGCACGGATATGGAGCATGTGATCAAGACTACGGTATTCATCAAAGAGATGAACGACTTCGCAAAGATCAATGAGATCTATGCCAAATTCTTTACAGGCGCATTTCCGGCGCGTTCCTGCGTAGAAGTAGCTCGTCTGCCGAAGGATGTACTCCTTGAGATTGAGGCAATTGCCACAAAATAGTGGTCGCATTTTTGTGAAAAACTACCAAAACGCTGAAAAAAATTTAACCTCTTGCATTTGTTAAACTTTTGTCGTATAGTTACGGTGTAGAGAAGAAAAGAGTTTAAGAAAAGGAGAGACAAGCGAATGAAAGTACAGAATATTAGAAACATCAATAGATTTTTTGAAGTGGTAGATGCTTGTACAGGTAGAGTAGAATTAGTAACAGGAGAAGGCGACAGACTGAATCTGAAATCCAAGCTGAGTCAGTACGTATCTATGGCAAACATTTTCTCCAACGGTGAGATTCCGGAGCTGGAGATCGTAGCTTACGAGAGAGAAGATATTGATAAGCTGATCAACTTCATGATGAATGAATAATCAGGATTCGAGATAATAGGGAGCTCCCGCAGCGTTCCATGCATCAGGCATTGGGATTTTGCGGGAGCTTTTTCGTGTGATCTTACCCGCAGAAAAAGAGATGAAAAACAGAAGAAATTATGCTATAGTAGGAAAGATAGAAATGATAAAAACAGAAATTGATGGCAACAAAATGGCGGAAAGGAAACAACGTGAATTTTACACATCTTCATGTCCATACAGAGTATTCTCTGCTGGACGGTTCAAATAAGATCAAAGAATATGTAGCGCGGGTGAAGGAGCTTGGAATGGACAGCGCGGCGATCACGGATCATGGTGTCATGTATGGCGTGATCGATTTTTACAGAGAGGCAAAAGCGGCCGGCATCAATCCGGTCATTGGCTGCGAGGTCTATGTAGCACCCAATTCACGTTTTGACCGGGAATTGGGCAGCGATGAAGACCGCTATTATCATTTGGTGCTGCTGGCAGAAAATAATACCGGCTATGCGAATCTGATGAAGATCGTGTCCAAGGGCTTTGTGGAAGGCTTTTATTACAAGCCGCGTGTCGATATGGATTTGCTGGAAAAGTACCATGAGGGACTGATTGCCCTGAGTGCCTGTCTGGCAGGCGAGGTGCCGCGCTATCTGAGCCGCGGACTCTATGCAGAGGCCAGGGAGAAGGCGCTGCGATTCCGTGAAATCTTCGGTGAGAACAATTACTTTCTGGAGCTGCAGGATCACGGGATTCCGGAGCAGAAGATGGTCAACCAGCAGCTGCTTCGCTTGAGCCGTGAGACCGGGATTCCGCTTGTGGCGACCAATGATGTACACTATACTTTTGAGGATGATGTGGCATCCCATGATATCCTGCTCTGTCTGCAGACAGGTAAGAAGCTGTCCGATGAAGATCGTATGCGCTACGAAGGCGGTCAGTATTTCGTCAAATCACCGGAGCAGATGGCAGAACTTTTTCCGGCGACACCGGAAGCACTCGAGAATACCTGGAAGATTGCTCAGCGCTGCCATGTAGAGATTGAATTCGGCGTGACGAAGCTGCCGAAATTCGATGTCCCGGTACCGTACACCTCCTGGGAATATCTGAACAAGCTGTGCTTTGAGGGATTAGAGCGTCTGTATGGTTCCAGAGCAGAGGAACTGAAGCCGCGGCTCGATTACGAGCTCTCAGTGATCAAAGAGATGGGCTATGTCGATTATTTCCTGATTGTATGGGACTTTATCCGTTATGCGAGAGAGCATGATATTATGGTAGGCCCGGGAAGAGGTTCTGCGGCTGGAAGTATCGTGTCCTATACACTGGGGATCACACAGCTGGATCCGATCCGCTATAACCTGCTGTTTGAGCGGTTTTTGAATCCGGAACGAGTATCGATGCCCGATATCGATATTGACTTTTGTTTTGAACGGCGGCAGGAGGTTATCGATTATGTTGTCCGCAAATACGGCAAAGACCGCGTGGTGCAGATCGTGACCTTCGGTACGATGGCCGCGCGCGGTGTGATCCGTGATGTGGGCCGCGTGATGGATCTGCCGTATACGCTCTGCGATTCAATCGCCAAGCTGATCCCGCAGGAGCTGAACATCACGATCAACAAGGCACTTGATATGAGCACAGAGCTGCGTACGATGTACGAAAATGATACCCAGGTGCGCGAACTCATCGACATGTCCAAACGTCTGGAGGGATTGCCGCGCCATACCTCGATGCATGCAGCAGGTGTGGTGATCAGCCAGAAGGATGTCGATGAATATGTACCGCTTTCCAGAGCGTCTGACGGCACGATCACAACACAGTTCACGATGACGACGCTGGAAGAACTGGGGCTTCTGAAGATGGACTTCCTCGGGCTGCGTACGCTGACTGTAATTCAGAATGCGGCGCGTATGGCAGAAAAGACCTCAGGCAAGGTCATTGATATGCAGCAGATCGATTATGATGATAAGGCAGTGCTGGATTCGCTCGGAACGGGTAAGACAGACGGCGTGTTCCAGCTGGAAAGTGCCGGTATGAAAAGCTTCATGAAGGAGCTGAAGCCGCAGAGTCTGGAGGACGTGATCGCGGGTATTTCCCTGTATCGTCCGGGTCCGATGGACTTCATTCCGCAGTACATCCGCGGCAAAAATCACCCGGATGAGATCACCTATGACTGCCCGCAGCTTGAGCCGATCCTGGAGCCTACCTATGGCTGTATCGTTTATCAGGAGCAGGTTATGCAGATTGTGCGAGACCTCGGCGGCTATACGCTTGGACGAAGCGACCTCGTGCGCCGTGCCATGTCCAAGAAGAAGGCATCCGTCATGGCGAAGGAGCGTCAGAACTTTGTATACGGCAACGTGGAAGAGGGCGTTCCGGGCTGCATTTCCAACGGTATCGATGAAAAAGTAGCCAACAAGATCTACGACGATATGACGGATTTCGCCAAATATGCGTTCAACAAATCCCATGCAGCGGCTTATGCGATCGTAGCCTATCAGACTGCATGGCTGAAATACTATTATCCGGTTGAGTTTATGGCTGCACTGATGACATCTGTGATCGATAACGCGACCAAGGTGGCAGAATACATTCTGACCTGCCGCCAGATGGGGATCGGCATCCTGCCTCCGGACATCAACCTGAGTGAGGGAAGCTTCTCTGTAGACGGCAAAAATATCCGTTACGGCCTCTCCGCGATCAAAAGTATCGGCAAACCGGTCATTGAATCGATCGTGCAGGAGCGGAAGCAGCGCGGACCGTACAAGAGTCTGGCAGATTTTATCGAACGCTGCTCCAGCAAAGAGGTGAACCGCCGAACACTGGAGAACTTTATCAAGGCAGGTGCACTCGACAGTCTGGGCGGTACCCGCAAGCAGCTGATGTATGTCTATGCAGGTGTTCTGGACCGCGTCAATATGGAACGCAAGACTGCCGTGACCGGTCAGATGTCACTATTTGATCTGATGGGAGAGGAAGAGAAGAAGGAATATCAGGTACAGATGCCGAATGTCGGTGAATTCGACAAAGAGCAGCTGCTGGCCTTCGAGAAGGAAGTGCTCGGTATTTATGTCAGCGGCCATCCGCTGGAAAAATATGAGCAGTTGTGGCGCCGTAATATTTCCAACGTGACCTCCGATTTCGCACTGGATGAAGAGACCGGTGTCTCCAAGGTAAAGGACGGCAGTTATGCCGTTGTCGGCGGCATGATCACAGCCAAGACGATCAAATATACACGAAACAACAAGACGATGGCATTTCTGACGCTGGAGGATCTGGTCGGCAACGTGGAGGTTGTAGTATTTCCACGCGATTACGAAAAGAACAGCCAGTTCCTCGAGGAAGACCGCAAGGTTTTCGTACGCGGACGCGTCAATGCCGAGGATGACAAGCCGAGCAAGCTGATCTGTGAAAAAATCTGGCCGTTTGATGAGATCCCACAGGAACTCTGGATCCAGTTCGCAGATATGAATGAGTACAAAGAAAAAGAGAAGCAGCTCTTTGATGCTCTGCGCCATTCAGAGGGTAAGGATTATGTGACGATCTATGTGCGCAGCGAGCGCGCCGTCCGCAGAATGGGAGAAAATTGGAAGATCAATGCGGACGAGCAGATGCAGCGTACACTTGCGGATCTGTTCGGCAAAGAAAATGTAAAACTGACACTGAAAAAATAAGCATGCTCAGATTCAGAGAAAGGATTTGACTTTTCCTGTCAAATGAGGTATCTTAAATGCAGATGAAGTCGTGAGAATTTTATGCAGCCGATGCTGCATAGGAAGCCGGGTGAGAATCCCGCACAGGAACGCTACTGTGATAAAACAAGGAGCAGAAGTCCATTGCCGATTGTTTTTAAGTCAGATACGTTCTCAGGACTGATGTACAGCACTCCACGGATTCTGGAGGTACAGTGATCTAATCTGCACAGTATGGTCATGTCGAAGAATCCGGCATGACTTTTTCTTTTGCAAAAGTGCTGGTGAAAAACTTAATATAAGGGTCGAAAAATGGCTAAGGCATAGTGCGCGGGCACGTGAAATTCGTGCGCAGGTAGAGTGTTACCGTATAGCCGGAAGCTATCTATGCTGTACAGGGCGAATTATCCACTTATTTATAATTTCCTGGTGACAAAAACAAGCTTTTCAATGTTCAGAACGGGGTTCTGCATAGAAAGGTCTGGTTTTTGTTGCCTTTTTTAATGGAAAAATATAGGAAT
>CAZEPO010000101.1:0-7316 GCA_964514125.1 uncultured Lachnospiraceae bacterium
AATTTTAGCACTTCCTCACAAGTCAAGTAGAAAGTATCTTTTTTTCAATTCAGGGCTGTCCATGGATATTATTTTGATACTGAGTTGCTGTTTACGAATCGTATTTCAGTGGAAATATCTTGTTTCTATCATTATCATAGACAGCTCAGGCAGAAGGAAAGTCCGACACTGCAGACCTTTGCAGAAGGCTTAAACTTCTTGCACGAGCCCGTATTTGTGGAAAAAGTATATGACAACTGTTTGAGTTCCCTTTGGAACGAGTTTTGTCATATACTTTTTGTTTTACACAAATACGGGCTCGTGCGTAGAAGTTCTTAGCCTTCGAAACAGTCTGCAGTGTCGGACTTTCTTTCGCTTGAGCGTCCTAGATTTAAATTCAATGCTTTCCGAGTTCCCAGAAGGCGACTGCGCTGGCAGCGGCTACGTTCAGGGAATCGACGGCGTGTGACATAGGAATCAGCACGGTATAGTCACAGTCGGCGATTGTCGTATCAGCCAGTCCGTCCCCTTCGGTGCCGAGGATGATTGCTAGCTTTTCTTCGGAGGCAAGGCGAGGATCATCGATTGTCACAGAATCCTGCTTCAGCGCCATTGCGGCGGTTTTGAAACCGAGCTCCCTGAGCTGTTTGATGCCGTCCTGCGGCCAGGTACTGTCATCGGTGCCGATGTAGGTCCATGGGATCTGGAAAACGGTTCCCATGCTGACGCGGCTGGCGCGTCGGTACAGCGGGTTGCTGCAGGCAGGGGTGAGCAATACCGCATCCATGTTCAGAGCGGCGGCTGAACGGAAAATAGCGCCCACGTTGGTCGGATTGACGACATTTTCCAGTACAGCGATCCGGCGTGCGTTGGAACAGACGGATTCTACAGAGGGGAGTGGCTTGCGCCGCATGGCACAGAGTACACCGCGTGTCAGCGGAAATCCAGTCAGCTGTTTCAGCACTTCGAATTCCGCAGTATAGATTGGGATATCTTTGCAGCGTGCAACAATCTCGCGTGCCTCGCCTGTGATGTGTTTGGGTTCCAGCAGCAGAGAGAGTGGCTCGTAGCCTGCATTCAATGCGCGTTCCGCTACTTTCGGACTTTCGGCGATAAAGATGCCTTTTTCCGGTTCATGGCGGTTCAGGAGCTGATTTTCAGTAAGTCTTGCATAGACATCAAGCTCTGGTGCTGAAAAATCATTTATTTCTATAATATTTGGCATATTTGTCCTTTCAAAATAATTGACCGCCAGACAAGCAGTTGTTTGTCCGGCGGTAGTTTTATTGCGGTTTGGGATCTTCCGGTGTCTTTCCGAAGCGATGTTTGCTGGGTTCTTCGTCCTCGTAGTCGAAGACAAAGCGTTCATATCCATTGATCACCTGGGTATCCAGATAACGATCGCAGCGTTTGTGTTCATGGCCGTATGACATGTGAACATGGCCATGAAGGAAATATTTGGGTTTGTATTTTTTGATCAGATCAATAAAGGTCTGAAAACCCTGATGCGGCAGATCGCGGCCGTCATTGAGCTGATAAGCGGGTGCATGTGTGACCAGAATATCAAATCCGCGATGCATGAAAAGCGGAATACGGAGCTTTCTTACGCGTTTTTGCATTTCACGTTCGGTATATTGGTGGTCACCGAAATGATAACGCATGGAACCGCCAAGCCCAAGAATACGGATACCGTTATAGACAAACAGTTTGTCGTCGATACAGGTACATCCGTCAGGAGGTACTTTTGCGTATTTTACGTCATGATTGCCATGGACATAAAGGACCGGAGCGGATGTAAAGGTGGCAAGAAAGGAGAGGTAGTGGGGATGCAGATCACCGCATGAGATGATCAGGTCAACTCCCTCCAGCTTGCTTTTATCAAAATGATCCCACAAGTAGTCAGATTCTTCATCTGCGATTACCATAATGCGCATATATGTATTATCCTCTTCGTTTTAGTAGTCATTGCCAGGCAGACCCTGCTGAGCCAGCGTCGGTATCGCCTGCTCCATCAGCTCGTCGGCTTCCGGAATGCTTCCGATGATATTTTCTGCCAGCCAGTCCATTTTGATAATGGCCTCCGGAGAGAGGTCATGCGATTCCGCACTTTCCGGTACGAGTCCAGTCTGCGAATAGAGAGCTCCGTAGAATGGATTGACGGAATCGTTGCAGATTGTATGCTTCAGCAGATCGATCAGGCGTTTGGTGCCGAGCGGAAGGTTATGAGAGCAGATTACGTCTACGACACCAGAAGACATACCCCACCAGTAATTGATCGCTCGATTGGAGGTGTCATCATATTTCCAGGTACCATCGATGATCGTACGGAGCAGCTGTTCATAAAATTTGCCCCAGTGACACAGCGGCATGGCAAGATTGTGCGGACGGTCATCTTTCATGTGATAAATGCCGAAATAGCGGTCTCCTTCTTCCGGGATGACCATATCTTTTCCAGAAATGCAGGAAGGATTGACACGCTGAATACATTCAACGCTGTCAAAATCTTTTTTCTTGCACCATTCCAGATAAATCTTTGCACGCGGATTGACCATCTTGGCACCAAGAGCAAATGCATTGATGTTGGCGATATTGCCAAGGAGCGGGTAGTCTGCGATATAGGTGATCCGATCGTTTTCGGCCATGGCACCTGCGATTGCACCCATAAGGAATTTGGCTTCATGCATACGAGGATAGTAGGTACGGATATAGCGGTGTGAAGTGTTCAGCGAACAGTTCAGAATGCGTACTTCCGGATATGCGATCGCGGCCCGTACACTGGCAGATACAAATGCAGGCGTGGTGGTAAAGATGATATTGCATCCGTCTGCGATTGCCTGATTCAGACAATCTGTGACTGTATCTACTGTAATATTATCATAATAGCGTGTCGTGATTTCATCCGAGAATACTTGCTCCAGATGCATTCTGCCAAGCTCATGTGCATACGTCCATGCAGAGGAACTTGCAGTTCGTTCATAAATAAATCCAATTTGGAGTTTTGGTTTGCCAACAGGAAGAAGACGGGTAAGAAGAGGCTTCTTCTCAATGTTTGGATTCAGCTTCAGATCGATTGATTTGCTGTCTTCCAATAAGGTGAATTCTTCCCAAGAACCGGTGATTCGTTTTTTGAGTTTTTCAGCAGAGTATTGTTCGGCGTTGTTATATCCATGCAGCGTAATAAATGCAAGAAACGCATCTCCAGCCGTAATGGAAAGTTTGGCTCCGCCGTTTGCTTCATAAACAGCAGTGAAGCGTGTATAAAATGAACTGAAAATGATGAGGTCATCATCAGTCCATAATTCATCCGGCTCCTTTCCGACTGCCTTTTGCAGTTTGGCGAAGCTTCCTTCTTTGGAAAACCAAATGTAATTGATTTTGGAAAGACGATAAAAGTCCATAAACTCAAAATAAATCTTATTTTCTTTTTCCTCGGTGCGCTGCGGGATCAGACGAGTTACATAGCCTGGAATGGAGACTGCGCCAAAATATTTCATGACACTGACACGTTTGTTTCCTTCCAGAACATAAAATTTATTCATATACTCCACAGCTTTGATCGGATCACGAATGCCTTCTGTCTGATGTATTTCACAGAGATTGGACCATTTTCGCTCAAATTCCGATCCTTCTTTTAAAATCGGCATAAAGTTGCCGGCAAATGCGTTGCTTCTGCCTTCATAGCGTGTTCCGACAATCTGGTCAATCGGGATCTGTACAAGTCCGAGTGAAGACATGGATGGCGATTCTCCCATAGGAAGAATGTCGTCCAGAACTTCCAGCGTCGGTTTTTCACCGCGGAGCCATCTCAACTGATAATCTCGTTTGCCAGCTTTATATGCTTTGATATAATCTTCACTTGTCATATCGAAGTGCCTCCAATTTGCTTTTTTGTAAGGCTATTATAAAGGCTGGCTCAAAAGAAATCAATTGCCATGTAGCAAAATCTGTGTATAATAAGAAGTGATTACTGAACAAAAGACAGGAGGAAATGAAAAAAGATGATAGAATTTTTGAAAGCATTTCTGTTCGGTATTGTAGAAGGGATCACAGAGTGGCTTCCGATCAGCAGTACCGGACATATGATATTGTTGAATGAATTTATCAAACTGGATGTGTCCAAAGAATTTTACAGCATGTTCGAGGTAGTGATCCAGCTCGGTGCGATCATAGCAGTAGTGATTCTGTTCTGGAATCAGATCTTTCCATTTGGAGTGACACACAGAACGAATCGACTTGGACAGAAGGGCGTGCTGCGCTATGTCAAAAAAGACATCATGAGTCTGTGGTTCAAGATTGTCGTTGGATGTATTCCGGCAGCGATCGTCGGCATTCTGTTTAATGATCTCTTTGAGGAATTGTTCTACAACTATGTATGTGTGTCGCTGGCACTGATCATTTTTGGTATTGCATTTTTGATCGTAGAGACCAGAAACAAGGGCAGACGCGCACGCGTCAATTCACTTGCTGATTTGTCATACCGCACCGTCATTGCGATCGGTATGTTCCAGCTGATCGCAGCGATTTTCCCAGGAACCTCCCGTTCCGGTGCAACGATCGTAGGAGCATTGCTGCTCGGCGTTTCCAGAACAGTAGCAGCAGAGTTTACGTTCTTTATGGCAATCCCGGTTATGTTTGGAGCCAGCCTGCTGAAGATTCTCAAATTCGGCCTGATCTTTACATCACAGGAACTGATCATTCTGCTGATCGGTATGGTGACTGCATTTGTTTCTTCGATGTTCATCATCAAGTTTTTGATGGGCTATATCAAAAAGCATGACTTCGTTGTATTCGGTGTTTACCGCATCGTACTTGGACTGGCTGTGTTGATCTATTTTATGTTTGTCTAAAAGAAGAATAAGTAGTTTAGTTCTGAAAAATACCGTCAAAACCTGAGGAGCTTTTGGCTTCCTGCCGTTTTGGCGGTATTTTTTGTGGTTAATATTGGATTGTTTCAAGTGGAGCGAGATACTGTTCTCTGCGTTTTTGATGCTCTGACAGGTATGCCTGATCTCCGGTGGAGTGAAGCTCGTGGAGATAGCGGTGGTGATTTTTGGTAATTTCATCATCGCGTTTTCCGAGGATCAGCATCGCGATACTGGAGCACTGGTCAGCAGAACGTTCCAAATGTGTGAGCGCATCCATGAAGACCAGTCCGGTATCAACCGAACAGATACCCTGACGAAGTCGGGCAGTATGACGGTTTTTCAGAAGGAGTACCATATCATCGATAACCTCTTCAAATGGCTCGATGCGTCGTACCGTCTGCTCGTCATCTGTTTCAATCGCCTGCACCGTAAGATGAAGGATCTCGAGAACTGCATTACTGAGGATCTCGAATTCTTTTTGGGCACCTTCCGAGAAGGTCTGGTTCGCGTCAGCAAGTTTTTTGGCCATTTCATCAAAATTGGTCGCATAGTCACCGATACGCTCTACGTTCGGTGTACACTGCATAAACATATTCAGCAGACGGTTGTCACGATCATTTTCGATATTCTTTGACAGTTGAACAAAATAGTTCTCTGCATTGTCCGTGAACTGGTCAATACGTTCTTCTGTAGCTTCGATTTCAGCAGCACGTTTTTCATCATAAGCTTTGAACTGTTCGAAGCTCAGTGCGACATTGTCACAGGCAGCCTTGATCATGGCAGTAAGAGATTTGGAAACACTCTCCAGTGCAAGTGCCGGTGAGATCATAAGCTTTTCATCCAATGCTGCAAGCTCCGGATATTTGTCCTCCGGTACCGGATCTTCTTTGACGATCAGGCAGGAGAGCTTGACAAGCCAGTTGGTAAACGGCAGCAGGACGATCGCTGTGACCAGGTTGAATAAGGTCTGGAAATTGGCGATCATACCGCTGTCAGAAACACTGTTCCACAGATCCGGGAAAAGACCGGCGCTGCGGATGAGTGACATAACGATCATAAACAGTACGGTACCGATACAGTTGAATACGATGTGTACGACACCGGTACGTTTGGCATCCTTGGAGGAACCGATGGAACAGACAAGGGCAGTCGTAACACAGGTTCCGAGGTTGATACCCATGATCATCGGATAAACGAGATTGAATGTGACCGCGCCGGTGACAGATAATGCCTGAAGGATACCGACCATTGCAGAAGAACTCTGAATGATCACGGTAAACACCAGTCCTGTCACGATTCCGAGGATCGGCACATTGGAGAAATAGGACAGTACATCGATAAAGAGCTGTGATTCAGCAAGCGGCTCCACCGCGTCTGTCATGGAGAGAAGACCGGTAAACAGGATACCGAAACCGATACAGATCATACCAATGTTTTTGGTTGCATTCTTTTTGATAAACATGATCAGAATGATACCGATCAGGAGTGCCAGCGGAGCCAGGGTATCCGGCTTAAAAAAGGAAAGGAGTGAACCGCCAGCCGAGTCGATATCCATCAGACGGATGATCTGTGCGGTGACAGTGGTTCCGATGTTGGCACCAAGTACAATGCTGACAGCCTGCTGCAGATTCAGGATACCGGCACCGATCAGACCAACCGTCAGCACGATGGTAGCGGTAGAACTCTGGATCACAGCAGTGACCAGTGCACCGGTCAGAAGACCGAGCAGCGCATTGTGTGTCAGCTTCCCGAGAAAGTTTTTCAGAGCTTCACCTGAGCCCTGCTTCAGGCCGTCACCCATGACCTCCATACCATAGAGGAACATGGCGAGTCCACCGAGAAGCTTGATCAAAGTAAGTACTGTGTTCATGATAAAATTCTCCTTATCATATTTGACAATTATTAAGTTTTGGTTCAGATTGTCAGAATCGAACCTTTTTATAATATAAATGATACATCAGTATATGACAAGAAAAATTTTATCCAGAAAAAGTTATGTTATTCCTGAAGAACCGTGATAACAGAAGCGCAGCTGTCCTCATCAAGAACAACCTTGACATAAGAACCGACAGTGAGGTCATCGAGGGAGATCTCAACAGCTTTTGCGGCGCGCTGCTCAGCTTCGCGTTTGGAAAAGACACAGCCGCAGTAATCCTGGCGGTAGAGGCCGTATTCCTGGGACAGCTCGACAGAGCGCTTATATCCATTTTTCTTTTTGAAGTCAGAAGGAAGCCAGGTGACCTGGTATTCCTGGGCGAGTGCTTCACCAATCTCGTTGAGCTTCGGTGCATTTTTCAGTGGGCTGATCGTCAAAGTTGTGGTCACATAATCGAAGTTCCCCTCTGCAGCGGCTTTTGCTGCCTCACGCAGCCGCAGTTCAAAGCAGGCATGACAGCGTGCTCCGCCCTCCGGAATCTGTTCCAGACCACGGACTGCCTGGTAGAACTCCTGCGGGTCAAAACGACCTTCGAT
>CAZEPO010000102.1:0-7308 GCA_964514125.1 uncultured Lachnospiraceae bacterium
GTATACTCCGATCCCGGGACGTTTCAAGGATTATATCGCCATGCCGAAGCCGAACATGTACCAGTCACTGCATACCACGCTGATCGGTCCGAACGGTTCGCCGTTTGAGATTCAGATCCGTACCTTTGAGATGCACCGCACCGCAGAGTATGGTATCGCAGCACACTGGAAATACAAAGAAGCGGCAGACGGCAAAAAGACCAGCGCACAAAACGCAGAGGAGAAGCTTTCCTGGCTGCGTCAGGTTCTGGACTGGCAGATGTCGGACAACCGTGAGTTTATGAGCCTTCTGAAGAGTGATTTTGACCTCTTTTCAGAGAGTGTTTATTGCTTTACCCCGTCCGGTGATGTCAAGAATCTGCCGAACGGTTCCACGCCGATCGACTTTGCGTACAGCATTCACAGTGCGGTGGGCAACCGGATGATCGGAGCCAGAGTCAACGGCAAGCTGGTGACATTTGATTATGTGATCCAGAATGGTGACCGTATTGAGGTTATTACTTCGCAGAATTCCAAGGGGCCGAGCCGTGACTGGCTGAAGATCGTCAAGAGTTCACAGGCGAAAAACAAGATCAATCAGTGGTTTAAGCAGGAGCTGAAAGAAGACAATATTGTGAAGGGCAAGGAAATGCTTGCCAACTATTTCCGGGCAAAAGGCTTGATCGCCTCCAATCTTCTGAAATCCGAATATATGGAACGCGCAATGGCGAAGTATGGTTTCCGCGACTGGGATTCTGTGCTGGCAGCACTGGGACATGGCGGACTCAAAGAAGGACAGGTAGCGAATAAGCTCCTTGAAGGCTATACACAGGCACACAAGAAAGAACTCACTGATGAGCAGATCGTGGAGGCGGCACAGAATGCCAAGGATTCCGCAGCACCGGTCAAGGTCAAAAAATCCAAGGGCGGTATCACGGTACAGGGCATCAATGATGTCAGCGTTCGTTTCGCAAAATGCTGCAGCCCGATTCCGGGTGATGAGATCGTAGGCTTTGTGACCCGCGGCAGAGGTGTGACCGTACATCGGACAGACTGTGTGAACGTGATCAATCTGCCGGAGATTGAGCGGGATCGCCTGATCGATGCCGAATGGCAGAGCAGTGCGATGGGCGGTGAGAATGGTCTGTATCTGGCCGAGATCATGATCTACTGCAACAACCGTACCGGATTGTTGGTGGATATTTCCAAAATCTTCACGGAGCGCAAGATTGATCTGAATTCAATCAATTCCCGTACAAGCAAACAGGGAATCGCGACGATCGCGCTGTCATTTGAAGTGACAGACAAGGGCACATTGAATACATTGATCGAGAAGCTGCGTCAGGTAGAAAGCGTGATTGATATCGAGCGTACTGCCGGATAAAACGAATCGGTTTGTATATTGCAATTCATTAGAAACTTGCTTCAAGTCAGAAGCAGCAGTTGATAAAGAGGAAACAGCCATGGGAAAACTTCAGATCAAGACTGTCGTGCTGAGTATATGTGCGACCAATTGTTATCTGGTAACAAATAAAGAGACTGGAGAGCTGCTGGTGATCGACCCGGCAGCTGCGCCGGAGCGTCTGATCCGTGAAATTGATGCGATGAATGTGCAGCCGAAGGCAATCCTGCTGACACATGGTCATTTCGATCATATCGGAGCAGCGATGAAGCTGAAAGCACAGTATGATATCCCGATTTATGCACACACTGCGGAGAAAGAAATCCTGGAAAATGAGGATAAAAACCTTTCTATGATGACTGGTCGTGGATATACAGCCAGTGCGGATCATTATCTGATCGATCAGGAGCAGCTTGTGCTGGCAGGATTTGAGATAAGAGCAATCCATACACCGGGTCATACGATCGGCGGATGCTGCTATTATTTTGAAACAGAAGGAGTTCTTTTTGCAGGGGATACCCTGTTTCGCTGCAGCGTCGGAAGAACGGATTTCCCGACTGGCAGCATGAAGCAGATTCATGACTCCATTCATCAGAAGCTGTTTGTGCTTCCGGAAGAAACAGTCGTTTATCCGGGACATGATCAGTCAACCGATATCAAATACGAAAAAATGTTTAATCCATATTAAGGGCAGACTATGATTACAGTACAGTTAAACAGACAAAATTTTGAATATGACGTACATTCTCTGGTGAAGGCATTTTATCCGGAGCAGGATGTACAGATCACATATACGCCGGAAGAGGGAGCGGATACGCTCCTGAAGCTGGTGATTTCTTTTGTCGGGGACGGATTGCAGGATCCGGCAGAAGAAACAGCAGAGCAAAAGACAGAACAACAGGGAGCGCCTTCGGCGGACGGAAGCATCCGGGTACAGATCATACAGGGCGAGAGCGCGGCACTGGATGAGACGATTCCGGTCGATTTTACGAGCGACCGAAAGGAAGTAAAAAACATCCTGAAGCGTCTGCTGTATCGTATGCTCTCTGACTTTACCGGACAGCAGCTGCCGTGGGGCAATCTGACAGGGATTCGTCCGACTAAGATTCCAATGCAGCTTTTGGAGAAAGGCTGGAAAAATACAGAGATCGCACAGTATATGCGCGATACCTATTATACAAGCAACGAAAAAACAGCGCTTGCGATCGCAATCGCGAACAAAGAGCGTCATATCCTGAAAGATATCAATTACAAGGATGGCTACAGTCTGTATGTCGGCATTCCGTTTTGTCCGAGCATCTGTCTGTACTGCTCCTTTAGCTCCAGTCCGCTGCATTTGTGGAAGGACAAGGTGGATCAGTATTTAGACGCGCTTTGCAAAGAAATCGACTATGCAGCTGACGCGTTTGCAGGAAGAGAGCTGAATACGGTGTACATCGGCGGCGGCACACCGACGACGCTGGAGCCGTATCAGATGGATCGTCTGCTGACGAAGCTGGAAGAGAAGTTCTGCTATGATAAACTCAAGGAGTTTACGGTGGAAGCGGGACGTCCGGACAGTATTACCAGAGAGAAGCTGGAGGTACTGCGGGCGCATGGCATTTCCAGAATTTCCATCAATCCGCAGACGATGAATCAGAAAACACTGGATCTGATCGGACGTCATCATACAGTGGAGGAGACGATCGAGGCATTTCATCTGGCTAGGGAGCTTGGATTTGACAATATCAATATGGATCTGATCGTAGGTCTTCCGGGTGAACAAAAAGAAGAAGTGCAGTATACGATGGAACAGCTCAAAAAGCTGGATCCGGACAGTGTGACGGTTCATTCACTGGCAGTCAAGCGTGCTGCAAGGCTGCGAATGTTCAAGGAAGAACACAAAGAGATGACCATGACGAACAATCGGGAGATCATGGATATGACGGCTGCCTATGCAGCAGAGATGGGACAGTTCCCGTACTATCTGTACCGCCAGAAAAATATGGCGGGCAATTTTGAAAATGTCGGCTATGCCAAGGAAGGCAAAGAAGGCATTTATAACATTCTGATCATGGAAGAAGTACAGAGCATCCTTGCATTGGGCGCCGGTGCTTCGACCAAGATGGTCTGGGCACAGGATCGGATCGAACGGATCGAGAATGTCAAGGATATCAAGAATTATATCGAGCGGATCGATGAGATGATCGACAGAAAGAGGAATGGGCTGTATGAGCGGCAGGCATGAGTACAAAAAGCAATACCCAATCCTGCGGCCAAGTGTCATAAAGGAAATGGTACATGGCTGTGTGGTCAGTAATCTTGCTGTTTTGATCGGCAGAGAACTCGGAATGGATGAAGCGGCATGTCAGGAGCTGGCGGTGGCTGGTTTTTTGCACGACATCGGCAAGCTGGAGCTTGCCAAGTATGTGTATGGACATGAGGAAGAAACGCTGATCATCGAAGAAATGAAGTACGTTCGAAGACATCCGAATCTCGGTGCAGAGATTTTGGAGAAAAAAGGGTATTCTCATAAAATCATAGATATGGTAAGATTCCACCATGAGAATTGTGACGGCTCAGGCTATCCGGCGAATCTGTCGCGGGATGAGATTCCCATGGGAGCGAGGATTCTCAGAGTTTGTGATGTGTTTGCGGCACTGACGGCGAACCGCCCGTACCGGAAAGCATTTGATATAGAAGCAGCGATAGAGCTGATGATTGATGAAGCCAAAAATTTTGACATACAGGTGTTTCTGGCATTTATGAATGTGGTGAACAGAGAAAATCTGACACGGATTCTTCAGACAGATGCCTTTGAAGAAACGCTGATAAAGTTGACCAGGGAGGTAATAGAGATATGATTACACAGGCACCAAGAGGCGTGCAGGACTGGTATGGCGAGGACATGCGTAAGCGTGCAATCGTAGAAAAGATTGCAAGAGAGATTGCAAAGACCTACCATATGAGTGAGATCATCACGCCGATGTTTGAGCACACCGTACTGTTTCAGCGAGGCGTAGGTGAGACAACTGACGTTGTACAGAAAGAAATGTATACCTTTGAAGATAAGGGCGGAAGAAGCATTACACTGAAGCCGGAGGGTACTGCCGGAGCAATCCGTGCATATCTGGAGCACAATATGTACGCACAGCCGGGTCCGACCAAGCTGTACTATGTGACACAGGCATTCCGCTACGAAAAACCGCAGAGCGGCCGTCTCAGACAGCATCACCAGTTTGGTGTAGAGTTTGTTGGTTCTGCAAGTCCGCTGGCAGAGGTAGAGCTGATCACTCTGATCACAGAGCTGATCGGCAAGCTGGGACTGAAGGACGCTAAGCTTCACATCAACAGCATCGGCTGCAAAAACTGCCGTAAGACTTACAATGATGCACTGCTCGCTTATCTGAAAGAGCATGAGGACGATCTCTGTCCGACTTGCCGTGAGCGTATGCAGAAAAATCCGCTGCGTGTCATTGACTGTAAAGTAGACAAGTGCAAAAAGATCGTGGCAAATGCACCGCGTACGATTGAGTATCTCGATGAAGAATGTCAGCAGCATTTTGACGAACTGAAAGCACTTCTGGACGAGATGGGAATCGAGTATGTGATCGATACCGGAATCGTTCGCGGACTGGATTACTATACCAAGACCGTATTTGAGTTTGTAGATTCCGACGGATTCACACTTTGCGGCGGCGGACGCTACGATGGCTTGGTACATGAGATTGATGAGAAGCAGGATATCCCGTCCGTAGGATTTGGTATGGGTATTGAGCGTATTCTGTATTTTATGGAAAAAGAAGGCGTGGAATTCCCGGCAGCAGATCCGATAGAATTGTATGTCGGTATCCTCGGCAAAGAGGCCAGAGGCCGTGCGTACCGTATCGTAGATGGACTGCGCAAGCAGGGCATTATCGTAGAGACGGATTATATGGACCGCAGCGTAAAAGCACAGATGAAATATGCCAATAAGCTCGGTGCAAAGAAGACAGTGATCATCGGCAGTCAGGAACTGGAAGAGAATCTGGTCAAAGTAAAAGATATGGAGACTGGTGAACAGACTGAGGTTGCTCTTGACAAGCTGGCAGAGCTGTTTGAATAATGATACCAAAAATATATGCTGTAATGATACAGTACTTAGGAGGAATAGAACATGGCTGAGACTATGAAGGGACTGAAAAGATCCCATCGTTGTACTGAAGTGTCCAAGGCAGACTGCGGCAAGACCGTGACTGTCATGGGATGGGTTCAGAAAAGAAGAAATCTGGGAAGCCTGATCTTTGTGGATCTGCGTGACCGTTCAGGTCTGCTTCAGGTGATCTTTGATGAAAAGGACATCGGAACAGAAGGATTTGAAAAAGCAGGTACACTTAGAAGTGAGTATGTAATTGCTGTCGTAGGTCGCGTAGAAATGCGTGAAGGCGCAGTAAACGAAAATCTGAAGACAGGAGAGATCGAGCTTCGTGCAACACAGCTTCGTGTACTGTCCGAGTCAGAGACACCGCCATTCCCGATTGAGGAAAACAGCCAGACCAAAGAAGAACTTCGTCTGAAATATCGTTTCCTGGATCTGAGAAGACCGGATATCCAGAAAAACCTGATCCTTAGAAGTAAAGTAACAACAGAAGTCCGTAACTTCCTTGCAGAAGAAGGATTCCTGGAGATCGAGACACCGATCCTGATCAAGAGTACACCGGAAGGTGCAAGAGACTACCTTGTACCAAGTCGTGTGCATCCGGGTCATTTTTACGCACTGCCGCAGTCTCCGCAGCTTTTCAAACAGCTGCTGATGTGCTCTGGCTATGACCGTTATTTCCAGATCGCCAAATGTTTCCGTGATGAGGATCTGCGTGCAGACCGTCAGCCGGAATTTACACAGATCGATATGGAGCTTTCCTTTGTCGATGTAGATGATGTCATTGATGTCAATGAGCGTCTTCTTGCAAGAGTATTCAAGAACCTGCTCGGCGTAGAGGTTCCGCTTCCAATCCAGAGAATGACCTGGCAGGAAGCAATGGACCGTTTCGGTTCTGACAAACCGGACCTTCGTTTCGGTATGGAGCTGAAAAATATTTCCGAACTGGTAAAAGACTGCGGATTCTCCGTATTTACCAATGCACTGGCAGCAGGCGGAAGTGTACGTGGTATCAATGCCAACGGACAGGGAAGCATGCCGCGTAAGAAGATCGATGCACTGGTAGAGTTTGCAAAAGGCTATGGTGCAAAAGGCCTTGCATATCTCGTGATCAATGCAGACGGTACTTACAAATCTTCCTTTGCCAAATTTATGACAGAAGAAGAACTGAGTGCGATCGTAACTGCTATGGACGGACAGCCGGGCGACCTGCTTCTGTTTGCAGCAGATAAGAACAAAGTCGTATGGGACGTGCTTGGAGCACTGCGTATCGAGATCGCCAAGAATCTCGGTCTTCTGAAGAAGGATGATTTCCGTTTCCTGTGGGTAACAGAATTCCCGCTTCTTGAGTATGATGAAGAAGAAAATCGCTACGTTGCAATGCACCATCCATTCACAATGCCGATGGAAGAAGATCTGGACAAGCTGGATACAGATCCGGGCAGTGTGCGTGCAAAGGCATATGATATCGTACTCAATGGTACAGAGCTCGGCGGCGGCAGCGTCCGTATCTTCCAGAATGATATCCAGAGCAAGATGTTTGATATGCTCGGATTCACAAAAGAGCAGGCACAGGAGCAGTTTGGCTTCCTGATGAATGCATTCAAGTATGGTGTACCGCCACACGCAGGACTGGCATTCGGTCTCGACCGTCTGATCATGCTGATGGCAGGCTGCGACAGCATTCGTGAGGTTATCGCATTCCCGAAGGTAAAAGATGCTTCCGACCTGATGACAGAAGCACCTGGTATCGTGGACGAGAAACAGCTCAAAGAACTGTATCTGGAGTGCACGACGATCGAAGAATAAA
>CAZEPO010000103.1:0-7266 GCA_964514125.1 uncultured Lachnospiraceae bacterium
TCGCCTGATTTGCCTTGCCCATGATCTTCAGATTGACAGAATAGAGCGAGAGCTGCGTCAGGATACCGGCCAGAATTGCCGGAATACCCATGAAGGTGTGAAAGATTCCGGTGACGAGACCGGCAAGCATACCGGCACCGGTCGCTGCGAGCATGGCAACCCATACATTGCAGCCGCTGAGCATACACATGATACAGACAGCGCCGCCGGTACACATGGTACCGTCAACGGTCAGGTCAGCGATGTCCAGAATACGATAGGTCAGATAAACACCGATTGCCATGATGCCCCAGATCAGTCCCTGGGCAGCGGCACCGGGAAGTGCATTGATCAGTTTGATAATTTCCATTTGATTCCTCCTGCGGAAAAACAGCGAGAAGGAAAAATCCTGTCCCGCTGTTTTTGTTTGTTCGTCATTTAAATGTATCAGCGTAAATATGAGATAAGTTTATTCTGCAGTTTCGATTGCAACATAATCTTCCGGTATATCAATACCGAGTGTTTCGCAGATGTCAGCATTGTATTTCTTGGTGAACTGCGGAGCGTACTCGATTGCCATTGTAGAAATGTCTTCGCCGTCTGCAAGAATTCGTGCAGCCATTTCGCCTGTGCCGTAGCCAAGGTCATAGTAGCTGATCGAGAGTGTAGCCACACCGCAACCGGTACAGATACCCTCTTCACCAGTGACTACCGGTACTTCTGCCGGGAGACAGATGTTGTTGATGATCTCTGTGTTGGAAGCGGCTGTGTTGTCAGTCGGTACATACAGTACGTCACAGTCGGAAGCTGCAGTAGTCACGACTGCTGACAAGTCATTTGAATCAGAAAATGCGTAATATTCACAGCTGTATCCGAGTTCTTCCAGTGCTGCTTTTACGGTATCTACCTGATACTGAGAGTTCGCCTCAGCAGAACAGTAGAGAAGACCAACATTCTTTGCATCCGGGAACAGTTCGTTCAGCATGGCTGCCTGCTCGTCCAACGGAGCCAGATCGGAAGTACCGGAAATGTTGCCGCCTACTGTACCACTGAAGTCATCGATCTCAAGTGCAACACCGTATTCGGTAACGGAGGTTCCGAGAATCGGGATCTCGCTGGTCGCTGCTGCTGCAGCCTGAAGTGCCGGAGTCGCATTGGCAAGAATCAGATCTACACCGTTGGATACAAAGCTGTTGACGATCGTAGAACAGGTATTGGAATCACCCTGTGCATTCTGTTCATCGAAGGTGACTGCATCGCCAAGTTTCTCAGTCAGTGCATCTTTAAAGCCCTGTGTAGCAGCATCGAGCGCATCGTGCTGAACCAGCTGACAAATACCAACTGTATAAGTTTCTTCCGCCTGAACAGCAGTTCCTGCCAGTGTTCCGAGCATCAGTGCGGAAAGGGTGATAGACATTGCTTTTTTCTTCATGTTCAAGTCCTCCTCAGATTTTATTGCGCCAGCAAACTTCTTTAAGTAGACGCGTTGAAACTGCAATGCGGTGCAGTTTTTAAACTGTTGTCATTGTAACGCTTTAAAGCGATTAAGTCAAGAGAAAGAGAGGAAAAAGAGAAAGAATTTTTCACAGATATTTTGTACGGAAATGATTCTGACGCATATAATAAGGAAAAGCGTTTCAGGAGCGCGTATGGCAAAAGTAATATTAGATGCAGGACACGGCGGAGCAGAGCCGGGCGCAATCTTTGAAGGAAGACAGGAAAAAGATGATAATCTTCGGCTCGCATTGGCCGTGGGACAGATTTTGGAGGACAACGGAATTGAGGTGGCATACACAAGAACAGAGGACGTGTATGACACACCGTTTGAAAAGGCGCAGATTGCCAATCGAGAGAGTGGAGATTTCCTGATCTCATTTCACCGCAATTCCAGTCCGCAGCCGAATCAGTATTCGGGTGTCGAAACGCTGGTGTATGACCGTTCAGGAAAGAAGCTGGAACTGGCAGAAAAGATCAACCAATCGCTGGAGCAGACTGGATATCGGAACCTCGGGATCCAGGAGCGTCCGGGGCTTGTGATCCTGCGGCGGTCTCAGATGCCGGCTGTGTTGGTGGAGACTGGATTTATCAACACGGAAGCAGACAATGAGCGGTTTGATAATCGGTTTGATGAGATTGCACAGGCGATCGCAGATGCAGTTCTTCAGACGGTCGATCAAGCGGAGGACAGTCCGGATACAATGAGACAGATGCAGGAGCAAAAAGAAATGCAAGAGCAAAAGGAGATACCTCCGTCTTGCTGCAGCCATCTGTATCGGGTGCAGACCGGTGCGTTTCGCAGACCGGAATATGCGGAGGATATGCTGCATGAGCTTTTGAGCAAAAATTTTCCGTCTTATATCTTAAAGGAGGACGATTATTTTAAGGTGCAGACTGGTGCGTTCCGCAATCTGGACAATGCGGTGAAGATGGAGCAGGCACTGCGCCGGGCCGGTTATCAGACCTTTATTACCACCTGATTTTGGGGCTTTTGTTTTTGGCTGATTGATGATAAGATAGGCTATGACAGAATAGTGTATTAGAAAGCGAAAACAAATGGATACAGAAAAATTAGAAAAACTGGCGGAGCCGCTTCTTAAATGGTTTGCAGGACATGCGCGTGTCCTTCCGTGGAGGGAAGATCCGAGACCCTATTATGTGTGGGTGTCGGAGATTATGCTCCAACAGACCAGAGTAGAAGCGGTCAAACCGTTTTTTGCCCGTTTTATCAGTGCACTGCCGGATATTCCGGCACTGGCATACTGCCCGGAGGATCAGCTACTGAAGCTGTGGGAAGGACTGGGCTATTATAATCGGGTACGAAATATGCAGAAAGCTGCTCTGCTGATGATGGAGCAGTATGACGGACAGATGCCGGATCAGTACGAAGAGCTTTTGAAGCTGCCTGGGATCGGCAGCTATACAGCAGGTGCAGTTGCGTCGATTGCATACGGCAGAGCAGTGCCAGCTGTAGACGGCAATGTACTGCGGGTGATCAGCCGGATAATCGGAAGCTATGAAGATATTTCCAAGGCAGCAGTCAAAAAACAGATGGAGGAAACCCTGCGTCAGGTGATGCCGCAGGACAGACCGGGCGCATTCAATCAGGCTTTGATGGAACTTGGAGCAACGGTCTGTCTGCCAAATGGGGCACCGGAATGTGAACACTGTCCGGTACGGACACTTTGCTATGCGTATGAACAGGGCTGTCAGATGCAGCTTCCAGTCAAAGCACCCAAGAAGGCGAGAAGGATCGAACAGAAGACGGTGTTGGTAATCCGTGATGTGTTTCATGCAGCAGTGCGTAAGCGTCCAGCGAAGGGATTGCTTGCAGGTTTATATGAACTGCCGAATGTCGAAGGTCATTTGAGCGGAGAGGAGGCAGTTGAGCAGGTGAAGCGATTTGGTCTTTCACCGCTGCGTGTGATTCCGCTGTGTTCTGCTAAGCATATTTTCAGTCATGTAGAATGGCATATGATCGGATATATGGTTCTGGTGGAGGATGTAGAGCAGACGAAGACCAAAGACGGACTGCTTTTTGTGGAACCGGTGCGGACTGAGCAGGAATATGCAGTTCCGGCGGCGTTTGCAGCCTATACGGAATATCTCAGTATCAAGCTTGGGCAGGAAAAATATGAGACAGCAGAACAACTGAAATAGTTCAGTCCAAAGGGGGAAGGCACGTCGCAGATCTGATTGCTGGACGGAAAACAGACATAGGAGTAGAAAATGGAAAGTAAAAAAATTTTATCAGTAGCGATTCCCTGCTACAATTCAGAAAGCTATATGGAAAAATGTATTCAGTCTCTGCTTCCGGCAGGAGAGGATATCGAAATACTGATTGTGGATGACGGTTCGGTCAAGGATCGTACTGCCGAGATTGCAGATGCGTATGAAGCCAAATATCCGACGATCATTAAGGCAATCCATCAGGAAAACGGAGGTCATGGAGAGGCAGTCAATACTGGCTTGAGAAATGCTTCAGGAATTTATTATAAGGTAGTAGACAGTGATGACTGGGTCAATACCAAGGCATTGCTGAAGATCATGCGTCAGATGAAGCAGTTGGAGCAGGAGGGCGGAGTCGATCTGCTGCTGGCGAACTTTGTTTATGATAAGGTGGGCGCGCATCATAAGAAACTGATGCGGTTCAAAAATGTATTCCCGTGCAACGAGGTTTTTGAGTGGGATGCGATGCGTCATATGCGTCAGACTCAGTATATCCTGATGCACAACATTTTTTACCGCACACAGTTGCTGCGTGACTGTGGATTAGAACTGCCGAAACATACGTTTTATGTGGATAACATCTTTGCATTCCAGCCATTGATCAGTGTAAAAAAACTCTACTACATGGACGTAAATCTCTATCATTACTTTATCGGTCGCGACGATCAGTCCGTGAACGAAAAGGTGATGATCGGACGTATCGATCAGCAAATCCGCGTCAATAAGATCATGATCGATGTAATGGCAGCAGAAGACTTTGCAGACAAGAGTCCGCGTCTGAAAAAATATATGATGATCTATCTGACCAAGATTATGACCGTGACTTCGATCATGCTGATCCTGGCGCGCAATGAAGAAGCACTGGAGAAGAAAAAAGATGTGTGGGCATATCTGAAAGAAAAAGATGCCGCTTCTTATCGCAAGATCCGCTGGGGAATCTTCGGTATTGCGATGAACCTGCCGGGTAAGGTGGGCAGACAGATGTCGATCGGTGCATATAAGATCGCACAGAAATTTGTAGGCTTCAACTAAAAGACAAAAAACTGGCCGTCATCCGGTGATGACGGTCAGTTTTTCATTTCGCAGGGAAACTTGTATATCCGTATAATAGCCCGGAATCTCACCGTCTGTATGTACACACAGCGGTTGTGGGGCATGGATTGTCAGCTTATCAGAGTGGATCAGGTGAACGCCTTTTTTGCCAAGATGTTTGCCGGGAAAGGCAGAGGGCAGGATCAGGAGCGCATGAAGGCGGGAAATACTGTCAACGACCAGTACATCCAGCAGGCCATCGGCTGCTGAGGCATGCGGAGCAAACTGAAATCCGCCGCCCTCAAAGGGCAGATTCATAAATGCAGCAAAATAAGTCTGCGGAAACGTATGAACCGTACCGTCTGATGTTGTGATCGTGAGAGGCTGCAGCTTCATGGTAAGAAGCTGCCACAGCGCTGTGAGCAGATAGACCAGCTTGCCGGAGTGGAAGCGGTTCAGCAGGGATTTCAGAGCAGAACCCTGTACGCTGTCACAGACTGCAGCATCGTAGCCAATGCCGGCGCTGACGCAAAAAGAATGTGTAGAAGAACCGGTATCGACCAGCCCAATGTCAAGATCAGTCGTTTCCAGTGGATTCAGGATCTGATGAAGCGCAGCTATCGGATCTTTTTCCAGACCGAGTCCGCGGACAAAATCATTGCCCGAACCGGTTGGAATACAGCCAAGCGTGATATTGTGAAAAGAGGTCAGTCCTCCGATCACCTCATTGAGTGTGCCGTCGCCGCCGACTACAATGATCGTGCGCGGCTGATCAGGATCAGACAGGGACGCAGCGACCGCAGCAGCTTCGCCTGGTGCATGGAGCAGGTGAGCACTATAAGAAATCTGTTTTTGATTTAATTCTGCTTCGACCGATTTCCAAACAGTGTTTCCGCTGCCGGAACCAGAAGAAGGGTTTATGATAAAATCGTACATAACATCCTCCAAGTTGAAATACTTCTCACAGTGTAACAGTTTTTACAGGATTCGACAACTGATAAAATATTTTCGTTTCTTTTCTGGTGTATTTGATGTACAATGGATAAAAATGAAAAAGAACGGACGAGGAAAAGAGATGAAAAAAGGGATTATTTTTGATGTAGACGGAACTTTGTGGGATGCATGTGCTGTGATTGCGGATTCATGGAATGATTATCTGAAAAAGTATGCTTCAGATGTCGATGTCGTGCTGACCGTGCAGGACATTCGCGGTGTGATGGGAATGACGATGAAAGACATTGCAGATACACTGTTTCCGATGATTGAGGAACCGCGCAGAGGTGAGATTGCAGAGGCGATTTTTGCATATGAAGTAGAATATATGAAGGAACAGGGCGGTGAGATCTATCCGGATACGGTAGAGACGCTGCGTGAACTTGCGAAGGATTACCATATTTATATCTGCAGCAACTGCCAACTCGGCTACATTGATGATTTTATTCTTCATGCAGGTGTCGGTGATATTGTAGAAGATTTTGTAAGCTATGGAGATACCTCGAAGCCAAAAGATTACAATATTCGTCTTGTGGCAGAGCGCAATCAGCTCGACCAGGCGGTCTATGTAGGGGATACGCAGGGGGATCATGACAGTACGATGAAAGCAGGACTTCCATTTATCTTTGCAGGTTACGGAATGGGTCAGGTAAAAGAAAGTGTACCGACAATTGCGGGTATGAAGGAATTGCCGGAAATGGTAAAGAAAATTTTAGGATAAATAAGGGCGGCAATGCACCGGATCCCGAACGGAAGTGTGTTGTTTTTTTTGGGTATGTGTGGTATGATGAGAAAAGTTGTCCGATTTTTTATCTAGAGCAAAACAGGTGAAAATCGAAAGTCGGAATCAGAGGATAATGTTTGTTATTCTTAATTATAGTGCACAGCACAATTGGAGGAAGAGAATGGAAACAGTAGAAAAAGAGGTAGTTTCAAAAAATTTTATTGAGCAGATCATTGACAAGGATCTGGCAGAGGGTCACTGCAAAACCGTCTGCACAAGATTTCCGCCGGAGCCGAATGGTTATCTGCATATCGGACATGCGAAATCCATCCTTTTAAATTCAGGACTTGCCAAGAAATATAATGGAAAATTCAACCTGCGTTTTGATGATACGAACCCTACAAAGGAAAAAACAGAATTTGTAGAGTCAATCATTGCAGACGTAAAATGGCTGGGTGCAGACTGGGAGGACAGACTGTTTTTCGCATCGAACTATTTTGAACAGATGTATGAAGCAGCTGTGAAGCTGATCAAAAAAGGAAAAGCTTATGTCTGTGATCTGACACCGGATGAAATCCGAGAATACCGCGGTACACTGACTGAACCGGGCAAAGACAGCCCATACCGCAACAGAACAGTGGAAGAGAATCTGGAACTGTTTGAAAACATGAAAAACGGTATGTATGAGGATGGTGCAAAGGTACTTCGTGCCAAAATCGATATGGCATCTCCGAACATCAATATGCGTGACCCGATCATTTATCGTGTAGCACGCATGAATCATCACAATACCGGTGATAAATGGTGCATTT
>CAZEPO010000104.1:0-7231 GCA_964514125.1 uncultured Lachnospiraceae bacterium
CAAAAAATATCCCCCATGGAGGCTTGTGGACCAGTTTTTTATCTGTTAAATTATAAACAGTCATTCAGAAACGGAAAGAATTATCGTATACGAAACGTTTGAAATCTTGAGGCTGAATACCTGTTAGAGAAAAGGAGAATTTATCATGAAAAACAGATGGACGAGACTGGCAGCAATTCTTCTGGCGGCAGCGATGACTGCTGTTCCGGCAGCTGGTGTATATGCACAGGAAGACACAGAGACGCTGGTATACGGCAGCGGTGATTATACTAGAATCAATCCGGCGATGGATGAGCATGGAGAAATCAATATTTTGATTTTCAACGGTCTGACGGCACACGACGGCAGCAATCAGATCATCCCGGCACTGGCAGAGAGCTGGGAATTTGATGAGGCCACCTGTACCTACACGTTCCACATGGCAGAAGGCGTGAAATGGCATGACGGAGAGCCGGTGACGGCTGAGGACGTGAAGTTTACGATTGAAGCGATCATGGATCCGGAGAATGGTTCGGAAAATGCACCGAACTACGAGGACGTAGAGGAGATCAACGTGATCGACGAGCATACGATCGCCTTCCGTTTGACGGCACCGAATGTTGCATTTCTGGATTATATGACGATGGCGGTTCTTCCGAAGCATCTGCTGGAGGGAGAAGATATGCAGACCTCAGATTTCTTCCGCAGTCCGGTCGGTACAGGTCCGTACAAACTGACAGAGTGGGATGAAGGTCAGGCAATCACACTGACTAAGAATGAAGAATATTTTAAGGGTGAACCGAATATCGATACGATTATTTTCAAGATCGTAACCGATGACAATGCGAAAGCACTGCAGCTTCGCTCGGAAGAGCTGGATCTTGCACTTCTGACACCGAAGGACGCAGCTGCATTTGCAGAAGATGGGGCATATACCTGCTATGATATGGAAACATCAGACTATAGAGGAATCCTGTTCAATTTCTGGAATGAATACTGGCAGAACAATCGTGATCTGATTCCGGCAGTATGTTATTCGATCGATCGTGAGGCGATCGTCAATGCAGTCCTTTTGGGACAGGGTATGACAGCATATGGTCCGTTGCAGAGAAACATTTATAATAATGAAGCAGTTGAGCATTATGACTATGATCCGGAAAAGGCCAAGGCAGTTCTGGAGGAAGCTGGCTGTGAGATGGGCGATGATGGATTCTATTATCGGGACGGCGAAAAAGTCGGCTTTGTCATCAGCGTTGGTGCAGGTGATCAGGTTCGCATTGATATTGCACAGATTGCAGCGCAGCAGCTGCAGCAGATCGGTATGGACGTGACAGTTGAGATCCCGGCACAGGTAGACTGGGGCGGACAGATGGCATATCTGATTGGCTGGGGCAGTCCGTTTGATGCAGATGACCATACCTACAAGGTATTCGGTACAGACAAGGGTGCCAATTATTCTGGCTATTCCAATGAACTGGTTGACCAGTATCTGACACAGGCGCGTCAGTCCGATGATACAGAAGTCCGTGCAGAAGCCTATGACAAGTTCCAGGAAGAACTGGCCAAAGATCCGGCATTTGCATTTATCTGTTATCTCGATGCAAATTATGTGGCAGATGCAGATATCAAGGGGATTGATCCGGATACTGTGATGGGACACCACGGAGTCGGCATCTTCTGGAATGTCACAGAATGGACAATTGAAAAATAATATGATACCAGGGTCAAAAGGTCTAAAACCACGTGAGCTTGCTCACATGTGGTTGAAAGACCTTGGGATCCGCCCCTACATGAGCATAAAAGTGGGATAAATATCCCACGATATGCGAATGAGGGGGAGGATTGTGGGAGTGCACAGCACGCAGCAATCCGTAGGTATCATAAAATATAATAAAAAGGGGCAAGTCGCCCCTTTTTGATGCGTAGAGGAGAAATTTTTAGATGGAGAAGCTTTTGGAGATTAAAAATCTGTCTGTGAGCTTTGACAGTGCGGCAGGAGAAGTTCAGGCAGTCAGAGATGTTTCATTTTCTCTGAACAAAGGCGAGGTACTGGCAATCGTAGGAGAATCTGGCTGCGGCAAAAGTGTATTGTGCAAAAGTATCATGAAGCTGTTGCCTGCCAGTGCAAAGATCAAAAGCGGCAGTATCCTGCTTCAAGGACAGGATATTACGAATTATAAAGAAGTTCAGATGCAGAAGATCCGGGGACGTGTGTTTTCCATGATCTTTCAGGATCCAATGACATCACTGAATCCGACGATCAAGATTGGTCAGCAGATTGCGGAGGCGATCCTGGTGCATAACCGGAATATGCCGAAGCAGCAGGTGTATCAGAGAGTGATCGAGCTGATGGAGCTGGTAGGGATTGAGCGGCCGCAGGAGCGGTATCATCTGTATCCTTATGATTTTTCAGGTGGAATGCGCCAGAGAAGCGTCATGGCGATCGCATTGGCATCGGATCCGGATATTTTGTTTGCCGATGAACCGACCACGGCGCTGGATGTGACGATTCAGGCACAGATTCTGGATCTGCTGCGGGAGATTCAGCAGAAGCTGGGAACCGCTACGATCCTGATCTCGCATGATCTGGGCGTGGTAGCCAGAGCAGCAGACCGTGTAGCTGTGATGTATGCAGGCAAGATTGTGGAGATTGGAACCGCAGAGGAAGTGTATTATGATCCGCGGCATCCGTACACCTGGGGACTGATGCGTTCACTGCCTGCTTTTTCAAGAGGCAAGGAATCATTGTATACGATTCCTGGTATGCCGCCGACGCTCATTGATCCCCCGCAGGGGGATGCCTATGCCAGCAGAAATGAATATGCACTCAATATTGATTATGAAGAGATGCCGCCGATGTTCCGTATCACGGATACGCATTATGCGGCAACCTGGCTGCTGGATGAACGGGCACCCAAAATAATTCCGCCGGTAGGAGGAAAGACGATTGCGTAAAGAAGTATTAGTAGATGTAAAAAATCTGACGCATCAGTTTCAGCTGACGAAAAAAACAGCGATCCGTGCAGTTAACGATGTCTCTTTTCAGATTTATAAAGGTGAGATTTTTGGTCTGGTCGGAGAATCCGGCTCGGGCAAATCCACAGCTGCGCGCTGCCTGATGAATGTCTATCAGCCGACTGCCGGAGAAATCTGGTATCGGGACGTGAATATCTGCGACAGAAAAGCAGTTCAGAAAAACAAAAAAATGCTTCAGACCAGAAGACAGATTATTTTTCAGGATTCCACTTCCAGTCTGAATCAGCGAATGAAGGTAGCGGATATCATCGCAGAGCCGATGAAGCTGCATCATATCACGACCAAGCGGGGAAGCTGCAGGGCAGAGGCCGCATTTCAGATGAGCTATGTCGGTCTGGACGAGAGCTTTCTTGACCGTTATCCGTCGGAGCTTTCGGGCGGTCAGCGGCAGAGGGTGGCGATCGCGCGGGCGCTGAGCATGGAACCGGAGTTTCTGGTGGCAGATGAGCCGGTTGCATCGCTCGATGTGTCGATACAGGCGCAGGTGATCAACCTGTTCAAGCATTTGCAGGAAGAACACGGCTTCACCTTTTTGTTTATTGCACATGATCTGGCGATGGTAGAGTATCTCTGCGACCGGGTCGGTGTCATGTATCACGGACGTCTGGTCGAGGTTGCTCCGGCAGAAGAGTTATTCAGCAATCCGCAGCACGGCTACACCAAAACCCTGTTATCCGCAATTCCGTTCCCGGATCCGATCCGCGAGCGAAAGCGTAAGCTGCAGATTTATGATGAGTCTGACTTTGGTGACGGAGCACTTCATGAGATTTCACCGGGGCATTTTGTATTGAGACCAGATGGGAGGGTGTGCAGATGAGAAAACAGAAAAATCTTCTTTATTACGGCAAAAAGCTGGCTGTTTTTCTGCTCAGTGTGCTGGTTCTGTCTGTGGTTGTCTTTTATGTAGCACGCCTTGCACCCGGTGATCCGCTCGTGTCTTATTACGGTGACCGGACCGAAAAAATGAGTCCGCAGGAACGGGAATGGGCGATGGAAAAGCTTGGACTGGATGAGCCGATCTATGTGCAGTATGTCAAATGGGTCAAAAATGCAGCACACGGAGAATTCGGTATTTCCTTTAAATATAAGCAGGATGTGCTGGAGGTCATCAGCGGCCGGATTTTGAATACCATTTTGCTGGGTGGTATCGGATTTCTTTTAATTTTTGTCGGATCACTGCTGCTCGGTGTGTTCTGTGCGTGGCATGAGGATCGCTGGATCGACCGGATTTTGTGTAGATTGGGTACGATCTCCAGTTGTATTCCGGAGTTCTGGCTGTCTCTGGTGCTGATTTTGATCTTTGCGGTGAATCTGCGTCTGCTGCCGACCAGCGGAGCATACAGCGCCGGAAAGGCAGATGATCTGGCTGACCGGGCTGTGCATCTGATCCTGCCGCTGGTGGTCGTGACGATAGAACATCTCTGGTATTATGCCTATATGATACGAAACAAGATTCTGGAAGAGGTGCGGGCAGACTATGTCCTGCTGGCGAAGGCAAAGGGGCTGAATAAGCGGGCAATCTTGTTCGGACACTGTCTGCGCAATGTGATGCCTGCCTATCTGAGCCTGATGGCGATCGCAGTTCCGCATATTCTCGGCGGCACTTATGTGGTGGAGAGTGTTTTTTCCTATCCGGGAATTGGAGCGCTCTCCTATGAAAGTGCCAGATATCACGACTATAATCTGCTGATGATCCTCTGTATGATTTCAGGGATCCTTGTGATCTTCTGCAATATGCTCAGTCAGATGATCAACGAGCAGATCGATCCGCGTATCAAGGCAGGAGAAATATCAGAACGATCGGAGGTGGCAAATCTGTGAAAAACTGTAAATGTGGAGATGTGCTGCAGAGCAGCTTCGTGTGTGCGTCGCCAGTTTCGGGAAAGGCGGCAGAAGATGCACGGAGAGAGGAAAAGCTGTTTCAGTTTGCAGGACAGCGTCCGAAACAGACAGAGACAGTGCCCTTCCGAAAAAAGTGGTATCAGGGAAAACCATTGCTGTCGATCGGGATCTTGAGCGTGATTATTTTGGGCTGCCTGTTTGCAGAACTGGTGATGACAAAGGATCCGACGTATATGGATCTGCTTCACTACAATCAGGCACCGGACCGGGAGTTTTGGTTCGGTACGGATACGATGGGAAGAGATATTTTCTCGATGATCTGGTACGGCGGCAGGATCTCGCTGCTGATCGGATTTTTGTCAACGGCAATCTCGACGGTTATCGCGATCGTGATCGGTGCGCTCAGCGGTGTGGCACCGTCATGGCTGGATGAGCTGATCATGCGTTTTACAGAGATCTTTCTGAGCATTCCTTCCCTGCTGCTGGTCATTTTGCTGCAGGCAATTCTGGGAAATGCCAGTGTGCTCACACTCTCTGTTGTGATCGGAGTGACGAGCTGGACGAGTATTGCGAAGGTTGTGCGTACCGAAGTGCTTCAGCTGCGCAGCAGCGAATATGTGATCGCTTCAAGGTGTATGGGCGGAGGATTTTTCCATATTCTCTGGAATCATCTGGCACCGAATTTTGTATCCTCGATCATGTTTATGGTCATTATGAATGTGCGGAGTGCGATCCTGTCTGAATCGACACTGAGCTTTATGGGAATCGGACTCCCACTAGAGATCATTTCCTGGGGAAGCATGCTTTCACTGGCAGAAAAAGCGCTGATGACGGGTTCATGGTGGATCATTCTGATTCCGGGCATTTTTTTGGTGGTGACGCTGCTGTGTCTGACGAATATCGGAAACTATCTGAGAAAAAATATAAACAGAAAAGAAAATAATCTGTAGGAAAGAAGAAAATACCGATGAAAAAGAAAATTTTTACAAAAAGCAATCTGATCTTTTTTGTATTATTGAATTTGGGTCTTATTTTTACAGCGGGTGGAATTTCTATTTTTAAGACACCGAACCATTTCGCATTCGGCGGAACCTCCGGTCTGTCGATCATTTTGTCTACGCTGTTTCCAAAGTGGAATGTAGGTTCCTTTATGTGGATTGTCAATGCTGTGCTGGTCATCTTAGGCTTTGTATTCCTTGGCATACGATCAATGGGCTGGACAATCTATTCCTCTTTTGCACTGTCATTTTATGTCAGTATATTTGAAAGGATCCTGCCGCTGCAGGCACCGATGACCAGTGACATTTTTCTGGAGCTTTGTTTTGCAGTCATTCTTCCGGCAGTAGGCTCAGCACTGGTATTCAATGTAGGTGCATCGACCGGCGGTACAGACATTATAGCGATGATCCTGAACAAATATACGAGCCTGGAGATTGGAAGAGCACTGCTGATCAGTGATCTGGGTATTGTGCTTGTGGCGGCATATCTGTATGGCGTGCAGACTGGTCTGTACTGTATTCTTGGCATGATCCTGAAGTGTACTGTGGTAGACAGTGCGATCGAGAGTCTGAATCTGCGGAAGGTCTGTACGGTGATCAGCAGCTATCCGGAGCAGGTGGAAGAATTTATTATCAATGAATTGCACCGTTCAGCGACGGAGCAGCAGGCATGCGGCATTTATACCAAGCAGGAACAGAAGGTGCTGATGACGGTGCTTACCAGAAGTGAAACAAACCGGCTTCGCATTTATCTGCGCAAACTTGATCCGCATGCGTTTATCACGATCGTAAACAGCAGTGAGATCATCGGAAAGGGATTCCGGTCCATCTGATGCACACATAGAATTGTTTAGACGGTAAAATAGCAGTTGCATTTTCAGAAGATTGGTGCTATGCTGTGAACAGATTGAAAACAGAATATCGGCATAAGGTGTCTGATCGGTCAAAGGATCAGATGAAAAGGGAAACAGGTGCAAATCCTGTACGAACTCGTCACTGTATTTAGGGAGCAGAGAGCAAGAACCGGAGCAGAACGTTCCGGAGTGAAAGCCACTGGGTAACTGGGAAGGCCGCTTGAAGCGATGATCTATAAGTCAGGAGACCTGCCTTATGTAGTCAGACAGGGGAAGTCCCCGAGACCACGAGTAATTGGTTGTTTTGCGATAAGTATACATAGTGTATGTAGTTTAGACCTTTTACCTGCGGGTGAAAGGTCTTTTTGTTGCGTACAATCCTCGTTGATACAGGTATTTTTTTTCAATCACAGAAAAGGGAAAAACCAAGATCAGGAGGAAAAGACATGAAGAAGAAAACAGTCAGAACATTATTGGCAGGAGCAGCTGCAGCAGCAATGCTTGGCACAGGATTTGTAAGTG
>CAZEPO010000105.1:0-6891 GCA_964514125.1 uncultured Lachnospiraceae bacterium
CTGAAGGCACTGTTTTTGATGACGTAGAGCATCGGGGACGGTGTTTTTTTGTGTGTTAAAATAACATCAGAATTTTGTTGTAAGGCAGGATGGAACGGCATAAACTGTTAAAAAGCTTTTGGGGAGTATCGGGTGAAGCATTTTATAAGAGTATTTATAAAGGCGGCCAGACAGAACCCTGCGAAGGTGCTGCAGTATTTTATGCTTGTTTTTTTGTTTGGGCTTGCTTTTTTTCTGCCGTTATACGGGATTCGGCGGCAGGCCAGTGAAAGTGTATCAGAATCAGTAGATGAGGAGCGGGCAACGGAGCTTTTGGATGTGCGTGGGACGATTGTACTGGACGCTGGTCATGGTGGATTTGACGGCGGTATGGTTGGCGGAAGCGGTATTTCTGAAAAAGAACTGAATCTGATCTATGCGAAAAAGCTGGGTGATTTGCTTGAAAAAGCAGGATATCGTGTGGTTCAGACAAGAGTAAGCGATGCTGGTCTGTATGACGAGGATCATGCGAACAAAAAGGCACAGGATATGCAGCGGCGCTGTGCTGTTATTGAACAGGAAAAGCCACTTTTGACAGTCAGTATCCATCAGAACAGTTATCCGCAGGATGCATCGGTCTGCGGGCCGCAGGTTTTTTATTATGAACAGTCGAAGGAAGGAGAGAATCTGGCAGCAGTGATTCAGGGACATCTGAATAACATGAAGGATGTAATGCGCCAGCGGAAAGAAAAAGGAAATACTTCTTATTATATATTGAAGCGTTCAGCGAGTACGACGGTGATTGTAGAGTGTGGTTTTTTGACGAATCCACAGGAAGAAGCATTGCTGCAGCAGGAAAGCTATCAGGAGCAGGTTGTGCAGGCAATCTATAATGGGATTTTACAATATTTGAACGAGAATTGATATTGAATCGGATTGAAATGAACTATTGGAATTAACTGCGCTGCAGGCAAAATGACCTCCATGCCCTCGAAAATGAGGATACATGGAGGTCTGTTTTTGTACTGTTATTTTTTGATGAAATCGAATTTGGTGTAATTTGGATAGTCTGCAAACATGAGATATTTGGCAGGTTCATCTTCTTCCATTGTAGGAATCCGTTCACCGGCAGTGTGGAAACGATTGTCGATATTATCGTCGTTCATGGTGGAGACTTCAAACAGAATTACATCTCCGGTGCCTGGAACGCCTCTCCAGGTATGATACTGACCTGGCATGAGGGTGACGGACTGACCTGGTTTCAGGACAACTTTGCCGCCAGCCGGAAGCACGATCTTTTTGCCGTCGATCTGTGTCACGACATCAGTATCAGCGAATTGGCCTGGTTTGCCTGCAAGACCGCCTTCCATATCTGCAAAATCTTCCGGTGTGGAATTGTAGAAGGTCAGTTCCAGATCGCCGCCGCCGCGGTTGATGATGTCTTCCATTTTGCTCCAGTGATAATGATAAGGAAGAATCTGACCGTCCATGACGTAAAGCATTTTTTCAGCATATGGTTTGGCATATTTGTCTTTGGCATAGAAATTGCCGTTGCGGAATGTGAAGATGGTAAGACCAATCTTATCAAAGTCACCGCTTCCGAAATCAGTGATATCCCAGCCAAGCATATTTTCGACCAGTTCAACCTCATCTTCGCCGAGGTTTTTCCAGTCCTCAACTGTATAGTATGCAAAAGGCGGAAGTGGAAAAGAAGCTTTTTTCAGGGCATCGATCGTATACTGGATAATTTCATTGGCTCTTGAACGTTTCATAAATCCCCCGTTTATATAGAAAAATTAAAGTTTAATATTTTTAAATAAAGAAGCAAGTGAAGTAGTAGCTGCTTCTGTTTCCGGCATCTCAAATACCTCTTCTTCAATCTCTTTGGCAGCGACATCTTCCAGCGCTTTCATACTCAGGCTGAGCTTACCGTCTTTGACTGCGATGATCTTTACCTTCACCTTCTGACCTTCTTTGAGAACTGCCCCCGGATGTTTGATGCGCTGCTGACAGATCTGTGAAATATGAAGGAGACCGTTTAAACCGTTGCCGAGATCGACAAAGGCACCATAAGGCATCAGTGATTCGACGGTTCCTTCTGTGACCAGACCAACTTCGACGTTGGAAATACGGGTTTTTCTTTCGGCTTCTTCTTTTTCGCGCAGGATCTCTTTTGCGGAAAGAACCAGACGGCCTTCTGCCTGATCAGCGGTGATGACACGTACTTCGATTTCTTTGCCAACCCATTCGTCGAGATCTTCTACATAGTTAAGAGAAAGTTTGGATGCAGGAATAAAGCCGCGGATGCCTTCTACGAAGGTGATCACACCGCTTTTGACTGCTTCAGAAATTTTGACAGTGATGTTTGACTGCTCCTGCTGAAGTTGAATAAGGCGTTCCCAGCCAAGTACTGCTGCGGCAGCTTTCATGGAAAGCTGAATGCGGCCCTGGGAATTGTCACGGCGGATCACAGTTGCGGAAATTTCCTGACCTACTTCTATATCACGGAATGTGTAGGAAGGATCGTCACTTGCATCACTGAGACGGATCACGCCATCTGTATAAATACCAAGATCTATGGTCAGTTCGTCGTCAGAAACGCCGATTACAGTTCCTGTCAGGATATCACCTTCGTGGATCGGTTTCAGAGATGCGCTGATCGCATCCTCAAAATCTGCCATTGATTCAGTTGGGGCAGTCATTTCTTCTGTTTTTGTTGCTTCTTCGCTCATATCAGTTACCTCCATGTATCGTTTGGAATAAAATCTCATTAGTGCTATTTTAACACAGAGAAGTGTAGTTTGCTACTGGAAATATAGCAGTTTGCATATGAAAGCATGGGAAGAAGCAAAAAACTATGTGAAAATCTTAACCGTATCTTAGCTTTGTTTGTGTTATACTTTCTGGGAAAATTGTTTTTTTACAGATACAATATAAAATACAGGAGGATATTATGAAAAAGACACACAGAGACAAAATCGTAGTAATCGGAGCTGGCAACGTAGGAGAAGCAATTGCATATACCTTGATGGTGCGTGTACAGGCAAATGATATCGTCCTGATCGATATGAATGAGGATCGTGCGCAGGGTGCTGCATTGGATGTTGGACATGGCACCAGCTTTTTCAAGCAGGTATGGGTGCGCAAAGGTGGTTATGAAGAGTGTGCAGATGCAAAACTGATCATCATCACAGCTGGTATTGCAAGAAAACCGGGACAGACACGTCTGGATCTGGCTAAGACAAATGTTTCAATCGTGCAGAGTATCACACGCAGTATCATGGAATATGCGCAGAATCCGCTGATCCTGGTCGTTTCCAATCCGGCCGATATTACAACGATGGCAGTACAAAAGGAATCCGGACTTGCACCGGAGCGCGTGATCGGCAGTGGTACTTCTCTTGATACCGCAAGATTCCGTTATCTTTTGAGCAAAAAGCTTCGTGTTAATGTTGAAGATGTGAATGCGTATGTAGTAGGAGAGCATGGTGACAGCCAGGTTCCGGTATTCAGTTCTGCGAACATCGGCGGGTTCCCGCTGGATGATTTTGCATCACAGATCGGTGTGACACTGGATAAAAAAGAGTTGGAAGAACGCACGAAAAACGGCGGTGCAGAAGTCATTGCATTGAAGGGTGCAACATTCTATGGTGTTGCGATGGCAGTTTCAAATATCGTAGAGACAATCATGCGAGATGATAGTGCGATCATTCCGGTTGCACATATACTGGATGAGAGCTTTGGCGATTGGGCCGGTGTTGCCGCATCCGTGCCGTGCCGCATCGGCTGGGACGGTATCAATCAGCCGCTTCATATTTCTATGGATGAGGAAGAAACAGTCAAAATGAATGAATCTGTGAAGATTCTGAAAGAATTTGCAGCACAGGTAGGACTGTAGAGAAGGCTTATTTACGATAAAGTATCCAATCCAGCATTTGAGAATTGGATTAGCGGCAGGGGAATAGCGGATTGTACATGGTTTATTGGAAAATAGCAGTTGTGGACAAGGCAAAATCAGGGTATACTGATTCTATCAAATAGATTTTACTGAAAAAGATATACCAGAAAGGACAGTGATCGTATGAAAAGAATCGGTTTATTGACGAGCGGCGGCGATTGTCAGGCCCTGAATGCAACAATGCGAGGAGTAGTCAAGGGACTTTCCAGTAATCTGAATGAGCTTGAAGTTTATGGATTTATGAATGGCTATAAGGGTCTGATCTACGGCGATTACAGACTTCTGACTTCCAAAGATTTTTCTGGTATCCTGACCAAGGGCGGAACGATTCTCGGCACTTCGAGACAGCCGTTTAAGCTGATGCGTGAGCCGGATGAGAAGGGGCTGGACAAGGTAGAGGCGATGAAGCAGAACTACTATAAACTGCGTCTGGACTGTCTCGTGATCCTTGGCGGCAACGGTACGCAGAAGACTGCGAATCTGCTGCGGGAGGAAGGACTGAATGTGATTCATCTTCCGAAGACCATTGATAACGATATCTGGGGTACCGATATGACCTTTGGTTTTTACAGTGCAGTGAATGTCGCAACGGATGCGATCGACTGTATTCATACAACGGCAGCTTCCCACAACCGTGTTTTTATCGTAGAGATCATGGGTCACAAGGTTGGATGGCTGACATTGTATGCAGGTATTGCAGGCGGTGCTGATATTATCCTGATTCCGGAGATTCCATACGATATCAAAAAAGTCATCGAAGCAATTGACCGACGGACGCAGGCTGGCAAGGGCTTCACAGTTCTGGCAGTGGCAGAGGGTGCGATCTCGCGGCAGGATGCGAAGCTGAGCAAGAAAGAGTACAAAAAGAAGCTGGAACGCAAAAAATATCCATCGGTTGCTTATGAACTGGCAGAGGAGATCAAAGCGGCGAATGGACCAGAGGTGCGCATTACGGTGCCTGGTCATACACAGCGCGGCGGCAGTCCGTGCCCGTACGACCGTGTGCTTTCTACCAGAATCGGCGTAACAGCTGCTGAGATGATCCTGAATGAGGAATATGGATATATGGTCGGTATCGTGGACGGTAAGATGAAAAAAGTGCCGCTCGAGGAAGCAGCAGGCAAGCTCAAAATGGTATCACCGAAGGCACAGATTATTCAGGAAGCCAAGCTGATGGGCATCAGTTTTGGTGACTGATGGATTTTCTGTTGATGATTTGAACAAAATAGGGTAGAATATACGATAGGCAGTCTGCATCTGGCAGACTGCCTGTGTTTAAGTACAGCAAACGTTATTTTAAGAAACAGGAGTGAGTATATGGGCTATACTGCACTATATAGAAAATTCCGTCCGGACAATTTTTCGGAGGTAAAAGGACAGGATCATATCGTCAAAACGCTCTGCAATCAGATCCAAGCGGACCGTATCGGTCATGCGTATCTGTTCTGCGGGACACGAGGAACCGGCAAAACCTCGATCGCGAAAATCTTTGCGAGGGCGGTGAACTGCGAGCACCCGGTGAACGGCAATCCGTGCAATGAGTGTCCGACCTGCCGTGCGATCGCGTCAGGTGCATCGATGAATGTGATCGAGATTGATGCGGCTTCCAACAACGGTGTTGACAATATCCGTGAGATCAGAGAGGAAGTGGCATATTCTCCGGCGGATGGCAAATACAAGGTTTATATCATCGACGAGGTGCATATGCTTTCAATCGGTGCGTTTAATGCGCTGCTAAAGACACTGGAAGAACCGCCTTCTTATGTAATCTTTATTTTGGCGACGACGGAAGCGCACAAGATTCCGGTGACGATCCTTTCGCGCTGTCAGCGCTATGATTTCCGCCGGATCGGTCAGGAGACCATTTTGGAGAGACTGCAGGACCTGATGGAGCAGGAAGGCGTAGAGACAGAAGAAAAAGCACTTCGCTATATTGCAAAAAAAGGCGACGGTTCTCTGCGAGACTCGCTGAGTCTGCTGGATCAGTGCATTGCATTTTATCTGGGTGAGACACTCACCTACGACAAGGTACTCGAGGTGCTTGGCGCTGTCGATACAGATGTATTCAGCGATCTGCTCCGCAAGATCCTTCGGGAAGATATCGTCGATGTGATCGCTACGCTGGAGAAGCTGATCATGCAGGGGCGGGATCTGACGCAGTTTGTCAGTGACTTTACCTGGTATATGCGTAATCTGATGCTGATCAAGGCTTCAGACGATATGGAAGATGTCTTAGATGTATCAGCAGAGAATCTTGTACAGCTGCGCGAGGAAGCAGCGATGATCCGCAATGATACACTGATGCGTTTTATTCGGATTTTCTCAGAACTTTCCAACAATATCCGTTACGCAACGAACAAGCGCGTACTTTTGGAATTGGCACTGATCAAGCTCTGCAAGCCGGAGGCGGAATCGGATGAACTTTCGCTGGTAGAGCGTATCCGCAAACTGGAGCGTGCCTTAGAGCGCGGCGCTGCGCTGCAGCCGGCTGCGGCACCGGGCCATGCGGCAGGAAGCGGCAGTTATCCGGGTACATCGTATGGTATGGATGACGATAGCTATCCAGGGGATGCCTACATGGCGGAGCTTTATGCTGGCCAGGGTGATTATTACGGCGGTTCACCTGCCGGAGCCGGCAACGGCGGCGCACAGGGGGCCTATGCAGGACCGGGCAGTGCAGTTGGAACGGGCAGCTTCGTGCAGGAACCAGCTGCGGTGTCCTATGCAAAAGCAGCACCGGAGGATCTGCAGAAGGTAAAAGCACAGTGGAAAAATATCATATCAGGCACGAACGGTATGTTCCATGTACTTCTGTCCTCGGCAGAGCCAAAATTCAATATGCAGGATGCCAACGATACCAGACTGTTCGTTGTCTTTGCTGACTTTCTGGCAGAGCGCTATCTGAATAATCAGGACCGCAGGCAGGAGCTGGAGCAGATCATTGCTGAAAAGAC
>CAZEPO010000106.1:0-6773 GCA_964514125.1 uncultured Lachnospiraceae bacterium
GGCGGGGTGTGATTCCCCACCGGCGGTATAGTCCGCGACCCGCGCAAGCGGCTGATCTGGTGACATCGGAGATTGATGAATTCCAGAACCGACAGTATAGTCTGGATGAGAGAAGAGAGCAGAGTGATCGTGCTGAATATTAAGAGGCTGCCGCGGAGATTTGAGTTCCGGGCAGCTTTTTTGATTCGATAAGAAAGAGCGCCCCAGCGAACAAAAAAGCTCCGAGAGATTCTTTTTCACAGTACGAGCAGTCAACGACTTGGAAGAACCTTTCTTAGATGTATTCTGGGCATTGCCCAAATCGATTTGAGAAAAGGAGAACTGACTATGAACGCAGGATTTATGCAGGCATTAGGAGACAATCTGCAATTTGCAGGAGTGAGCGTGATCGTTATCGCAGCAATCATCGCGGCAGCGAAGCTGACAGAACGGACTGTTTTGAAGAACAGCATTGCACAGGTGAAAAAGACCAGATATATCACAATCTGCGGTATGTTTGGTGCATTGGCGATGATACTTCATATTTTTGATTTTCCGGTTGTATTTCTGGCACCGGGATTTTATAAGCTGGATCTGAGTGAGATTCCGGTCATGATCGGTGCATTTTATCTCGGACCTGTGGGCGGCGCAGTCATCGAAGTGGTGAAGATTCTGCTCAAACTCGTCGTGAAAGGAACCAGTACAGCGTTTGTAGGCGATCTGGCCAACTTTATCATTGGCTGTTCCTTTGCAATACCGGCATCGATCATCTATCATTTCCACAAGACACGCAGGATGGCACTTGCAGGACTTATCACAGGAACGGTAGTGATGACCATATTTGGAAGTATGTTCAATGCACTGTATCTGATTCCGGCGTTTTCGAGACTGTATGGTATGCCGCTTGATGTGATCGTAGAGATGGGAAGTGCGATCAACCCGTCAGTGAACAGTGTTTCGCGTCTGGCTCTGCTGTGTGTAGCACCGCTGAATCTGTTAAAAGGTGTATTGATTTCTGTCCCGACTATGGTATTATATAAACGAATCAGTAAAGTTTTGCATAATGCAGTACAGGAAGGACATGTGCCGGAACCGGCAGGCAACCTGTAAATAAGCACTGCAGAATCATTTTGGTTCTGCAGTGTTTTTCTGTGCATTAGACAACGGACAAAGAGGAAAAATATGGGTAAGATCAAAAAAATCGAGCAGATGACCAAAAATCCATTTGTGAATCTCTATAATCTGGAGGTGGAGCACAAAAACGGCAAGCCTTCTCTTTATTATGTGGCTTCCAGAGCCAAAACACCGGAGGATCTGGAAATTTCCCGCAGAGAGCAGCGGCCGGACGGCGTGGTAATCTATGGACTTTATGGAGAAAAACATGATAAAGTAGTGCTGATCCGTCAGTATCGTTATCCGCTGGACAATTATGTATACGAATTTCCGGCAGGACTTGTGGAAGCTGGAGAGGATTATCATGAGGCAGCAGTCAGAGAAATGAAAGAAGAAACCGGATTGCAGCTTCGACCGCTGAACGTGGAGTCGATCTACGAACGACCTTACTATATGACAGTCGGTATGACGGATGAATGCTGCAGTACTGTTTACGGATACTGTGAAGGTGAGATCAGTGCCGAGCTGATGGAAGAGTCGGAGGAAATCGAAGTAGTTCTGGCAGATCGGGAAGAAGTGCGCAGAATTTTGCGTGAAGAACGGGTATCGGTGGTCTGTGCCTATATGCTGATGCATTTTCTGCAGGAAAAAGAACCATTTTCATTCTTAAATGTCTGAGGAAAAAGGATTGCCATTGTGGATAAGTCATGAGGAAATGAGCAGGCGTGTGGAATGTAAGTGAAAATACAAGGAGGCAGACATGAAATCGGAGTTTAAGATTCAAATGACAACAGGAGCAATGTACAAGTTTCTGATGTATCACACCTACCATAAGTTTTCTGGATTTTTCAGTATCGTTCTGGGACTGGTTTTGATCGGATTCTATCTCTCGCCGTCGGGACGCAGTACACAGAATTCGCTGGTATATCTGGTGTTTGGTATTCTGTTTTTGCTGTATGAGCCGTGGACACTTTATACCAAGGCAGCACAGCAGGCCAAACTGAATCCTGTTTTCAAGAAACCGCTGACATACATTGCTGCGGAGGAAGGAATTCAGGTAGTACAGGATGAGGCTTCCAGCGAACTTAGCTGGGACAATGTATACAAAGTGCGAGAGACAGCACAGAGCATTCTCGTTTATACCAATACCAAAAATGCGTTTATCTGGATTAAAAAACAGATGGGAGAAGAAGAAGCGACAGTCAGAGCTTTGATCAGGGCACATGTCCCGGCGGCAAAATGCAAGTTGAAAAAATAGCAGAGCCGCAGCGGTCAAAGATGGATGATAGATGGAGGAACAGATTATATGGTGATTGAAACACATTCCGAGCAGGAGACACTGGAGCTTGGAAAAAAGCTTGCGCAGGAAGCAGAACCTGGGCAGGTCTTTTCTCTGGTTGGAGATCTCGGAGTAGGAAAAACAGTATTTACCAAAGGAATGGCAGAAGGACTCGGCATTACGGAACCAGTCAGCAGCCCGACATTTACGATCGTGCAGGTGTATGAAGAAGGACGTATGCCGTTTTATCATTTTGATGTATACCGGATCGGCGATCCGGAGGAAATGGAAGAGATCGGATATGAGGACTATTTTTACGGACAGGGGATCTGTCTGGTTGAGTGGGCCAATCTGATCGAGGAGCTGATGCCGGAGCACACGATTCATATTTTGATCGAAAAAGATCTGGAGAAGGGCTTTGACTATCGGCGCATCACAATAGAATAGAAGAGGTGAAAATGATGAAAATACTGGCTTTGGACAGTTCAGGACTGGTAGCTTCTGTGGCAGTTATGGAAGATGAAAAACTGCTTGCAGAGTATACCGTTAATTATAAAAAAACACATTCCCAGACACTGCTTCCGATGCTGAACGAAGCAGCGAAGATGATCGATCTGGATCTTCAGAGTATTGATGCGATCGCCGTAGCAGGCGGACCGGGATCGTTTACCGGACTGCGTATCGGCTCAGCGACTGCAAAAGGTTTGGGCCTTGCACTGAATAAACCAATCGTATCTGTACCGACGGTAGATGCGCTGGCATGGAATCTGTATGGCAGCAGTTATGTGATCTGCCCGATGATGGACGCGAGAAGAACTCAGGTCTATACAGGAATTTATCGTTTTGCATGTGAGCCGGGTAGCCAGGAAATGGAATTTGTGACGATTCAGGAGCAGTATCCGGCAGCACTGGAAGAGATTGCGGCACGGCTGAATGAACTGGGAGAACCGGTCATGCTGCTCGGTGACGGTATTCCGGTATACAAAGAGCAGCTGGAACAGCTGCTGACGGTTCCGTATCAGTTTGCACCGGCGCATATGAGCCGGCAGAGAGCATCAGCAGTTGCTGCGCTCGGAATGCGCTATATAAAAGAAGGAAAAACAGAGACTGCAGCAGCGCATAAACCAGATTACCTGAGACTTTCTCAGGCCGAGCGGGAGCGTGCAGAAAAAACAGCAGCGGAAACGAAATAAAAGCGGAGGCATACGATGGAGTGGCAGATTCGAAAGATGAAAGAAGCAGATATTGAAGCAGTTGCCGGGATCGAACGCCGGATTTTTTCGATGCCATGGACTGAACAGGGATTCCGGTCATCGCTGAATTCGGAGGATACTTTGTATCTGGTTGTGGATAATGAAGATCAGATTCTCGGATACTGTGGATTTCTTCAGTCATTTGACGAAGCGGATATCACAAATGTGGCCGTTGCACCAGAGATGCGAAATAGTGGGATTGGTTTTGCCATGCTCACAGAATTGATGCAGCAGGGCAGGGCACGCGGTATAGAGCGCTACACGCTGGAAGTGCGTGCCGGCAACGCAGCCGCAATTCACTTATATGAAAAGCTGGGTTTCGAATCCGTTGGCATTCGCAAGAATTTTTATGATAAACCAAAAGAAGATGCAGTGATCATGTGGACTGCATCAGTTTAGAAAAAGATAGAAATCAGAAAAGGAAAACAAAAATATGCTTGATGTTTGTTTACTTGGCAGCGGCGGAATGATGCCGCTTCCTTATCGTTGGCTGACGTCTTTGATGACACGGTTCAACGGCAGCAACCTGCTCATCGACTGTGGTGAGGGAACACAGATTGCTTTGAAAGAAAAAGGCTGGAGCTTTAAGCCGATTGATACAATCTGCTTTACACATTATCACGGAGATCATATCAGCGGACTGCCGGGACTGCTTTTGACAATGGGAAATGCAGACCGCAGAGAGCCTTTGACGCTGATTGGACCCAAAGGACTGGAACGAGTGGTAAATGCACTAAGAGTAATCGCGCCGGAACTTCCGTTCCCGATCATATATAAGGAAATTCAGGAGAACGAGCAGGTCTTTGAGCAGAATGGTTATCGGATCACAGCATTCCGTGTCAAACACAATGTGCTGTGTTATGGTTATACGATCGAGATTCCGCGAACGGGAAGGTTTGATGTGGAGAGAGCCAAAGCAGCCGAAATTCCAATGAAATTTTGGAGCAGACTTCAAAAAGGTGAGGTCATTGAGCAGGATGGAAGATGCTACCGACCAGAGGATGTACTTGGTCCGGCCCGAAAGGGACTGAAGGTGACGTACTGTACCGATACCAGACCGCTTGATGTGATTGCCCGACAGGCACAGGGTGCAGATTTGTTTATCTGCGAAGGTATGTACGGCGAACCGGAAAAGGCACAGAAGGCAGTAGAATACAAACATATGACGTTTCAGGAGGCTGCAGAGCTTGCGCGGAAAGCACAGCCGGCACAGATGTGGCTGACGCATTATAGTCCGTCTCTGGTTCATCCGGAAGAATACATGGACGAAGTGCGTGCTGTTTTTCCGAAGGCTTATCCGGGAAAAGACGGCAAAACAATCGAATTGGATTTTGAAGAAGAGTAGCCCGTAGAGGGACACTTGGAGGTAAAGATGAAGGATAAAGATACATTGATTCTGGCGATTGAGAGCTCCTGCGATGAGACAGCAGCAGCAGTAGTCCGGAATGGAAGAGAGGTTTTGTCAAATATCATATCCTCTCAGATCGAGCTGCACAAATTGTATGGCGGCGTAGTGCCGGAGATCGCATCGAGAAAACATATTGAAAAAATCAATCAGGTAATCGAGGAAGCGCTGTCAGAGGCGAAGCTTACGTTACAGGATATGGACGCGGTTGCGGTTACCTATGGGCCGGGACTGGTAGGTGCACTGCTGGTCGGCGTAGCAGAAGCCAAGGCGATCAGTTATGCAGCAGGTCTTCCGTTGGTCGGCGTGCATCATATCGAAGGTCATATTTCTGCAAACTATATTGAAAACAAAGATCTGGAACCGCCGTTTATCTGTCTTGTCGTTTCTGGCGGACATACGCATCTGGTTAAGGTAAAAGAATATGGTGAATATGAGATTCTCGGACGCACCAGAGATGATGCGGCAGGAGAGGCATTTGACAAGGTAGCGCGGGCAATCGGACTTGGATATCCAGGCGGACCAAAGATTGACAAGCTTTCCAAAGAAGGAAATGCAGATGCAATCCGCTTCCCGAAGGCGAAAGTGAACGATTCGGTATATGATTTCAGCTTCAGTGGCCTGAAATCTGCGGTTTTGAATTATCTGAACGGCTGCAAGATGCGGGGAGAAGAAATCAACGAAGCAGATGTTGCAGCTTCTTTTCAGAAAGCAGTCACAGAAGTTTTGGTGGATCATGCAATCATGGCAGTAAAAGAGGCTGGAATGGATAAGCTTGCGATTGCGGGCGGAGTGGCTTCGAATGGCACCCTTCGTGCAGCAATGGAGAAGGCGTGCGAAGAAAACGGCATCAAATTCTATCGCCCGTCACCGATCTTCTGCACCGATAATGCAGCGATGATCGGCGCAGCTGCATATTATGAATTTGAAAAAGGTGTTCGGCATGGACTGGATCTGAATGCAGTGCCGAATTTGAAATTAGGAGAACGTTGATCAGCAGTATAGTGTGCGAAGGAGGATGGATATGGAGAACAGAGGCAAAAATACAGCAATCGTGTTGGCTGGCGGAAGCGGAAGCAGAATGAAGAGTACCGTGAAAAAACAGTATTTGATCATGCAGGGACGGCCGGTGCTCTGTCATTCGCTGGAGGTTTTCCAGAACCATCCTAAGATCGATGAAATCATTCTTGTCTGTGGTAAGGGAGAAACAGAGCAATGCAGGCATGAAATTGTTGAGAAATACGGATTTTCAAAAGTGACACAGATAACGGAAGGAGGCAAAGAGCGCTATCACTCTGTCTATGAAGGACTGAAAAAGATTACGGACTGCCAATATGTGCTGATCCACGACGGCGCACGCCCATTTGTGAATGCAGAGATACTGGATCGTATTTTTCAGGAACTGCCAAAAAGCAGAGCTTGCGTAGTTGGAATGCCTGTAAAGGATACGATCAAAATGAGCGATTCAGCTGGCTTTGTAGAATGTACACTTCCGAGAGAGATGCTGTGGACGATTCAGACACCGCAGTCCTTTGAGTATGCATTGATCCGCGAGGCATATGACCAACTGATGGAAGAGGACAATCCGGCGGTTAAGATCACGGATGATGCAATGGTTGCAGAATATATCTTGAAGCTTCCGATAAAACTGGTAGAAGGGTCTTATGACAATATCAAGATCACAACACCGGAGGATTTGCTGTTGGCAGAACTGATACTTAGTTCGGAATAGGGAATATATATT
>CAZEPO010000107.1:0-4093 GCA_964514125.1 uncultured Lachnospiraceae bacterium
CATTGGTACAGAGCGTCATGAGTCCAGACGTATCGACAATCAGCTCCGCGGACGTTCCGGACGTCAGGGTGACCCTGGAGAATCCAGATTCTATATTTCTCTGGAAGATGATCTGATGCGTCTGTTTGGTTCTGAGAAGATGATGAAGGTCTTCCAGTCAATCGGTGTACAGGAAGGCGAAGAGATTGAGCACAAGATGCTTTCCAATGCAATTGAGAAAGCACAGATGAAGATCGAGAGCAACAACTTTGCAGTTCGTAAGAACCTGCTTGAGTATGACCAGGTCAACAACGAACAGCGTGAAGTGATCTACGCAGAGAGAAGACGCGTACTGGATGGCGAAAGCATGCGCGATTCCATTCTGAAGATGATCATGGATATTGTAGACAATACCGTAGACAACTGTTTTGGAGAAAATTCGGACAAAGAGGATTGGGATCTGAATGAACTCAATACACTGCTTTTGCCGATCATTCCGCTTGAGCCGGTGACAGCAGAGCTGACAGCGAAGGTTTCCGGCAAAAATGAACTGAAACAGATGCTCAAGGAGCAGGCTGTGAAGAAATATGAGCTGAAGGAAGCAGAATTCGCAGAGCCGGAGCAGCTTCGTGAGATCGAGCGTGTTATTCTTTTGAAGGTTGTTGACCGCAAGTGGATGGATCACATCGATGATATGGATCAGCTGCGTCAGGGTATCGGTCTGCAGGCCTATGCACAGAGAGACCCGGTTATCGAATACAAGATGAGTGCCTTCGATATGTTCGAGGCTATGAACTATGCAATTCAGCAGGATACCGTTCGTCTTCTGTTCCATGTAAGAATCGAGCAGAAGGTAGAGCGTGAGGAAGTTGCCAAGGTAACCGGAACCAACAAGGATGATTCCGGTCCAAAGGCACCGAAGAAGCGTGTAGCGGATAAGGTATATCCGAATGATCCGTGTCCGTGCGGCAGCGGCAAGAAGTACAAACAGTGCTGCGGACGCAAAAAATAATTGATTTATAATAGAAAAATGAAAGAAGGTGAAGCTGTGGTTGAACTTGATCAGTTCAAGGCAATTTTGAACAGTTATACAAAACCATTAGTGGAAGTGAGGGATTCACTTTGACCTGGTAAATAAGGAACAGAAGATTCAGGAGCTGGAGCGCCGGATGGAAGAGCCGGACTTCTGGGATGTCCCAGAGCAGTCGCAGGAGGCTATGAAGCGTCTCAAGTCCCTGAAGGATGATGTACAGACTTACCAGCAGTTACAGGAACAATACGAAGAAGTAGAGCTGTTGATCGAGATGGGCTACGAGGAAAATGATCCGGCTGTTCTGCCGGATATCGAAGCGACACTGAACAGCTTTCAGGAAACACTGGAAAATATCAGGATCAAAACACTGCTTTCCGGTGAATACGATGAAGCCAATGCAATCGTGACGTTGCATGCAGGTGCAGGCGGAACCGAGTCCTGCGACTGGGCGTCCATGCTGTATCGTATGTATACAAGATGGGCAGACAAAAAAGGCTACCAGGTAGAGGTGCTGGATTATCTGGACGGTGAAGAAGCCGGTATCAAGTCCGTTACTTTTGAGGTGAATGGACCGAAGGCATATGGTTATCTGAAGTCAGAAAAAGGTGTGCACCGTCTGGTACGTATTTCTCCGTTCAATGCGGCAGGCAAGCGTCAGACCTCATTTGTAAGCTGTGAGGTTATGCCGGATCTGGAAGAAGATGTCGATATCGAGATCAATATGGACGATCTGCGTATCGATACCTATCGTTCAAGCGGTGCGGGCGGACAGCATATCAACAAGACGTCTTCCGCGATCCGTATCACGCATCTGCCGACCGGTATTGTAGTACAGTGTCAGAATGAGCGTTCACAGCATCAGAACAAGGATAAGGCGATGCAGATGCTCAAAGCCAAGCTGTATCTGCTCAAGCAGCAGGAGAATGCAGACAAGATTTCAGACATTCGAGGTGAGGTCAAGGAGATTGGCTGGGGCAACCAGATCCGTTCCTATGTTATGCAGCCATATAAGATGGTCAAGGATCTGCGTACCGGAGAGGAATCCGGCAACGTAGACAGCGTGATGGACGGCAATATCGATCCATTTATCAATGCATATCTCAAATGGCTGTCTCTTGGCGGCAAGCAGGAAGAACAGGAATAAACAGAGTCAGTGATGGGATCATATGGTATCCTGAACGAAAAATAGGTTGGAGTGTGACAAAATGTCATGCTCCAATTTTTATACACTTTTTTACGGTAGAGTGTAAAATTAAGTTGCTGAAAAGGGTTGTATTCCGAAAAAAAATATGTTAGTATCTTTGGGAAATGAACAAACGTATCTATGACACATACAAAATGAATGCAGCGATTGTACTGAATAATATGCATTCGAAAGAATATAGATACGGGTAAGGAGAGGGAACATGTCTGATAAGACAAAGTATTTTGTGGTCAGAGAAAAAGCGGTACCGGAAGTCCTGCTCAAAGTGGTAGAAGCGAAAAGACTGCTGGAGACCAAGCGGGTAGAAACCGTGCAGGAGGCAGCAGATCAGGTAGGCATCAGCCGCAGTTCTTTTTACAAATACAAGGATGATATTTTTCCGTTTCGTGACAACGTAAAAGGAAAGACACTTACATTTGTACTTCAGATCCATGATGAACCGGGACTTTTATCTGATGTATTGAATGTGATTGCAGAATATCATGGAAATATCTTGACGATCCATCAGAGTATTCCGACCAACGGAGTAGCGACATTGACACTTAGTGTTGAAGTCCTTCCGGAGACCGGAGATGTTTCGACTATGATTCAGACGATAGAGACGAAGACAGGCGTACAGTATTTGAAAATATTGGCAAGAGAATAAATTCTGAGGAGGATATTATGATACAGGTAGCAGTTTTAGGGTATGGTACAGTAGGTTCAGGCGTAGTAAAGGTGATTGACACCAATCACGACAGCATTCTTGCAAAAACAGGCATGGATCTGAATGTCAAATACATTCTGGATCGCCGTGACTTTACAGGAGATGCAAATGAGCAGAAGGTTGTTCAGGATTTTGACGTGATCGTCAATGACCCAGAAGTACAGATTGTAGTAGAGACAATGGGCGGAACGACTCCGGCCTTTGAATTTTCCAAAAGAGCGCTTGAGGCAGGCAAGAGTGTATGTACATCCAACAAAGAGCTGGTAGCAAGACACGGCACAGAACTTCTGGCAACAGCCAGAGAGCACAATGCTTCTTATATGTTTGAAGCAAGCTGCGGCGGCGGTATTCCGATCATTCGTCCGCTTCGTACTTGTCTGTCACAGGATGAGATTGATGAGATCACCGGTATTGTAAACGGTACAACCAATTATATTCTGACGAAGATGCTGGAAGAGGGATCTGAGTTTGCAGATGTTCTGAAAGAAGCACAGCAGAAGGGCTATGCAGAGCGTAATCCGGAAGCGGATGTGGAAGGACATGATGCATGCCGTAAGATTGCGATTCTTTCTTCACTTGCCTATGGCAAACGTGTAGAATTTACCGATATTTATACAGAGGGTATCACGAAGATCACCTCAGCAGATATCGCATATGCGAAGGCAATGAATAAATGCATCAAGCTGCTGGCATACAGCCACAAAGAAGGCGACGATGTGCTTGCAATGGTAGCTCCGTATCTGGTAGGCAAGGATGATCCGCTTTCCGGTGTAAACGGTGTGTTCAATGCAATCTTTGTTCACGGAAATATGCTTGGTGATGCGATGTTCTATGGACAGGGTGCAGGCAAAGAGGCGACCGCCAGTGCAGTTGTGGCAGACGTGATCGAAGAAGCACAGGTACTTGGCAGAAGCGTGATGTCTCAGTGGAGCCCGGAGAAACAGACGATGATAGAAGTATCTGGTACCAGCAAGCCGTTCTTTGTCCGCGTGAAGGACAGTACTTCAGTTGCAGAAGCAGAAGCCGTATTTGGCAAGATCGAGGTAGTACAGGCAGGTGTTGCAGGTGAATACGGTTTTGTAACCGAAGCAATGAGTGAAGAAGCATACGCAGCATGTGCTGCAAAGATGGACACCATTCTCAACAGAATCCGTATCCGCGTGAAATAATA